>NZ_JBSFDZ010000020.1:0-8232 GCF_053594175.1 Nocardia sp. NPDC001965
AGCGATCGCCACCCGTTACGACAAGACCGCCACGTCCTACCGCGGGATGCTCGACCTGGCCACCCTGCTCATCTGGCTTTGAGGACACTCTCTAGGCCGAATCGGCCGGCAACCGGATCTCGAACCGGCAACCCACCTCGCGGTTCGCCGCCGTGATCGCGCCTCGGTGCGCCTGCATCAGGCCCGCGGCGATGGCCAGACCCATGCCGCTACCGGTGGGGATCCCGTTATCCGCCACCGGGGAGCGCGCCGCGGTGCCCCGGTAGGCGACCTCGAAGACACGGGGTAGATCGGTGGCCGCTATCCCGGGCCCGGAGTCGTCGACCCGGGTCCAGACGTGGCCGCCGGTCTGCCCGGCGGTGATAACGACCTCGCCGCCGGGCGGTGTATGGGCGATGGCATTCGACACCAGGTTGGCCAGGACCCGGCCCAGCGCCTGATCGTCGGCCGCGACCGGCAGCGGCGCGGCGGGCTGGCTCGCGACGAACCCGACCCCGGCACGATCGGCGGTCGCGCGATGAGCGGCGTAGATCTCGTCGATGAGTTCGCGCAGGTCGAGCGGTTCGAGATCGAGTCGCAAGGCGCCTGCCGAGATCTTGGACATCTCGAAGAGATCGTCGACCATCCGGGACAGCCGCCGGGTCTCCCGGCCGATCTGCTCGGCGTACCGGGCGATATCGGCCGGCTCGGCCACCACACCGTCGCTGAGTGCTTCGGTCATCGCCCGGATCCCGGCGAGCGGGGTCCGCAGATCGTGGCTCACCCATGCCACGAGTTCACGGCGCGACTGTTCGGCTGCACGTTCCTGATCGCGAATTTGTTTCTCCCACACCGTTTTCCGGGCCTGTTCGCGGCCGAGAAGGATCCCGGCCGGAACGGTGACGGCGGCGACCACCAGGAGCACGATGGACGTACGCCGGAATTCCGCGGTGAACATCAATCCGCTGACACCGGTGATTCCGGCCAAGGTGGCCAAGGTCGGGATCAGTACCAGCACCGCCGTACTCCCGGTGAGCGAACGGTTGCGCAGGGCGCGCAGGCCAAGGGCCCCGGCCAGGACCACCGGCAATGAGCAAGCCAGTGTGTATCCGATGATCTCGGGCAGGTCATCGGGCATCGGCACACTCCACAGTGATATCGCCGCGATCCCAGGCGTAGCCGCGACCCCAGACGGTTTCGATGCGGTGCCGGGCACCGAGCTTGGCGCGCAACCGCTTGATATGCACGGTCACCGTCGACAGATCACCGAAATCCCAGCCCCACACCTGTTCCAGCAATCCCTCCCGGCTGAACACCTGTCCGCGATTGCGCAGCAGGAAAACCAGCAGATCGAATTCCCGGCGGGTGAGCGAAACCGGCCTGTCGTCGACGAATACCGTCTGGGCGGCCGGGTGCACGACGACCGGTCCGGCACGCAGGGGCGCCGGGTCCGGTGCCGGTGCGCGGTGGGTGCGGCGCAGCACCGATGCCACCCGTAGCGCCAGTTCACGCGGGCTGAACGGTTTGGTGATGTAGTCGTCGGCGCCGGCTTCCAGGCCCAGTACCCGATCGTCCTCGTCACCCAGCGCGGTGAGCAGAATGATCGGGGTATCCGGACGGATGCCGGTCCGGATCGCCCGGCACAGCTCGACACCGTTGGGTTCCGGCATCATCACGTCCAGTACCGCCAACTCCACCGCGCCCGGCTCACCGGTGCGGGCCAGGGCGGCGTAGGCGGTCCGACCGTCGCCGGCCTCCAGCACGGTCCGCCCGTCCCGTTCGAGGTAGCGGCGCACCACGTCCCGGACCACGGGATCGTCGTCGGCCACGAGTATGCACATGGATACCTCACCAATTCGTCATCAGCAGATGGACCAGAATCAGGGCTCCGGCGGTCTGGACCGCGAGCCAGGGACGAGCATGTCCGCGCGGCAGGAAGGCTGTCGCCGCCAGCAGCCACATATCGAACGGTAACCAGATCCGTTCGGTTTCCGCCTTGCTCAGGCCACTGAGATCGGCGGCGGCGACCGCGCATACCGCGGCGGCGACCAACAGCGCGGCCGGGTCGAGCGCACGTAACCGCGACGGGGCCAGCGTCCGCGGCAGGGCGGCGGCGGTCGCCAGTCCCACCGCGCATACCGTGGCCGCGAGATTGCCCCACCACCAGTAGCCGAAGGGACGCGTGGCGGCGATCCCCTGGTAATACCGCTCGACCACCAGATGGTAGCCGTCGAACCACCAGAAACCGGCGGCCGCGAACCCGGCCACGACGACCAGCGCGCCCAGGAGAGCGGGTAGCAGCGGGCGGACGGATCGAGCCCCGAGCAGTACCGCGGCGGCGATGAGGCCCATCAGGATCAGGCCGTAGTTGAGGAAGATCCCGAATCCGAACAGCACCCCCGCCGCGAACGCTGTCGCTGACGTCGCTCGGCGCGCCACCGGGGGAACGGTTTCCGGGTCCGGCAGCCACCCTGGTGGGTCGATACCCCCGGTCCGGCGTCGCGGATCACGGACCGTGGTGGTCTTCCGGTATGCCGGTGCGGTCCCGGCGGGGTAGGTGGATTCGGCGCCGGCGGCGACCGCGAGCAATGCCACCGCCCAGGCCGTCACACCGGCGAACAGAGCATCGGCGGAAACCGCGACCCAGATCGCCGCGGGGGCCGACACCAGAAAGGGCAGTGCGGAACGGGCGTGTGCTTCGGCCCCGAGGGCACGCAGTGCGACCGCGACCGCAATCGGTGCGCTGCATCCGGCCAGCACACAGACGATCCCCGCCCAGGTGGGGCCCGCGAGGCCGATTCGGTCGAGCAGTACGAAGAACACCAGGGCACCGGGTGGATGACCTGATACATGCGTGGTCCAGGAATCCGGTTGTCCGTCGACGATCCGGTCGGCGAAGGTGCGCAGCGCAGCCGGGATATCGGTGACGCCGGGTACTTCGGCGAGATATTCGTGACCGTCCGCGAGCCGCGCCGTAAACCCCCGCCGCCAACCGTCCACCAGCGCCAGCGCGAATGCCCACAGCACCGCTGTGAGATATCCGATGGTGAGCAGCCGCCGCCAGGGCAGCCGGTCGGCCAGTGCCGGGCCCACTGCGATCACTGCCGCGGCGAGGGCCACAGCGGGGAGAGTGCCCCAGCCGATATGCGGTGACCAGTGGCCGAAAATCGGGGCGGCGGCGGCGAACAGACTGCGCCGCCAGGGTTCGCCGGCCAGTTGCGGGACCGTGAACGCCGATGCCACGAGGATCGCGGCGGCCGCGGCCCCGACCAGTTCGCCCCGGATCCGGGCGCGGGACGCGGTGATCTCGATCGACTCCGGCACAGAGGACACACTAGGCCGATCTGTCTCCGGCAAAGCGTATTCACCAGGTGATCGGACACGGCGTCATGCTTTTGTCACAGGTTTTGCGCTGTTTCGGGCATACCGTGGCACCCATGCCGACAGAGCACCGCGAACCGGCCGGCGTCACCGTGGTGATCCCGTGCCGGAACGAAGCCGAAGCGTTGCCGGTGGTCCTGGCCGCGCTACCGGCCGGATATCAGCCGATCGTGGTCGACAACGGATCGACCGACGACACCGCCGCCGTCGCGACCGGGCACGGTGCCCGCGTGGTCGTGGAACCGCGGCCCGGCTACGGGTCCGCGGTCCAGGCCGGTATCGCCGCCGCCCGGACCGAACTGGTCGCGGTGCTCGACGGTGACGGATCGATGGATCCCGGCGAATTGCCTCTGCTGGTGGCCGAGATCCGGGCCGGTGCCGATCTCGCGGTCGGCCGGCGGCGGCCGGTGAGCGGCGGAATCTGGCCGTGGCACACCCGGCTCGGCAATCGCGTCGTCGCGCGCCGATTGCGCCGCCGGTACGGACTACCGGTGCACGATATCGGTGCGATGCGGGTGGCGGACCGGCAGCGGCTGGAATCGCTGGGGCGGTTGCACGATCGGTTCGGCTACCCGCTGGAGTTGCTCGTCCGGGCCGCCGCCGCGCACTGGGATGTCCGGGAGGTCGATATCAGCTACCGCGCACGGGCCGGTGGGCGTTCGAAAGTATCGGGGTCGGCACGTGGATCGTTGCGGGCCACCCGCGATTTCCTGGCGGTCCTGCGGTGAGCCGGACCGCGGAACCGCCCGCGGCCGGCCGCGCGGATACCGGACCACTGCCGGTGGCGCTGCTGGTGGTCGCCAAGGCACCGGTCGCCGGGTACGCCAAGACCAGGCTGACCCCGCCGCTGACACCGGTGCAGGCGGCCCGGCTGGCCGCCGCCGCACTGCTGGACACCCTCGACACCGTCGCCGCGTGTCCGGTCGCCCACCGCGTGGTCGCGTTCACCGGTGATCCGGCCGCCGCGGAATTCGGCGACGAGATAGCGGCGAAACTGGCGGAATTCGAGGTGATCGCGCAGCGCGGTCCGGATTTCGCGGTCCGGCTGGCGAACGCGCACGCCGATCTCGCCCGGACGGGTCTGCCGGTGTTCCAGATCGGCATGGACACCCCGCAGGTGAGTGCCCGGGTGCTCAGCGATGCGGCCCGGGTGTTGGCCACGGGGGCCGAGGTGTTGCTCGGCCCGGCCACCGACGGCGGCTGGTGGGGGCTGGGCCTGCCCGATCCGCGGGCCACCCGGCTGCTCGCGGAGATACCGATGTCGACCGCGCGCACCGGTGCCGCCACCCGGGCGATCCTGCGCGCCAACGGGTATCGGGTGGCCGCGCTGCCGACGTTCACCGATGTCGACCACTACGCGGATGCCCTGCGGGTCGCCGCCGACTGTTCCGGACGATTCGCCGCGGCGGTGGCGGCCCTCGGCGCGCCGCGAGTCGCCCGGTGATCGGCCGGTTCGATCCCGCGCTGACCGGTCGCGACTGCTGGATCCGTTCGGCCGACGGCGATCGCACCCGGTTACCGACCCGCCGCTGGCTCGGTGGCACCCGGGTCACCGCCGCCGACCAGCATGTGGATTCGGCTCTGGTCGGTTGCTGTGACGGACCGACGGTCGATCTCGGCTGCGGGCCCGGCCGGCTGGTCGAGGCGCTGTGCCGGCGCGGGGTCGTCGCGCTCGGCGTCGATATCTCACCCACCGCGATCGCGGTCACCCGGCATCGTGGCGCACCGGCCGTGGCCCGCGATATCTTCGGCCCGCTGCCGGGCGACGGCCGCTGGCACTACGCATTGCTCGCCGACGGCAATATCGGTATCGGTGGCGACCCGCACCGCATTCTGCGCCGGGTTTCCGGACTGCTCCGGCCGGGCGGTCTGGCGGTCGTCGAATTCTCCTGCCCGGGAACAGGTATCAGCATCCGGCAGATCCGGCTCGAAACCCGCACCGAGGCCGGGGACTGGTTTCCCTGGGCCGAGGCGGGTATCGATCACGCGGCCGGGCTGGCCGACGAGACCGGATTCGATCTGTTGACCACCGCGGATATCTCGGGGCGCCATATCGCCTGGTTACGCAGTGGCGTGCCCGGCTGAACCGGATCAGGTGGGGGCGAAGCACCGCTGATAGAGGGCGCGCATCTCCTGTTCGAATTCGGGCACCGGGCCCTGCGCGACCACACCGGGCACGATCTGCGTGATCGGCAGCGAGGCCACCCGCGTCGGCGGTGCGCCCCATTCGCGCAGCCATCCGGTGAGCTGACCGGTCGAGGTGGCGAACACGATACGGCCGAGACCGACCCAGCCGTGGGCCGCCGAACACATCGGGCAGTGCTCACCCGAGGTGTACACGGTCGCCGCCGCGCGGTCGGCCGGGCTCAGCTGGGCGGCCGCCCAGCGGCAGATCTCGAATTCCGGGTGCCGGGTGGCATCGCCGCCGGAGACCCGGTTGCGGTCCTCGAACAGCACCTCGCCCGACGCGGCGACCAGTTGCGAGCCGAACGGCTGATCGCCCGCGGCCAGCGCCTCGCGGGCGAGATCGACACAGCAGCGCAGATGATCCATATCGTCGGCGGAAATCGTCATGGGCCCATCCTCGCCGATATCGGCGAGGATGTCCGGTGCGACGCCGGGCGATCTGCCCTCGGTACGGGTATCGGCCGGTCGCACGGGGCGACCGGCCGATACCCCGGCGGATCAGCCCGCGGCCGGTACCGGTACGGGAGAAGTGGTGGTCTCTGTGACGGTCGGGTTCGGAGTCACCGAGGTACTGTCCGCCGCGGCCCGGGTGGGTACGGGGCGGGTGGTCGCGGCGACCGGTGGCGTGCTCGGTTCCGGGGCGGCGGGGGCAGTGCCGGTTTCGGTGGGCTCCGCGCCGGGGCGCTGCTGCTCCGTCGGGGTCACCGTGGCCGGCGGCGCGGTGGTGGTATCGGTCGTCGACGGTACCGCCGTCGGCGCCGGCGCGGTGGTCGACGATCCGGTCGCGGTCGACGATCCGGTCGCGGGCTCCGTGGTCACCGGGGCACTCGGCCCGGTCGTCGGCGCCGCGGTCGCCGCTGTGCTCGTCGGATCGGTCGTGGTCTCGGCCGCCGCGCGATAGGCGTCGTCCAGATCCGCGGGCGTGGGCGCCGATTTCGTGTTCACCGGTTCGCCGGCTTGAGCCTGCTTGGCCAGATGGGTGAGCCAGGCCGCCGCGTATTCTGCCGAGGTCAGCGTTTTGCCGTTACCGGGGTCGGCGTCGCGCCAGTAGTCGAAGTGGTGGCCGGTGGCGTTGGGCCCGAGGGTGAGGTTGTAAGGGTCGGACAGGATCACCGGGATGGTGTTCTGGTTGGTGACGATCAACCCGACGATCTCGTTGAGGACCTTCTGCGGCAGATACGCCAGCGGGGACATCTGATCGGTCGAGATGGAATCGGCGGGGGTGGGCGCCGGGGTGGTGGCTTGCCCCGGCTTGTAGGCGGGGTCCGAGACCCGCAGCAGTACCTGGAGGAAGGTTTCGTCACTGGCCATCCAGTTCGGCTGCGACTGGATATCGGCGAGGGCCAGCAGTGCGACCCGGCTGAGGACTACCGCGACATCCTGTCCGGTGGCGGGGGTGAGGCCCTCCCGTTCGAGTGCATCGACGTTCATCTGCCGGGCCACATTCACCACCAGCTGCAGCAGCGAGATATTGTCCGGCGCCGCGCAGGTGAGGTCGCCGTCGGAGCAGAAGGACGCGATCTTGCCGTTCAGCGCGCCGAAATCGCCGCTGGTGCCGGCGACCGCGCCGCGGCCCGGTACCGGGGTGCCGCCGTTCTGGTAGAGCTGGTCGAAGTTGTCCGGGTTGCCGTTGGGGTTCTGGGCGCCGGGGAACGGTCCGTCGCCGGCCGAGCGGCCGGAGTCGGCGAGGATGACCACGCCGGTGACCTTGGCCGGGTCGACAACGGCGTAGCCGCCATCCTGCTGCTCCTGATGGCCGATGTCCATCGCGACCCGGCGCACCACGTCGGCACCTTCGCTGTATCCGACGATCGCGAACTGCGTATCCGGGCAGGCCTGTGCGATCTCCCGCATCACCTGCTGCGTGTTCGCGACACCCGTGGTGACAGCGTCCTCGTAGCTGGCCATGTTCGCGGGATAGGCGATGTACACCGCGGCATACGAGCCGGGGTCCACATCGTCGGCGGGCGCGTTGACCACCGGGTCGACCCATTCACTGCGGTGATCACCGGACAGTGCCGCGGGCAGCGGCTTCCCGTTGGCGTCCACCAGCAGTTTCGTGGTGCCTTCGGCCGGTGTGTCACCGCGGCCCGCCACCGAGATGGTGACCATATCGTGGCATTCGGTGACCGAGGCCTTCAGCTGCGTATCGGCCTGCTGGGCCGGCGAGGTCACCGAGTACGCGGCGGCCACCGCCGCCGCGACGCCGAGCGTGGCGGGGGCGGCGATCGCCGTGGCGAGCCGGTGCTGCGCGAGGTAGGTGCGGCAGCGCACCAGGTAATCACTTCGGAAAGCCATGTCCCGAGCTCCATTCCACTACTGACAAATGGACGGACAGGCCCCCCGACGGGCCATTGCGTCAACAAAGAGTTCGTGGCCCGGGCGCGCAACGTTACGGCGTGCGCAGACGCGGTCCGCGGAGGCGGAGGTATCGCGGGGTGGGTGTGTGTTGGCGGGTGCGCGATGTTGTGGGGTGTGCGGATGTGGTCCGCGGAGGCCGTGGCGGAGGCGGAGGTATCGCGGGGTGGGTGTGTGTTGGCGGGTGCGCGATGTTGTGGGGTGTGCAGATGTGGTCCGCGGAGGCCGTAGCGGAGGCGGAGGTATCGCGGGGTGGGTGTGTGTTGGCGGGTGCGCGATGTTGTGGGGTGTGCAGATGCGGTCCGCGGAGGCCGTAGCGAAGGCGGA
>NZ_JBSFDZ010000020.1:8329-107341 GCF_053594175.1 Nocardia sp. NPDC001965
GGAGGTATCGCAGGGGGTGTGTGTTGGCGGGTGCGCGATGTTGTGGGGTGTGCAGATGCGGTCCGCGGAGGCCGTAGCGAAGGCGGAGGTATCGCAGGGGGTGTGTGTTGGCGGGTGCGCGATGTTGTGGGGTGTGCAGATGCGGTCCGCGGAGGCCGTAGCGAAGGCGGAGGTATCGCATCACTTCGGGTCGAGGGCCCCCTCGTGGTAGCTCACGGCCGGGTTCCACAGGAAGAAACTGTCGATACCGGCTCGACGGGTGGCATCGATCTGAGCTCTGACCTGGGCATCTCCATAATCGGCGCCGAGGCTGAAGTCCTGGAGCCACGGGATCACCGACGCGTTGGTGCCTTTGGTCGCGGTCTGGAAATCACGGAGCGACGCCGCCACGATGTCATAGGGCTGGTTGTTCGGATCCGCTACGCCGTACTCACCGGGTCCCCAGTGCGAGGGATAGATCATCGGCGCCACGAAATCCACCTGTTTCGCGATGAGCCGGATGTCCTGGGCGATCTGGTCCGGCCGGGTGGCGGCGATACCGTACACCGCCGCGCTGAGGTGGGCACCGGCCGTGTGCACCGGTTCCCGGGCCTGGCCCAGGAACCCGGCGACGGCTTCGGTCGCCGGCCGGGTGAGCCCGGTGAATTTCATACTCGACAGGCTGCCGTCGGGCCGGCGGACGTAGTCGTACATGATTCCGTCGAAGCCGAGCTCGCCCGCCTCGACCGCGAGTGCGATGTTGTAGGCGCGTACCTCCGGGTGGGCGAAATTGGTGAACGCGATCGCGCCGTAGTGGCTGGAGTAGGGCTGTCCGGCCGGGTTCTGGACCACCCAGTCGGGTCGTCCGTTGTGCCAGGCCCAGCCCGCCAGGGTCGGGTCCCGGAACGCGACGATCCGGCCGACCACCTGGACACCCATCTCGTGTAGCTGCCGCAGCGCGTCGCGGGCCCGATAGATGGGGGTGGCCGCGCCGGTGCTCCGGGCCAGGGGGACCTTCGAGTCGTATCCGACGGTGCCGTCCTCGTCCTTGATATCGAGCTGGACGGTATCGATCCGGCCCTGCCTGGCCATGTTCAGCACCGATTCGCGCATACCGTCGTCGGACCATGCGTATGCGGTCACGTGGACCGCGCGCATCCGCGGCAGATCGATACCGGCGGTCAGCGTCTTCTTCGTCGTATTGCCCGCCGAGTCGACCGCCACCACTTCGGAGCCGGACGGATGGTGCGGCAGTTCGGTCTCGAAGCTGCCGTCCGCCGCGGGGGTCACCGTGGTGGCGCCGATCGAGACTCGCGCGGCCTCCGGGGCCCGGCCCCGCACCGTGACCGGGTCGCGGTAGGAGGCCGCGGCCTCCGGCGGCGTGACCTCCAGCTGCGGTGCGGTGGTGTCGACGGTGAAAGCGGCCGCGGTGGCGGGTCCGTCACGTAACCAACCCAGCGGTCCGCCGACCGGGATCTCCGCGGTGAAGGTGTGCTCGCCGTCGGCCAGCCCCTCGGGGTGATAGACGACGGTGTCGCCGTCCACCCGGCCGGTCACGGCCGTACCGTCCACGGTGAGTTCGACCGCGTGCGGATCGTGACCGGTGGCGTCCACACGCAGGGCCAGATCCTTCAGCGCAATCGCGCCGACCGGGCCCGGAGGTAGGCCGGTCAGGGGGAGCGCGGGGGCCGGAGATCGTCCGGCCCCGACCCCGGCCGAAACCAGCAGAACTGCCAAGAGAACACCGAAGGCCAGGGCCACCAACCGTTTACGGTCGGCGGTCCGCAACCGCATGAGCACAACGCATCAACTCCCACGAACACTGTCCCGTCAATATGGACAGATCGCGGGGTTCTCAATCGCTTTCCCGGAGATGGAACGTAAATCGTTGTCGGCACGTAACATTCGGGCGATGGTGCGTTACCCGGGAGCAGTCGGACGGTCGGTCGTGGCGACTCTCGTGGTCGTGAGTGCCGCTGCCTGCGGGGGAACACCGGAGGCAGCGCCACCGCAACCGGCGCCGGTCGCCCCCGCACCACCGGCGGTGACCACACCGCCACCGCCGGACCCGGCGGCCGTCGGCGCCGACGAACTCGGTCGCGTTCCGATCCTGATGTACCACCAGCTGTCCGCGCAGCCGGCCGGCGAATACGACCAGACACCCGCCGAGTTCCGCGCGGAACTCGATCGCCTCCGCCGCGAGGGGTACCGGCCGATCACTGCCGCCCAATACGCCGCGGGGACCGTGGACATCCCGGCGGGAACACATCCGGTGGTCCTCACCTTCGACGATTCCACGACCAGCCAGCTGCGGTTCACCGCCGACGGCGTGCCCGCGCCGGACTGCGCGGTGGCCGTCCTGGAGGAATTCGCGGCCCGGCATCCGGATTTCCGGGCCCGCGCGACCTTCTACGTCACCGACGACCCGTTCGGCGGCGACCCCCGGGCACTGCCCTGGCTGGCCCGGCACGGTTACGAGATCGGTGCCCATACTGCTACCCACCAGGATCTGGGATCCCTGGACGCGGGGGGAGTGCAACGTGAGCTCGCCCAGAACGTGCGGGCGATCGGTGCCGCCGCCCCGGGCACCGCGGTGACCACCATGGCGTTGCCGCTCGGTTCTTCCCCCGCCGACCCGGGGCTGGCGCTCGCGGGAGCCTGGGGCGGCACCCCCTACCGGTTCGGGGCGGTCATGCTGGTCGGTGCGAACCCGGCGCCGTCACCGTTCGGTGCGGTTGATCCGGGTGCGGTACCGCGGATCCGATCCGGTCTCGGGCGGGTGCCGTTCGATTCGGCGTACTGGCTCGACGAACTCGCGGCGAACCCCGGCGGGCGTTTCACCTCCGACGGTGACCCCGACCGGATCTCGTTCCCGCGCGCCTCGGCGGGTGAACTCGGTCCACGCTGGGCCGGGCGGGCAGCCCCGTACTGAGCACTGGATCAGTCGGTGACCCGGGAACCGACGGTATGCACGACGATCACCCGGGGATCCCACGGTACCAGTGCGTCGACGGATTGCTGGAGTGGTCCGAGCGGCGGTAGGTCCTGCGGCGCGCGGATCTGGACAGTGGCGGTGCCACCGTGCACCGTCACGTCGGTGACCTGCGCGCCGGGAACATCGCGCAGCCACTCGCCGGCCGCGTCGGCGATCTGCTCGGCCCACAGCGAGGCCAGCGAGTTGACGACCATCGGGACCGCGACCACCACCAGAGCCGCGGCGAGAACCGCGTAGGCCCGGCCGCGCCGGGCGGCTCCCGCGCCCGCCTCGTGTGCGTATCCGGTGAGAACCAGCACCAGGGCGGCGGTGATCACCATGGCGACGACATTGGAGGCGAACAGGATCGACGCGCCCAGCGCGAGTGCGGGTCCTCCCGAACCGAGGCAGACACCGACCACCGCCAGCGGGGGAACGAGCGAGATGGCGATCGCCACACCGGGCAGGACATCACCGACATCCCGCCGGGTGACGGCGACAGCGCCGACCAGACCGGTCGCCAACGCGGCAGTGAGATCGACCAGCCGTGGCGAGGTCCGGCCCAGCACCTGGGAATTGGCGAGCACATCGGTGGGGTTCGGCAGCACCTGTGCTACGAGGACTCCCAGCGTCACGACCACGACCGCGCCCGCCGCCACCACCAGAATGCTCTGGGCCACGAGCCGAGCGCGACCCGTGGCGATTCCCAGCCCGATGCCCAGAATCGGCACCGACAGCGGCGCCACGATCATGGCACCGATCACGGTGGCGGTGGAATCGCCCACCACGCCGGATACCGCGATGACACCGGACAGAACCAGCATGAGCCAGAAGGCCGACCGTTTGGCGCGGACGTCACCGGCACTCAGGTCCAGTCGGTCGGTGATATCCGCCAGTTCCCGGCGCTGACTGATGGGAACCAACAGCGACATTGTCGCAACCTCAGTCCGGTAGCCGGCGCATCTCGAGTACGGTGAGCCCCAGATTGTCGATCCGGGCGAGTACCGCGCGCACACCTGTGGGATCGGTGAGCGGACCGCACAGCACCGTGGTGCCCTGGCCGCGGTCCCCGCTGAGCTCCGGGAAGGCGGCCAGCGCGCGTTCGGAGAGTTCGCCGTCGATGGTGAACTGGTATCGCATCGCCGTCTCCTGCCTCGTCCGGACCCGCCGACGACCGGTGCCGTCGCGGCGAATTCGAGTCTGCGCCGCTACCACGCGCGGTGCCTCCTCCGCTCCGGGTGAAGCTCGGCCGTTCGCCTCAGAGCAGCCCGGTGCGGCGCGCCTCCTGGAGGGTCTCCATCCGGGAGCCGGTGCCGAGTTTGGCGTAGATCCCGCGCATATGGGTTTTCACCGTGTTGACCGAAACTCCGAGATCGTCGGCGATGTGCTGGGTGGTGCGACCCGAGGGCAGCTGGCGCAGGACGGTCAGCTCGGTCGCGGTGAGCGCGGGATGGTCGGTCCGGCGCCGCTGATGTCCGGCCCGCACCGAATCGGCGAACGCGCTGCGATGGCCGAAGCATCCCGCGTAATAGTCGAGCAGTTCGACGGTGCCGGGGACATCGAAGAACGGGCGGGTGATCCGGTGTGTGGCGGCGACGCACAGCCCGTTGTCGATCGCTTCGCGGGTCTTGGTGTCGTTACCGAGCTGGTGGTGGGCGCGAGCGTAGAGCAGCCATCCGGTCAGCTGGGTGACCGGATGCAGCCCCGGGGTGGCCGTGAGTAGTGGTTCCACCTGGAGAACAACCCCGTGATGGTTACCGGCGACCGCCGTCAGCGCCGCGCCGGACAGGACGGTATCGGGGGTGCGGCCCAGTACCGTGCGCGCACGCTCGATCAGCTGCTGAGCGGTCACTGTTTCGCCCGCGCCCAGCAGCGCCCATACCGCCGCGCTGAGCAGGCCGCCGCTGAGCGCGGGAGGCGGATCCGCATCGAGAAGGCGGCCGATGCTGCGCCGCAGCCGTTCGGCGGCGGCACCCCGGTCGGGAGAATGATGGCAGTCCAGCAGACTGCCCACCACATGCGGTAGCCAACCCGCCACGGGGCCGGGTGTTCCGTCGCGGCGGATGTGCTCGGCGCACAGGATCCGGATATGCCCGGGCTGCGGTTCGGTGCCCTGGAGGTAGGCGCCGTAGGCCTCCAATGCCGTGGCGTGCACGGTTTCCGGCAGGTCCAGCAGTTCGTGATCGCGGGCGATGGCGCAGGCCCGTTCGGCGCGCTGACGCATGGTCGTGATCGATCCGGCCAGCCCCGCGGTGACAGCGAGCCGGGTCACCGCGATCAGCCGTAGCCGGGGGTGGCAGCGGGACCGGGTGCGGGTCAGCGCGACCCGCAGTCGTTCCTCACCGCGGGCCAGCTCACCGCGCAGGGCCAGCGCGGTTCCGGTGGTGACCGCGAGATACCCGTCGAGGTCGGGTCGGTCGGCGGGCGGCATCCGGTCCGGGAAAACACCCGCGTCCGCGACACTGCCGGTGGCCACCGCGAGTTCCGCGTCCACGGCGGTGGTGAGTGCCTCGAGCCGGTACGGGCCCGCCAGCGAGAGCGGATCGTCGTCGGCGAGCAAGCGGGCCGTATCCCGGTAGGCCTGTGCCGAACTGCTGTCGCCGTGCAGTAGCGCGTCGGTGACCTGCAGCAACCGCAGATACGGGTCGGCCAGAACATCGGGTGCGGTCTCCGCCAGCGCGTCGAACAATGCCTCGCCGTCGCCGGCGAACACCAGGGCCAGCGCGTGCTCGGCCAGGAAACCGGCCAGCGGCCGGTGATCGGCTACCGTGAGCAGATGCGGAAGCGCGGCCCGCAACTCCCCGGCCGACATCAACTGCCGCGCGGCCCGCAGCCGCAGATCCGAGCACAGTTCCACGCCGAGCCGATTGGCTTCGGCGAGGAAGTAGGCCCGCAGCATCGGATGGTAGGCGTGCCAGACCTTGCCGCCGCGGGTCGTCGAGGTCATCGGGAAGTTGATCCGGTCGAGTTCGTAGAGCCGATGTGCCGAACCGCCGCCGACCATGGCGTCGGCGAGTTCATCGGTGAACTCCTCCGGGATGCTCGTGCAGGTAAGGAACTGGCGCAGGGCCGGTGAGAGGGTTTCGATGAGCTCGCCCACCAGCAGGTCGGTGAAGGCGTGCGGTGGCCGTGCCAGCGCGGTGAGGGCGTCGCGGTGATCGCCGTTGTGTGCGGCGAGGTAGATCGCGGCGATCCGGACCAGCGCAGCCCAGCCCTCGGTGAGCGACATCAGGGTGGTCATCGAGTGCGGGTCGAGATCGCACCCGTGCTCGGCGCACAGTACGGCGGCCTCCTCCGGCGACAACGCGAGGTCGGGAGCGCTCCACCGGGTGAGCCGGGACTGCAGTTCCAGCAGATGCCAGCGGATCGGCGGGTCGAACCGCGCGCACAGCACGGTCGTCACCGTCGGCGGGGCGTGCTGCAGGAAGTACTCGAGTCCGGCCAGCGCGAGCGGGTCGGTGATCAGATGGGCGTCGTCGAGGACGAGCACCGTCGGCGTGGAATCGTCGGCGAGCGCCGCGATCACCGCCTCCGCCTCCCCGACACCGGCGGCCGGCTGTCCGGTGCCCGGGCCGGAACTGCCCAGGCCGGATCGGAGCTCCGGCCACAGCGAGGTCTGATCGCGGATCGTGACCCAGGCGATCCGGGTGTCGTGACGTGAATGTGGCAGTTGCCGCGCGGCCCATTCCGCCACCGCCACCGTTTTGCCGATACCCACCGCCCCACAGATCAGCAGGACGCCACCGTTGCCCGCCTCGGTCACGGTATCCAGCATCGAATGCAATCGTGGCCGTGACACGGGCGTGAAGGGGAACACCGGGATGGGTGATCGGGCCCGGGCTCGCGGTACGGAGCGACCTGTCAGATCCAGTGTTGGCGAAGTGGTCACGGTGCCTCCCGAAGACGTCGTCCGAAACAGCACTAGCACGCACTCGGCCGCAGCCTACCGGAGCTGCGAGGCCTCTCCGCCGGTCGTGAACCAACCTGTTACCAGGGCGTATCCGGGCGAAATCATCCGCATCGGGTGAGCCGCGCGGCGGCGCTGCGGCCATAGCGTCGCAGGAGTCGCCGGCACCCGGGGACTTCTGTATCCGATGCGAAGAGGTGGGCCATGTCCTTCTGGGAAGCGCTCTGGCTGGTTATCGTGAGTTTCGCGTTCGTCGCCTATCTGCTGCTGCTCTTCTACATCATCGGTGATCTGTTCCGGGACAAGGAGACCTCGGGCTGGATCAAGGCGATCTGGGTGGTGCTGCTCATCGTGCTGCCGCTGCTCGCCTCGCTGGTGTACCTGATCGTGCGCGGCCGGGGGATGAACGAACGGACGGCGGCCGAGGCCGAGCAGGTCGAGGCGGCGCAGAAGAAATACATCCAGCACACCGCCGGCACCAATCCGGCCGCCCAGATCGCGGACGCGAAACGGTTGCTCGCCGAGGGCACCATCTCCGAGGCCGAATTCGAACGGCTCAAGGCCAAGGCCATGTCGTGACGGCATCGCCCCCGGACGCGGCCGAGCCCGCACCGGAGCGCGGCGGGCCGGCATCGAAGGATGCCGACCCGCCGCAGTGGGCGATCCCGCGCGGCCTGATCGTGCTGCTCGTCGCGGCCGCCACTGTCGTGGCCGTCACCGGCGCGAAGGCGTTCTCCGGTGTGCTCGGCCCGGTGTTCCTGGCGCTGATGTTCGCGATCGCCGCGCAACCCATCCAGACCCGGCTCCAGCGCCGCGGCGCACCCGCCTGGGTGGGGATGCTCGCGGCGCTGACGGTGGTCTATCTGGTGCTGCTCGGCCTGGTCGCCGCGATGGCGTTGTCGGCCGCCCAATTGGCGACCGCGCTCCCGGATTACTCCGACCAGTTCTCCTCGCTGTTCGATCAGGTGCGTTCCCTGCTGGAGCAGTTGAACGTCGATCAGGACCGGATAGAGCAGGCGCTGAGCGGTTTCGATTGGGGGCAGCTGGTCGACGTGCTGGAATCCGCGCTGCGCGAACTCGCCGGTGTTTTCTCGAATCTGCTGTTCGTCCTGGCTCTGCTGCTGTTCATGGCCTTCGACGGGATGACCTTCGGGCGCCGGATGAGCAGGGTGGCCGGGATGCGTCCCGATATCTCGAACGCACTGAGCAGTTTCGCCGCCGGCACCCGCAAGTACCTCATCGTCTCCACCGTTTTCGGACTCATTGTGGCGGTGCTCGACGGTGCGGCGCTGTGGTTGCTGGCGGTCCCGTTCCCCATCCTGTGGGGACTGCTGTCGTTCATCACCAACTACATCCCCAACATCGGATTCGTGATCGGGCTGATCCCGCCTGCACTACTGGCCCTGCTCGACGGCGGCTGGGCGAAGATGGTGTGGGTGATCGTGCTGTACTGCGTGTTCAACGTGGTGGTGCAGTCGGTGATCCAGCCCAAGTTCGTCGGTGACGCGGTCGGGCTGAGCGTCACGGTCACCTTCCTGTCCCTGGTCTTCTGGTCCTGGGTGCTCGGGGCGCTGGGAGCACTGCTGGCGATTCCGCTGACCCTCCTCGCCAAGGCGCTGCTCTTCGATATCGATCCGTCGACTCGATGGATGGATGTGCTCATCAGCGACCGGCCGCCCGATACCGAACCGGAGGAGGAGGCCGATACCGGCGGACCCGCGCGGTGAGCGCCGCGCGGCCGATTTCACCCGGCACGGGTGAGGTGTCCCCCGGTGCCGCACGCGAGAGTCGACGCACACCTGCGCTCGGAAGGAGTGGAGATGACAACTGCACGGGAACCGATGGCGGGTACCTCCGGCCACACTCCGCGTCGGCAGGGGGTCGCCGCCGGCACCTCCATCGCCGCCGCGATACTGCTGCTGACCGTCGGCGTGCTGTCGGTGCTGGAAGGTATCGCCGCGGTGGCCGAGGACGAACTGTTCGTCGTCGGCGTGAACTACACCTACGAATTCGACATCACCACGTGGGGCTGGATCCATATCGTGCTGGGTGCGGTGCTGATCATCAGCGCGTTCGGGTTGATGACCGGTACGGCGTGGGGACGCGGTCTGGCGATCGGCATCGCTGCCCTGTCCATCCTCGCGAATTTCCTGTGGCTGCCCTACTACCCGTGGTGGTCGATTCTCATCATCGCCCTCAACATCGTGGTGATCTGGGCGATCGCCACCTGGCGGCCGCAGACCTGAGACCTACGTTTCGCGCGTACCCCGGCGGCCCGGCTGCCGGGGTACGCGTCCGGAGCCGGGAAGGACCTCGGCTGATGCCGGTTGACCCTGATCTTCGCCTTCCCGGATCGGCGGCCGCCGGTATTCACCCGGTTCGTATGACGAAATCCGTCCGGCCCGCGGCCTAGCGTGGCGAAATGGGCACTGTGACCGGTGATCTGCTTCCCTTGGCGGTCGGGGTCTCGATCTCGCCGATCCCGCTGGTGGCGGCCATCCTGATGATCCTGTCGAAGAACGCGTCGGCGGCCGCGGGTGGTTTCGCCGCCGGCTGGACCGGCGGCATCGTGCTCACGACGGTGGTGTTCACCCTGCTCGCCGCCGTGATCGGACTGTCCACGGACTCCGAACCGGGCGGCGCGGTGGCGTGGATGAAGATCGGGTTGGGGCTGCTGCTGCTGGCGGTGGCCGTTGCCCAGTGGGGGCATCGTGCCGATACCGCCGAACCGGGGTGGATGCGGGGGATCGATCAGCTCACCGCGGGCAAGGCACTGTTGCTGGGAGCGGCTCTGGCGGCGGTGAACCCGAAGAATCTGCTGCTGTGCGCGTCGGCGGGAGTGACAGTGGGCGCGAGCGGGCTGGGGGTCGGCGCACAGGTGGTGGCAGTGGCCGTGTTCACCGTGCTCGCCGCGGCCAGTGTGCTGGGGGTGGTCGTCGGTTACGCCGTCGCGGCCGACCGGTTGCGCGGCACCCTCGACCGGGCCCGGGCCTGGCTGGAGGCGAACAATCACGTGGTGATGGCCATCGTGCTGTCGGTGATGGGCGCGGTGGTGCTCGGTAAAGGAATCGGTGGCCTGTGACCGGCCGCGGCGGAGCGGATTCGGAAAGTACGGCGGCCGGTGCGGCCGGGGCACTGTGGGGTGCCCTGTTCCCCTCTCTGCACGGCTATCGGCGGGCCTGGATCCGGCCGGATGTGGTCGCCGGGCTGACGGTCTGGGCAGTACTGGTACCGGAGGCGCTGGCGTACGCGACCATCGCCGGGGTGGCGCCCGTGGTGGGTCTGTGTGCCGCGGTTCCCTCGCTGGTCCTGTACGCGCTGGCGGGCAGTTCCCGGCATCTCGTGGTCGGGCCCATGTCCGCCACGGCGGCGCTGTCGGCTGCGCTCGTCACGCCGTTGGCGGGGGCGGACGCCGGCCGGTATCTCGCGCTCACCACCGCCCTGGCGATCGCCACCGGCGTGGTCGGATTGCTGGCCGGACTGCTGCGACTGGGCTTCGTGGCGTCGTTCATCTCCGAGCCGGTGCTGAAGGGGTTCATCATCGGTCTGGCCCTGGTGATCATCATCGGCCAGGTGCCCGAGCTCCTGGGTGTCGGGAAACGCGACGGTGATTTCTTCGATCAGGCCTGGGGTGTGCTGACCCACCTCGGTGATATCGACTGGCGCACGCTGTTGGTCGGCGGGCTGAGCCTCGTACTCGTGCTGGGGCTGAAACGCTGGCTGCCGTTGGTGCCCGGTTCGCTGCTGGCCGTGCTCGCCGGGATCTTGGCGGTGACGGTTCTGGGCCTGGACGACAAGGGAGTCGAGATAGTCGGCCCCATCGAATCCGGTATGCCGGTGCCGGGGCTGCCCGGCGGCGTCGCGCTCGGCGACTATCTCGATCTGCTCGGGCCCGCCGTGGGGGTGCTGCTCATCGGATTCGCCGAGGGACTGGGTGCCGCCAAAACCTATGCGGCCAAGGCCGGATACGAGGTGGACCCGAACCGAGAACTCCTCGGACTGGGCGCCGCGAATCTCGGGGCCGGGTTCTTCTCCGGGATGGTGGTGAACGGAAGTCTGTCGAAAACCGCGGTGAACGGATCGGCCGGCGCGAAAACACAGGTCAGCGGTCTGGTGGTGGCCGCGCTGACCGTGCTCACCTTACTTTTCCTCACCGGCCTGTTCGAACAGCTGCCCGAGGCGACCCTGGCCGCCGTGGTGATCGCCGCGGTGATCGAACTGGTGGATATCGCGGCGCTGCGCCGGCTGTACCGGGTGTGGTCGCAGTGGCTGGGTGGCATATACGGCAAGGCCGCCCGGGCCGATTTCATCGCCGCCGTGGCCGCGCTGCTGGGCGTACTGTTCTTCGGCACCCTGCCCGGTCTGCTCATCGGTATCGGCATCGCCATGGTGCTGCTGGTCTACCGCACCTCGCAGCCCCATATCGCGGCGCTCGCCCCCCGCGGGGGGCTGTGGCTGGACGTGGCCCGGCATCCCGACCTCAGCCCGCGCCCGGACGCGCTGGTGGTGCGGGTGGAATCGGGGCTGTACTTCGTCAACGCCGATACCGTCCGCCGCCGGATCCAGGAGCTGTGCACCGAGCGCACCCGGTTGGTGGTGCTGGACGCCGAGACCTCACCGGTGATCGACGTGACCGCCGCGATCATGCTGGTCGATCTGCGCGATACTCTCGCGCGGCGCCGGGTGGATTTCCGGATCGCGCGTTCTATCGGCCAGTTCGGCGACGAACTCGCGGCGGCGGAACCGGGTACCCAGCGCATTCCGGTGTATCCCACCGTCGCGGCGGCCCTGGGGGAGCAGACCGGGCGCCACCAGCCGTCCGACAGCGAGCGATGACCTGAGGGCGGGTTCGGCACCATGCCGCCGGGAACCCGCGATCCGGTGCTCAGCGCCGGCTGCGCCGCCGGATCAGCAGACCGGCCACCAGACCGATCAGGAACATGATCAGCAGAATCAGCCACATCGGCGAACTCACCGTGACCGGCAGGAACCGGATCTCCACATGGTCGCGGTTCTCGACGATGAAGATCACGGCGACCACGGTCAGGGCGAGCGCCAGCCACTGGTTCACCGTGATCCGGGACAGCAGTGACGGCTTGGGTGCGCGTTCGGTCATCGCGGTCCTCCGGGAGGTCGCAGTGGTCGGAATACTGTGCAGTCTCCGGCGCCGGTGGCCCGTCGGCATCACCCGCTGGGGATGAGCCGCGCCCTCGCGAGCCGGTTCGGGCGGTTCCGCGCGCGGCGGAGTTCACCCGTCGCAGGTGATACAGCGCGGGGCCGCCGTACCTAGCGTGGACGATGCCCGTGTGTCGACATCGCGGCCCGCAGCCGCCGCAGCCGGTGGCGGCGATGAGCGCTCGCCCGCACCGGAACCGAGAACCGGCCGACAGATCGTGAGGTAACGATGACCCTGCAGCTGGACTTCGACGACACCGCCGATTTCGGCAATGCGGCGCGTGGTTTCATGGCCGAGCTCGACCCGCCGGTGGTGACGGCCGCGGACGGTCGGGTGGTCTACGACATCGGCGCCTACGAATTCCTCGACGGCGAATGCCCGGCCACCGCGAATCCCAGCCTGTGGCGGCAGGGCCAGCTCTGCAGCAAACAGGGGTTGTTCCAGGTCGCCGAGGGCATCTACCAGATACGGAATCTGGACCTGTCGAATATGACGCTGGTGGAGGGCCGCGAGGGTGTCATCGTGATCGACCCGCTGCTGTCGGTGGAGACCGCCACCGCGGGTCTGGCGCTGTACCGCGCGCAACGCGGTGA
Organism: Nocardia sp. NPDC001965; assembly: GCF_053594175.1. Lineage (NCBI taxonomy): Bacteria > Bacillati > Actinomycetota > Actinomycetes > Mycobacteriales > Nocardiaceae > Nocardia > Nocardia sp. NPDC001965. Next base: position 20,959 of record NZ_JBSFDZ010000020.1, read on the forward strand.
CCGGCCGGTCACCGGCATGATCTACACCCATTCGCACGCGGACCATTTCGCGGGGGCGCGGGCCGCGGTGCCGGTGGGCCATCCCGAGGTGCCCATCCTGGCGCCCGCCGGATTCCTGGAACACGCGGTGAGTGAGAACGTCTACGCCGGCAATGCCATGAACCGCCGGGCCGTCTTCATGTACGGGGCGGTGCTGCCGAAGGCACCGGATGGCCAGATCGGTGCCGGATTGGGTATGACGACCTCCACCGGCACCATCACGCTGATCCCGCCCACCGTCGACATCACGCATACGGGCCAGGAAGAGGAGATCGACGGCGTTCGGATGGTCTTCCAACTCACCCCGGGGACCGAGGCCCCGGCCGAGATGAATTTCCTGTTCCCCGACCATCGCGCCCTCTGTATGGCCGAGAACGCGACCCACAATATGCACAATGTGCTCACGCTGCGCGGCGCGTTGGTCCGCGATTCCCGCGTCTGGGCCCGGTATCTCGACGAGGCCATCGCCCGGTTCGGCGACAAGGCCGATGTCGCGTTCGCCTCGCACCACTGGCCCACCTGGGGCCGGGAGAACTGGACCGTGTGGCTGGCGAACCAGCGCGATATGTACGCCTACCTGCACGATCAGACACTGCGCCTCACCAACGAGGGGTACACCGGGCCGGAGATCGCGGAACGATTCGAGTTCCCGCCCGCGCTCGACCGGATCTGGGCCAACCGCGGCTACTACGGCTCCACCAGCCACAATGTCAAAGCGATCTATCAGCGGTACATGGGCTGGTACGACGGCAATCCGGCGCATCTGTGGGAGCATCCACCGGTCGAACTCGCGCAGCGCTACGTGGCCGACTACGGCGGGATCGAGGCGCTGGTCGCGAAGGGAGGCGAATACGCCGATGCCGGTGACCTCCGCTTCGCGGCGACCCTGCTCAACCACGCCGTTTTCGCCGAACCCGGCCACAACGGCGCCGCAGAAGCGCTGGCGCAGGTCTACGACCGGCTCGGGCACGGCGCCGAGAACGGCACCTGGCGCAATTTCTATCTGACGGGTGCGCAGGAGTTGCGCAAGGGCCCGAGCCCGACTCCGATCTCCTCGGCGAGCCCCGAGATGATGACCGCGCTGACCCTGGACATGATCATCGATTCGCTGGCGGTCCGGGTCGACGGCCTGCGGGCCGCGGCGGTGGATTTCACGATGGACTGGGAACTGACCGACGAGAACCTCCGCCACCGCATCACACTGTCCAACGGTGCGCTCACCCACCGGGCCCCGACACCGGAGGCGCCCGCGGCGGGCTCCGCGGATCTCACGCTGACACTCACCAAGGAGCAACTGCTGAAAGCGTTGAGCGGTAGGGGGTTCGACGGCGTGACGATCACCGGCGACCGGAGTCTGCTGGAAACCTTCATCGGGCTGCTGGACGCGCCCGATCCACAGTTCCCGATCGTCACACCGTGAGCCGCGCGACGGTAGCCCGGCCGTGCCGCACCGGCTACGCACATCCGGGACGGCAACGCAGCGACAGGAGGTACCCATACGCGGCAGTCGGTCGCCGCGGTCGGCGCCGCCGCGGTCGGCGTGCTGTTCCGCGCGATCGCGGTGCTGGGCGTGGTCCAGGGCATCTCGGCCCTGCTCGACGATCCGTACCCGGCGGACCCGCCGCAATATAGTTACCGCCCGACCTCGTCGCTCCGGGGATATGTACACCTCAGTTACAGCATTCTGCCGGCGGCTGTCGGGGTCACGCTGATCGGCCGGGACCGCGTGGGTCAGGGTGATGGCGATCGTGATCGCGGCGGCGACCATGGTCGCCGATTTCCTGTGGCTACCGCATGCGCCCGGATGGGCAACGGTGATGATCGTGGTGTGCGCAGTGGCGGTCCGGGCGGTCGCCACCTGGCAACCCCACCAGGCGTAGCCCGCCGGGTGTCACTGCCGGAAGCGGTGTCCCATACCCGGTTCGGTCAGCAGATGCCGGGGGTGGGACGGGTCGTCCTCGAGTTTCCGGCGTAGCTGGGCCAGGTATACCCGCAGGTAATGGGTTTCGGTCTGGTATGCCGGGCCCCAGACCTCACGCAGCAGTTCGGTGCGGCCCACCAGTTTTCCGCGATTGCGCACCAGCATCTCCAGCACACCCCATTCGGTGGGGGTCAGATGTACCTCGGTGCCGCCCCTGATCACCTTCTTCGCCGAAAGGTCGACGGTGAACGAATCGGTCACCACCACCGGCTCGTCGGTTTCGGCCGAAGCGGCCGCGCGCCGCAGCGCCGCGCGCAACCGGGCCAGGAACTCGTCCATACCGAACGGTTTGGTGATGTAGTCGTCGGCGCCGGCGTCCAGCGCGTCCACCTTGTCGGCCGAATCGGTACGGGCCGAGAGCACGATCACCGGGACCCGCGTCCAGCCGCGCAATCCCGCCAGCACCTCGATGCCGTCGATATCGGGAAGGCCCAGATCCAGGACCACCGCGTCCGGCCGGCGTTCGGTGGCGGCGCGTAATGCGCCGGCCCCGGTGGACGCCGTCACCACCTCGTAGCCACGGACCGACAGATTGATCCGCATGGCGCGCAGGATCTGCGGTTCGTCGTCGACCACGAGAACGGTCGGATGCGGGCCCGGCTCCTGCCCGGACTCCGGCGCGGACTTCATTACGGCACCTCCGTAGGCAGTGGGTCGGCGCCGACGATACCGGTTGTATCCGCCAGCTCGACGGTCACGGTCAGCCCGCCACCGGGCGTGGGCTCGGCGGTCACCGAACCACCCATGGCCAGCGCGAACCCGCGGACCACCGAGAGCCCGAGACCCAATCCGCTGGTGTTGTCGCGGTCGCCGACCTGCTGGAACTGGTCGAAGACCCGCTCGGGATCGGTACCCGGTAATCCGGGGCCGTGATCGACGACCCGGACCACCACCCGGCCGTCCGCCGTCGTCGCGTCCACCTTCACCGGGGATTCGGCGCCGTAGCGCAGGGCATTGTCCACGAGGTTGGCCAGAATGCGTTCGAGCAGGTCGGGATCGGCCTGGACGGCCGTGGGCCCCACCAGCACCGTGACCCGGTCCAGGGCGCCGCGCCGGGCGCCGCGGGGACTGACCCCGACGCTGACCAGCGCCCGGTGCACGACCTCGTCCAGATAGACCGGCCGCAACCGCGGTCGCACGACCCCCGCGGCCAGTCGCGACGAATCGAGGAGGTTGCCGACCAGTGAGGTGAGCTGATCCGCCGACTCCTCCACGGTGGCCATGAGTTCGGCGCGGTCCTCGGGGGAGAACTCCACATCGTCGGAGCGCAGACTGGAGATGGCGGCCTTGACGCCGGCCAGGGGGGTCCGCAGATCGTGGCTGACCGCGGAGAGCAGATCCCGCCGCAACCGGTCGGCTTCGGCGAGCGCCGCGGCCTGGTTGGCCTCCTCGGCGAGCTGCTGTTGCCGGACGAGTCCCACGGCCTGGTTGGCGACCGCCTCCAGTACTCGCCGGTCCCGGGCCCGCAGCGTCGGTCCGCCCAGCAGCAGCCAGTAGTCACCGTCGGATACCTCCACCGCGGTATCGGCCGCATCGGCCCGGTCCGGCGGGTCGTCGCCCACCGCCGCGATCACTCCGTCGGTGTGGTGGCGCAGGGTGACGGCCCGCTGACCGTAGGTCTGGCGCAATCGGTCCAGCAGTGCGGTCAGGTCCGTGCCGCGCAGCACCGAACCCGCGAACAGGGTGAGCAGTTCGGCCTCGCGCGAGGCCTTCCCGGCCTGTTCGGCCCGCCGGGCGGCGGTATCGACGAGAACCGCCACCGCCACCGCGACGACCAGCAGCAGGATCGCGGGCAGGAAGTTGTTGGGTTCCTGGATGGTGATGCTGTAGCGGGGGTCGGTGAACAGGATGTTGAGCAGCAACCCGGCGAGCAGCGCGGCCGCGATCGCCGGCAGCACCCCGCCGAACAGGGCGACCGCCAGCACCGCGACGAAGTACAGCGCGCTCTCGCTCACCAGATCGAGGTAGCGGTCCAGCCAGGTCGCCAGCAATGCCGAGATCGCCGAGGGCACCACGAACGCCGCGACCCAGGCCGCCCGGCGGCGCATCCGGGGACGCGGCCGCCGGTGCCGCCGCCCCGCCGCCTCATGGGTCACCATGTGCACATCGATCGTGCCGGACCGCTGCACCACCTCCGCGCCGATACCCTCGTCGAACATCCGCGCCCAGCGGGAGCGGCGGGAGGTGCCGAGTACGAGCTGGGTGGCGTTGACCGTCCGGGCGAAATCGAGCAACGCGGTGGGCACATCGTCGCCGACCACCGTGTGCAATTCGGCACCGAGGTGAGCGGTCAGCTCGCGGACCGCCGCCATCTGTGGTGCGGCCACACCGGTCAGCCCGTCGCCGCGAACCACGTGTACGACGAGCAGTTCGGCACTGGATTTGGCCGCGATCCGCCCAGCCCGCCGGACCAGTGTCTCCGATTCCCGGCCGCCGGTGACCGCCACGACCACCCGCTCCCGGGCCTCCCAGGTCGCGGTGATCCGATGGTCGGCCCGGTATTTCGCCAGCGCGGCGTCCACCTGGTCGGCCAGCCAGAGCAGCGCCAGTTCGCGCAGGGCGGTGAGGTTACCGCGCCGGAAGTAGTGGGCGAGTGCGGCGTCGGCCTTGTCGGCGGCGTACACATTGCCGTGGCTGATCCGCCGCTGCAGTGCTTCCGGGGTGATGTCCACCAGCTCGATCTGGTCGGCGGCCCGGACCACCGCGTCCGGCACGGTCTCGCGCTGGACGACGCCGGTGATCTGCTCGACCACATCGTTGAGGCCCTCGAGGTGCTGGATATTGACCGTGGACACCACATCGATCCCGGCCGCGATCAGTTCCTGCACATCTTGGTAGCGCTTCCGGTTACGGCTGCCCGGAGTGTTGGTGTGCGCGAGCTCGTCCACCAGCACCAGTTCCGGCCGTCGGCGCAGGACCGCGTCCACATCCAGCTCGTACTGCACCGTCCCGCGGTACGGGATCGCGATCCGGGGTAGCTGCTCTATTCCCTCGAGCAGTTCCGCGGTCTGCGCGCGCCCGTGGGTCTCGACGATGGCGGCCACCACATCCTGGCCGCGGCCCAGCCGGCGATGCGCCTCGCCCAGCATCGCGTACGTTTTCCCGACCCCGGGGGCCGCGCCGAGATAGATGCGCAGCTCACCCGGGGTGCGGTCGTGTGTGGTGCTCACTTCCGAATCATGTCACCGTGCACGGGTCACTCGCCGCCCGCAGCGGCCGGTGCCGGATAGCGGCCGTCCAGATCCAGGTTGAGCTCGAGCACGTTCACCCGCGGCTCGCCGAGGAAACCGAAGCCGCGGCCGGCGGTGTGCGCGGCGACGGCGTCCCGCACCACCGCCGGGTCGATACCCCGGGCCGCGGCGACCCGGTTCACCTGAATCGCGGCGTAGGCGGGCGAGATATCCGGGTCCAGTCCGCTTCCGCTGCCGGTGACCGCGTCGGCCGGCACGGCCGGGACGCCGGGGGCGTCGCCGGGGATCGGCACGATCCGGCCGATCGTGTAGTCCTCGCCGTAGCGTGCGCATTCCACCCGCACGCCCTGGTATTCGGCCAGGAACACCGACGGCGCCGCGCGCCCGGCCGGGCAGGGTTCGTTGACGCTCACCACTCGCGACGGGGTCACCGTGCCGTCGTGGTGGAAGGTCCCGATCACCGAGAGCACCGCCCCGACACCGCCGGGAGTGCAGAACGGCCGCGCGCCGTCCACACCTTCGCGGATGCCGATCTCCCGGCTGCGGGTGCAGACCTGGGTGAGCAGGCTCGGTGCGAAACCGGCTGCTTCCGGGTCCGAACTCGCGGCCGGCAGAGCGGGATCGGCGGGGGTGTCGACGATGTCCTCCGGGCCGAGATTGCTCGGGCCGGAGGCGAGCCCGTCGTAGCCGTCCCCCGCGGAGGAGGGTCGGCCCTGGAAATACCAGGCGATCGGCGCACCGTCGGCGTCGGTGAACGACTGGCCGATCAGTGCGCTGCCCACCGCCCGGCCGCCGGACTCGATGATCGAACCGTTCGCTTTGTCGTGCAGTCCGGGCAGTTGACCCACCGCCCAGATACCGGCCGGATAGAGCAGGCCGGTCACCACGGTGAGCACCAGTAGCGCGCGCAGTGCCGCGAGATGCTGCCGGATCAGATCGCTCAGAGACATTTCAGGACATCCCGGGGAGGTATCGGACGAACAGATCGATGAGTTTGATTCCGAGGAACGGCGCGATGATCCCGCCCAGCCCGTAGACCGACAGGTTGCGGCTCAGCAGACTCGAGGCGCTGCTCGGGGTGTATTGCACCCCGCGCAGTGCCAGCGGGATGAGCGCGACGATGACCAGCGCGTTGAAGATCACCGCCGACAGGATCGCCGACTGCGGGCTGGCCAGCCGCATGATGTTCAACAGGTCCAGTCCCGGGAACAGGCCGACGAACAGCGCCGGGATGATCGCGAAGTACTTGGCGATATCGTTGGCGATCGAGAAGGTGGTCAGCGCTCCGCGCGTGATGAGCAGCTGTTTACCGATCTCGACGATTTCGATCAGCTTGGTCGGGTCGGAATCCAGATCCACCATGTTCCCGGCCTCTTTGGCCGCCGAGGTACCGGTGTTCATCGCCACCCCGACATCGGCCTGGGCCAGCGCGGGAGCATCGTTGGTGCCGTCGCCGGTCATCGCGACCAGCCGGCCGCCCTCCTGTTCCCGCCGGATCAGCGCGAGTTTGTCCTCCGGGGTGGCCTCGGCGAGGAAATCGTCGACCCCGGCCTCGTCGGCGATCGCCCGCGCGGTGAGCGGATTGTCGCCGGTGATCATGACGGTGCGGATACCCATGCGGCGCATTTCCGCGAACCGCTCGCGCATCCCCTGTTTCACCACATCCTTGAGGTGGATGACACCGAGTACCCGGGCGTCGCCGTCCCGGATCTCGCCGACCGCCAGCGGGGTACCGCCCGCCGCCGAGATCCCGTCGACGACGGAGCCGAGTTCGGTGGGTACGGAACCACCCTGGCTGCGGATCCATTCGGCGACCGAATTGGCCGCTCCCTTGCGCAACTGGTGCCCGTCCACGTCCACGCCGGACATCCGGGTGGCCGCGGTGAACGGCACCCACTGCGCGTGGGTCAGTTCGCCCGGTGTGCGTTCGCGTAGCCCGTGTACCTGTTTGGCGTACACGACGATGGAACGTCCCTCGGGGGTCTCGTCGGCCAGACTCGACAGCTGCGCCGCGTCGGCCAGTTGCGCGTCGTCCACCCCGGTGAGCGGAAGGAAGGCCGCGGCCTGCCGGTTACCGAGCGTGATGGTGCCGGTCTTGTCGAGCAGCAGGGTGTTCACATCCCCGGACGCCTCCACCGCGCGACCCGACATGGCCAGCACATTGCGCTGTACCAGCCGGTCCATTCCCGCGATACCGATCGCCGACAGCAATGCGCCGATCGTCGTCGGGATCAGGCACACCAGCAGCGAGACCAGCACGATCCCGGTGACACCGTGGGTGCCCAGTGCCAGGCCGTCGGGTACGCCGGGGTTGTTCGCCTTCGAGAAGATCGCCAGCGGCTGCAGGGTCACCACCGCCACCACGAAAATGATGGTCAGCGCCGCGAGCAGGATATTCAGCGCGATCTCGTTGGGCGTCTTCTGCCGGGCCGCGCCCTCCACCAGCGCGATCATCTTGTCGATGAAGCTCTGTCCCGGCTCCTGGGTGATCCGTACCACGATCCGGTCCGACAGCACCGTCGTACCACCGGTCACCGCGGACCGGTCGCCACCGGATTCCCGGATCACCGGTGCCGATTCGCCGGTGATGGCCGATTCGTCCACCGAGGCGATGCCCTCGACCACATCGCCGTCGCCGGGGATCACCTGTCCTGCCTCCACCACGACGTGATCGCCGCGGCGCAGATCGGGCGCCGGAACCGCCTCCTCGACACCGGTCGCGCCCGGCGACCAGTCGTGCAACCGCCGGGCGACGGTATCGGCCTTGGCCTTGCGCAGGGTGTCGGCCTGTGCCTTGCCGCGGCCTTCGGCGACCGCTTCGGCCAGATCGGCGAACACCACGGTCAGCCACAGCCACACCACGATCGCCCAGGCGAAGAAGCTCGGCTCCGCGATCGCGAGCACCGTGGACCAGACGGCGCCGATCTCGACGATGAACATCACCGGATTGCGCCACAGGGTCCGGGGGTCGAGCTTGCGCAGTGCCTGCGGGAGCGAGATCAGCAACATCCGGGGATCGAGCAGACCCCCGCGGACGCGCTTGTTCCTTTCGGCGGATTCACCCGGTGCGCCGGGAGATTCGAGAACGGGAGCGGACATCAATGGATTCCTTCGGCGAGCGGCCCGAGCGCCAGCGCGGGCAGGAAGGTGAGAGCGACCAGGATCAGAGTCACGCCGACGACCAGGCCGACGAACTGCGGTCGATGGGTGGGCAGCGTTCCCTCGGAGGCGGGTGTGCGGCCCTGCCGGGCGAACGAACCGGCCAGGCCCAGTACCAGGATCAGCGGCAGGAAGCGGCCCAGGAGCATGGCCAGACCGAGCGCGGTGTTGAACCATTCGGTATTGCCGGTCAGCCCGCCGAACGCCGACCCGTTGTTGTTGGCGGCCGAGGTGAACGCGTAGAGCACCTCGGAGAGACCGTGCGGCCCGGAATTCAGCATGGCGGCGCGTTGTCCGGGCATGGCCATGGCGATCGCGGTACCGGTCAGCACGATCACCGGTGTGACGAGGAAATAACCGGCAGCGAGTTTGATCTCGCGGGGGGTGATCTTCTTACCGAGGTATTCCGGGGTGCGCCCTACCATGAGCCCGGCCACGAACACGGTGATCACCGCCAGGATGAGCAGGCCGTACAGCCCGGACCCCACACCGCCCGGTGCGACCTCGCCGAGCTGCATATCGAACATGAGCAACATGCCGCCGAGGCTGGTGTAGGAATCGTGTGCGGAATCGACGGCACCGGTGGAGGTCAGCGTGGTGGCTGCCGCGAAGGTCGCCGAATTCGCCACGCCGAAGCGCTGTTCCACCCCTTCCGACGCCGCGCCGACCGCGGCGGGCACGGTGCCGTGGTGCTGGAGCTGGAACAGGTTGACCAGCCCGATGCTGATGAGCGCCAGGACGCCCATGACGGCGGTGACGGCGTAGCCCTGCTTCGGGCTGCCGACCATGCGCCCGAAAGTGCGGGGCAGCGAGAAGGCGATCACCATCAGCAGGAATATCTCCAGCCAGTTGGTCCACGTGGCCGGGTTCTCGAACGGGTGCGCGGCATTGGCATTGAAGAAACCACCACCGTTGGTGCCCAGGTTCTTGATGGCTTCCTGACTCGCGACCGGCCCACCGGGCAGGGTCTGTTCGGCGCCGCCGAGGGTCGTCACCACCTGATCGTGCAGATGTAGGTTCTGGATCACCCCGCCCGCGATGAGCGCGACAGCCGAGACCACGGCGAGCGGCAGCAGGATGCGGAGGGCGCCGCGCACCAGATCGACCCAGAAATTGCCGAGCGTGCCGGTGCGCGACCGCACGAATCCCCGCACGAAGGCCATCGCGACGGCCATTCCCACCGCGGCGGAGACGAAGTTCTGCACCGACAGCCCCGCGGCCTGGGCCAGATGCCCGAGGGTGGACTCACCGGCGTAGTTCTGCCAGTTGGTGTTGGTGACGAAGCTGACCGCGGTGTTCCAGGCCAGCCCCGCGGTCATCGGTGTACCGGGATCGGCCGGGACCAACGGCAGCTTGTCCTGGACGAGCAACAACAGGAACAGGAAGATCACGCTGATCGCCGAGAAGGCCAGTGCGCTGCGGGCATAACCGCCCCAGGTCTGTTCCCGGTCGGGGTCGGCGCCGATCAGCCGATAGATTCCTCGTTCTATACGGGCATGTCCGGTGCGGGTGTAGACGCGGTACATGTAGTCGCCGAGCGGAACGTGCACCAGCGCCAACGCGATCACCAGGGCGGCGAGGAACAGGATCCCCGCGGTGGTGGTACTCACTCAGAACCTCTCGGGAAACAGCAGGGCGGCCACGAGGAACGCGGTCACCGCTAGGGCCAGGACGAGTCCCACGGCATTGACGACGTTCACAATCGCTCCACCATCCGCTGTACGAATCCGAGTACACCGAATACCGCGACCGTGACCAGGAGATAGGCCAGGATCGACACTCTCGCCTCCGTTTCCGAAAAACATGGGCAGCACCGCGCGGCCGGTCGGCCGCTGCTGCCGCGGATCGAAAGTACGAGCCGCATCGTCCGGTGGCCGGGGACGTTGACGGGTCCTTTACGGGCTCCTTGCCCGCGTTGACGGGTTCCTTGCGGGTGTCGTCCGGTCGATGTGACGCCTGTCGCCGCTGGTTGTACGGCTGTGCTCACCTGGGATGGAGGTGCGGCCGTCGGAAAGTGTATGTGGGCGCGTGCGCCGGAATCGGTGCGCGACACGGACCGAGAGAGCACGCTGTAGGAGATCGCGTACGGACCACCCCCCATCGGATCCGCTTCGGCCCGCACAACGGAGGATTGTCGATGCACCCGTTCGCTTATCACCCGATCGAGCTCATCCAGGCCGTGATCCTGGCGGTGCGCTGCGTACTGCACGTGTATTCGTCGGGGACCCCCTGCGTCCCGATCTGAGCCGGGCCCGCGCGTCCGGCCGTCCGATCCCACGGCCGGCCGGACGCGCGCGGGCGGTCAGTAGCAGTCGGTCGGTTCGCCGACCTTCACCACCGACAGCACCGCGTCACCTTCACCGATGAGCGCCCCGGCCGCGGGCGTCTGCGCCACCACGACCCAGTTGCGGTCCACCACCTGTTTGCGGCCCTGACCGGTGGCATCCTCGCTGCGCGAGTAGAACACGCCCGCCGTCTGGATCAGATCCTGCGCCGCCTGCAGATTCATGCAGACCACCGCGGGCATCGGCACCCGGGTGGAGATATCCGCGGCGGGCGGCGCGGTCTCGGTCGCGACCGGCCGCGGTGTCGCGGCCGGTTCGGTCAGATCGACGCTGGTGATCTCGACCGGCACCGGAGCGGGGACCGGGGTACGCGACTCCGCCTCGGACCGCGGTATCCCGCAACCGCCCAGTACCGCGGTGGACAGTACGAGCGCGCATACGGCGGCTCTCTTCATAGGTACCCCTTCGACTCGTTGTTATGTGTTGTAGATCACTACGAGATCGTTCTGCTATCAGAACTCGTTACGCGATCGATCGAGCCGGGGTGGCGGATAGGGACGACAAAGAAGCCGGACCCGCCCGACGGCGGATCCGGCTTCTGTGCGTGCGCGGCCGGACGGAGGTCAGCCCTCCACGGCGGCGAAGCCGGCGCGCAGATCGGCGAGGATATCGTCGATACCCTCGATGCCCACGGCCAAGCGCACCAGGCCCGGGGTGACCCCGGAGCTCAGCTGCTCGTCCGGGGTGAGCTGGGAATGCGTGGTCGACGCGGGATGGATGACCAGCGAACGCACATCGCCGATATTGGCGACGTGACTGTGCAGCGAGAGCGCGTCCACGAACTTCTTACCCGCGTCGACGCCACCGGCCAGTTCGAAGCCGACCACCGCGCCGGTTCCCTTGGGCGCGAGCTGCTTACCCCGCTCGTACCAGGGCGAGGACGGCAGGCCCGCGTACGACACCGAGGTGACCGTCGGCTGTTCGGTGAGGAACTCGGCGACCGCCTGCGCGTTCCGCACATGGCGCTCCACCCGCAGGCTCAGCGTCTCCAGGCCCTGGCTGATCAGGAAGGCGTTGAACGGCGCGATCGCGGTGCCGAGATCGCGCAGCAACTGCACCCGGGCCTTGAGCGCGTAGGCCGGGGCGCCGAGATCGGCGAACACCGCGCCGTGGTAGCTGGGGTCGGGTTCGGTGAAGCCCGGGAACCGGGGGCCGTCCGCGCCGCGGACCGTCCAGTCGAAGGTGCCGCCGTCGACGATCACGCCGGCGATGGCCGCACCGTGGCCGCCGAGGTACTTCGTCGCGGAGTGGACGACGATATCGGCGCCGTGCGCCAGCGGCTGGATCAGATACGGGGTCGCGACCGTGTTGTCCACGATCAGCGGAACGCCCGCGGTATGCGCGGCGTCGGCGATACCGCTGATATCGAAGATGTGGTTCTGCGGATTGGAGACGGTCTCGCCGTAGAAGGCCTTGGTGTTGGGCCGGACGGCAGCACGCCACTGATCGAGATCGTCGGGGTCGTCGACGAAGGAGACCTCGATGCCGAGCTTGGGCAGCGTGTAATGGAAGAGGTTGTAGGTGCCGCCGTACAGCCGGGGGCTGGAGACGATGTGGTCACCGGCGCCCGCGATGTTCAGGATCGCCAGCGTCTCCGCCGCCTGTCCCGAGGACAGCAGCAGTGCCGCCACGCCGCCTTCGAGTGCCGCGATCCGCTGTTCCACCGCGTCCTGGGTCGGGTTCATGATCCGGGTGTAGATATTGCCCGGCTCGGCCAGTCCGAACAGCGCCGCGGCGTGCGCGGTGTCGCGGAAGGTGTAGGAGGTGGTCTGGTAGATCGGGAGGGCCCGGGCGTTGGTGCTCGCGTCGGGGTCCTGGCCGACATGGATCTGCTTGGTCTCGAAGCTCCAACCGGCGGACGGGTCGGCCGGCGGGGTGGGTTCGGTCATCTCGGTAACTCTCCTGTGGGTAGGGGACGGCAGATCACTCCGGAGCCGGCGAATCCGCCTCGGGCAGCACGCTTTCCGGTCGGCCGCGGCCCGATACCTCGCTGCGGCCCGTTCACGCTAGGGGTGGCCGGGTGCAAAAGGCCACCGTTATGTTCGGGCTGAGTCCAATGATGCCGTGTGGGCGGGGGCCGTGACGGGCTTTCCCGTGATCCGGCGTCGAGGCCGATTCCGTCGGTCACCGGGCGGCGATATCGCGCGGTGCGTACATGATCAGGGCGACTCCGGCCAGGCACAGCAGCGCGCCCGTGATATCCCAGCGGTCCGGCCGGAAACCGTCGAGGGTCATCCCCCAGAGGAGAGAGCCGGCGACGAAGACGCCGCCGTACGCCGCGAGGATACGGCCGAAGTTCGCATCGGGCTGCAGGGTGGCGACGAATCCGTACACGCCCAGCGCCACGACTCCGGCGCCGATCCAGGCCCAGCCGCGATGTTCGCGGACACCCTGCCACACCAGCCAGGCGCCGCCGATCTCGGCGAGGGCGGCGAGGGCGAACAGCAGGATCGACCGGACAACGCTCATGGTCGCCGAGCCTACGAGACTTCGCGCGTACCGCTCGAGCGTGGGGAACCGCCGCGCCCGGATTCGCCGAATCGTAAGACATAATGTTAGAACTGTCTTATTGTCGAAACATGGTGGCAGAAACGTATCAGGGCCGAGCTCGCTTCGAATTGCGCTCCGGCGAGACATGGCGCGATCCGTGGTCCATGTACACCGCACTGCGGGACCACGATCCGGTACACCGCGCGGTGCCCGCCGATCGTCCGGAGAACGACTACTGGGTGCTCACCCGGCATGAACATGTGTACGCGGCCGCGCGCGACACCGGCACCTTCTCCTCGGGCCAGGGTTTGACGGTGGAATACGGCGAACTCGAGCAGATCGGGCTCACCGGAAACCCGCCGATGGTGATGCAGGATCCGCCCGAACACACCGATTTCCGCAAACTGGTCGCGCGCGGTTTCACCCCGCGCCAGGTCGCCGAAGTGGAACCGGTGGTGCGCCGGTACGTCCGGCAACGGCTGGACCGGCTGGCCGAGCAGGGCGGCGGCGATATCGTGGCCGACCTGTTCAAACCCCTGCCGACGATGGTGGTCGCCTACTATCTCGGGGTCCCGGAGGAGGACCGCTCCCGCTTCGACGGCTGGACCGATGCGGTGGTCGCCGCCAGTACCCAGCGCACGGCCGACGCCCAGGCCGCGTCGATGGAGATGCTGGGCTATTTCGCCGAACTCATCGCGCGCCGCCGCACCGACCCGGGCGACGATACGGTATCGCTGCTGGTCCAGGCCGGAATCGGCGCCGACGACACCGATATCGACGGTCTCGTGCAGATCCTGGCCTACACCTGGACCATGGTCGCCGGCGGTAACGACACCACGACAGGCCTGCTGGGTGGCGCGGTGCAGCTGCTGCAGCAGTATCCCGAGCAGCGCGCGGCGCTGGCCGCCGATCCCGCGGGCATCCGGGTCGCGATCGAGGAGTTCGCCCGGCTCACCTCTCCCGTACAGGGCCTGGCCCGCACCAGTACAGGTCCCGTGGAGCTGGACGGCGTGACAATTCCCGCGGGCCGTAAAGTGCTGCTCGTGTACGGCTCGGCGAATCGCGACGAACGGGTCTTCGGCGCCGATGCCGCCGAACTGGACATCGAACGGAACCCGCAGCGCATCATGACCTTCGGGCACGGCCCCCACCACTGCCTGGGCGCGGCGGCGGCCCGGATGCAGGCGCGGGTGGCGCTGGAGGAACTGCTGGATCGTTTCCCGGACTACCGCGTCGATATCGACGCTGTTCGTTACGCGCCCGGGCCGTACGTCCGGCGGCCGATCAGTGTCCCGTTCCGGTGCGCGCCGTGATCGCCGGGCGCGACCGTCCGGCTGCCGCCAGGGCCCGCGATGACCGGTGACTGGCTGGCCGGTGGCCGGGTCGAACTGGCCGGCGAACGGATCCTCGACGCGGTCCGCGCGCTGGTCATCGACAAGGGTGCCGGGACGGTCGGCATGGCCGAGGTCGCCGAGGCGGCGGGATGTTCCCGGGCTACGCTGTACCGCTATTTCCCGAACCGGCAGGCGCTGTACGTGGCCTTCGCCGGCCGGGAAGCCACCGGGCTCCTCGCGCGGGTCTGGCGCGACCGGCCGCTGGACGGCCCGGACCGCGCCGGACTCCTGCTCGACGGAATGACCGCGACCTTGGCCGAAGCCCGCAAGACTCCGCATCTGGCCGTGTGGTTCGAACCGGCCAACGTGGGAATCGTGGCGCGGCTGTCGGATTCGTCGGAGGTGATCGACGAACTGGTCGCGGTATTCGTGGCGCGGTTGCGTCCCGATCTGCCCGGCGCGGCGGCGGACCGGCTGGGCCGGTGGGCGGTCCGGGTGATGATCTCGCTGCTGACGCTGCCACCGGCGACCGAGGACGAGGAACGCGCCCTGCTGCGCGATTTCCTGCTGCCGTTCCTACTGGATTCCGGTCCGGCGGAGGGGCCCGGCTGAGGCCGGCCCGATGAACAACCGGACAACCCGACTAGGACACCTGGCAGCCCGGAGCGGGCGGGGTGCCGGCGAAGCGGTCGGCGAGGAAGTTCATGCCGCCGGCGGCCTCACCCGCGGCGGCTCCCATATGGCCCGGAAACAGCGAGTGGGTCGCGGTGAGGGTCGCGCCCTGCGCGCAGTAGGTATCGACGAGGGCGGTGTAGCCGGCGACGGGGATCTTCTCGTCGGAGACACTGTGGTACAGATACAGTGGCGTGTCGGGGGTGGTGCCGCCGAGCTCGTTGGGTGCGGCCGCGCTGCGGAAGGCGGGCTGGGCCGGCAGGTTCGGGACCGTGGCGAAATTGTCCATGTGGGGGTCCGGGAACTTCTGCGCCAGATCCGCACCGCAGGAGGAGGTGTCCGCGGCGCGCAACGCATTGCGTCCCTGGTCGTTCAGGAGGTCGGCCAGCCGGGAATCGGGTTCGTTGCGGGCCAGCCCGAGCAGGATCAGCATCGCTCCCGCTTCGCCGTCGGCACGTTCGGCCATGGTCGGGATATCGGTGGGAACTCCACCGGCGCTGGTGCCGACGAACCGCACATCCGGTGCGTATTCCGCACGCAGCTGGGTGGCCCACAGTGTGGCGAAGGCGCCGGCCGAGTAGCCCCAGGCGCCGATCGGGCTCGCGGCGTCTATCCCGGCCGCGGCGAAGGATCGCGCGGCGCGAATTCCGTCCAGGACTCCACGCCCGGAGCTCACCCCGTCGAAGAGCCGCGATTGTGGGCCTTCGTAATCGCTGACCACGACGGCCCAGCCGCGCATCAGCGCGTCGGCGATGAACGGCACATCCTGCGCGACGGCCGCGATATCGGTGTTGCGTCCGCCGCGCAGCGTGAACGACGGCGCACATCTGGTGTCGAGACTGTTCTCGGGTACCTGATAGGACAACACCGGGCGTGGCCCGTTCGAGGGTACCGGTGGGACCAGCACCGTCGTCATGTTCAGTTGCGGATTGTTGTCGGAATCGGTTGTGCGATAACGCAATTGCCACGCCTGTACCGGTACCGGCAGGCCGAGTGGCGTGATCGTCCGGGCCCCGAGCATCGCGCCGTTCGGATGTGCGGCGAGATCGGCGGGCGCGGCGTAGAAGGGGTCCTCACCCGGCGGCGGCACCGTGGCCTGCGCGACCGGCATGGACATCATCGCCGGCAGGGTGATCGCGGCGAGCGTGCAGAGCGCGAGCCACAGTCGGCCGATCCGCCGGGATTTCGCCGGTTTCCGGCGGGCACCGGCGGCCGGCAGGCCGGATGTGTCGGTAACCGAACGTGTTGTCCGGCACGAATTTCTCGGATTTCTCGCAAATGTCAGCCCGGATTCCATCACATCTCCCGCATTCGGATTTCCGACGCGCAAGCACTCCGGGCCCGCATCGACCGGCTCTACCATTCCTGGGTCAAGATCACGATAGCGTAACGACTCGCCACACGATAACATAACGATTGCAATCGCTCCTGGCCGATCGAAAGCTCACCGAATGAGAGGTGCCGGCCGTGATGATGAAGAGTGCGTACCGCCGTTACCGCACGAGCCGTCGCCGACTCCGACGGCTCGTGCCGGGGGTCGTCTCGGTCGCTGTTTTCGCCACCCTGCCCCTGGCATCGGCGAGCGCCGAGCCGGTCGACGGCATCCCGGGTGGACTGGAGCGGTTCTATCACCAGCAGCTGGATTGGCAGCCGTGCGACGACGCGGCGCTCGACGAGGCCGGTGCCCAGTGCGCGGGCGTTACCGTCCCGCTCGACTACAGCAGACCGGACGCACGCACGCTGACCGTGGCGATCTCGCGTATCCCGGCCACCGACCCGGACCGGCGCCGCGGGATCATGCTGTCCAACCCCGGCGGTCCCGGCGGTCCGGGTCTGAGCATGATGGCCGAGCTCCAGGAGCGGCTCACCCCGGATGTCCGCGCCCGATACGACCTGATCGGCATGGACCCACGCGGTATCGGCCGATCGGATCCGGTGAACTGCGCGCTGCCGCTGCCGACCATGTTGTTCTCGGCCGGTTTCGACGGCTTCGGTTTCGCACGCGACACCACCCTGGCCGCCGCGCTGGCGGCGTCGTGTGTGGCACCCGACCCCGAGAAGGCCCGCCAGATCACCACCCGCAATACCGCCCGGGACATGGATATCGTCCGCAGCGCGTTCGGTGAGCGCGCACTCAGCTATTACGGCGGCTCCTACGGCACCTACCTGGGCGCGGTGTACGCGCAGATGTTCCCCCAGCGCAGTGACCGGATGGTGTTGGACAGTGCCATCGCCCCGGACCGTTACTGGATCGGCACCTACCAGGACATGGGCGCGGTCAACGAGGCCGCGCTCGACGACTGGGCGATCTGGGCCGCCGACCGCGACGCCGACTATCACTTCGGTGACAGCGGACCGCAGGTCCGCGCCTTCGTCGAGGACATGATCCGACGTGCCGCCGCACGTCCGGTGCTCGGCGACGGCTATCTCATCGACGAACACACCGTGCCGATGATGCTGCTGGCGTTGCTGTCGAGCCCACAGAAGAACGCCGACCTCGCCGACGTCGTGCGGTTCGTCGCCGATGCGGTGTCCGGGCTGCCGATGGATATGGAGCAGCTGAAAACGAAGATCAGCGGCCCCGTGGCGCTGAACGCCTCGGGTATGGCCGCTGTCCTGTGCGGTGACAAGGCCGCACCGCGCGATCCGGCCTGGTACTACCGCAATATCGAAAGCGTGCGGGCGACCCAACCGGTGTTCGGCGCGTTCGCCAACAACATCACCGCCTGCGCGTTCTGGCCGGACCCCGTCGAGCCGCCCACCACGGTGCACAACTCGGCACCGGCCCTCATCCTGCAGGCGACCGGCGACACCCGCACTCCCTACCAGGAAGGTCTTGCCCTGCACCGGGACCTGACGTCGTCACGAATGGTCACCTTGGCCGATACCCGCGTGCACGGAGTCCTCCGAGCCGGTATGAGCGGCTGTGTGAGCGATATCGTCAACACCTACTTCCGGGACGGCACCCTCCCCGATACCGACACCACCTGCCGTCCCGACTCGAACCCGGCGCAATCCGGGTAGGGGTGTCCCGGCGGTCGCTCGCACCGGGTTCGGGTGTCGGGCCGCCGATCGGTGCGCGTGATCGCGTCGCCGGCGGGCGTGCGGTGCAGGGAGCGCCGTCGTCGTCGCCCCCGGGCGCCGCTAGGCCAGTTCGGCGAGGCTGCGGGACCAGCGACCCAGCTGTGCGGTATCGCCGGGTAGCTGTTCCGGGGCCTGCCGGGTCGCGGCGAGCACCTCGTGGCCGAGTCGGCGGATACGCTGGTGGCGGGTCCAATGCGCACCTGCCCATTCTGGTTCGTTGTGGGCGGCATCGATCGCACCGAGGGTGGAACCCATCAGTTCGAATTCCAGTTCCCGTCGCAGCATCCGCATCTCGGGTAGCGCTTCGTGTAGTGGATCCGATGGCGGGTTCGATACCGTGGTGTGCCGCGGATCCGGCGCCTCGCGCCGAGGGGTCGGCGGGCGATCGTGCTGGATCGGTCCCGGTGCGATCCGGCGCAGGAGGTGACCGAGGACTTCGAGTACCCGCTGATCGTTGCGCAGCAGCACCCGCCGATGGGCGCGGCGGTCGACCGCCCACAGCGCGGTCAGTCCGATCGCCACCCCGATGACGCTCTCGAGCAGCCGGTCGCGCAGCACCGGGAACATATCGCTGTACTGTCCGCCGCCACCGATCAGCAGCGCCAGCGGCGTGATGAAGACGACCGCGAGACCGTAGTTGCGGGCGACGAACATCTCGATCGCGAACTGCAGGGTCATCAGGATCAGCACCAGCGCCCAGCTCCGGGGCTCCAGCGCGTACAGCGCCGCGAACAGCGCCAACCCCAGCGCGGTGCCGCCGATCCGGTGCACTCCGCGGTACGTGCCGCGCACCCGGTCCGGACCCTGATGCAGCAGGACCGTGACAGTGAGTACCGCCCAGTCCGGCCGGCCGAGATCCAGTGCCACCGCCGAACACCCGGCGAGGACCGCGGCGAGGCCGATCCGATTCGCCGAGACCACCGCATGACTGTCCGGTGACAGCGACCGCAGGATCCGGTAGCGCACCGACGGTCGCGGTGTCGGCGCGGGACGGCCGGTATCGAAGAGTAGATCGGATTCGTCGTTGCCGGACCCGTTGCGGTGCAGCGCCTCGGCGAAGAGCCGCTGGGCACCTGTGAGCGTGGCGGCGAGCCGGTCGTCTCCGGTGCGCCGGGCATCGTCGAGCAGCGCCCACGCCGTCTGCACTTTCATCGCGGTCGCGTAGCGTGCGTCCACCCGGTCCCCGGCCAGGGTGTCGAGCGCGGCGTAGTCGCGCACTGCGTCGACCGCGGCGCCCACCGCGCGCTCTTCCGGCGTGTGCGCTCCCGTCAGTGCCCCCGACATCCCCACCAGCAGCGCGCTGACCCCGCCGAGCGCCGTCCACAGCGCCACCTGGCCGGGTGGCACGCCGTGCCCCACGATCAGCGCGCCGACACCGGCGGCCAGCACGAAGAAGAACCCGCCCGGGGGCCCCATGCGCAGCGCCGAGTTCACGAATGTCCCGGTCACCGCGACCGCCGACATCAAGAGCACGATCAGCAACTGCCACCAGTGCGAGCCGCCCGCGTCGAGCCGCTGGTGGATCAGTTCCCCGGCCAGCCCGCCGGCCAACGCCGAGATCGTCAGCGATGCCGCGGCGGCGCCGATGACGCGCCACCGGCGGCGGTAGACCTGGCCTTCCCCGAAGATCACCGCCAGCGCACCGGTCGCGGCCATCAGGCCCTGCTGTTCGTGGCCGAGGGATACCGCGATCAGGGCCGGTGCGCCGAACGCCAGGGCCGCGCGTGCCGCGCCGGGTAGTCGCCGTCCGGCCGGCGGCAGACCGAACAACACCGATCGGGCCGGAGCGGGTGAGGGAAGCTTCGGACCGTCCGGGGCTACCATCCACCATCTCCTTGTCCGGCTGTCCTACTCCTCGGTGACGAACCCTTGCGCGATCATCCAGTCGCGAGCCACCGCCGCGGGTTCGCGGCCGTCGACATCGACCTGCCGGTTCAGTTCGGTGATCGACTCGTTGGTCAGCAACCGCGAGACGGGTGCCATGATCTCGGCGACCCGCGGATGCGCCCGGGCGAAATCCGCGCGCATCACCAGCGCAGCATTGTACTTGGGGAAGAAGGAGCGGTCGTCACGCAGCAGGACCAGGTCCAGACCGGGAATGCGGCCGTCGGTGGCCGCGACCGAGCCGAATCCGCATTGCGTCGCGTCGGCGGTCGCCTGGTAGACGACCGCATCCTGGACGATACGTTTGGGCACCCGGTCGCTGTCGATCCCGTAAGCCCGCGTCACCCCGGGAAACCCGTCCTGACGCACATTGAACTCGGTACCGACACAGATACTCGCCGCGGCGGGGTCGGTGGCGACGAGGTCCGCGTAGTCGGAGAGAGTCCAGGTGCCGGTGCGTTCGGCGGTGCGGCGCGCAGTCGCCAGCGCATAGGTGTTGTTCATGGGCGCCATCGCCGTCCACACCATGCCGTGCGCCGCGAGGTCGGCGTCGCGGACCGCCTCGAACTGGCCCTGTTCGTCCGGTACCGGATTCTCGTTGCCGAGGTAATTGACCCAGCCTGTACCCGTGTAGTCGTAGGCGATATCGATCTGCCCGTCGACCTGGGCGTCACGCAGGCTGTTGGAACCCTGGATATTCGTCAGATCGCGGACCTCGGCGCCCGCGGCGACCAGGGCGAATTCGATGATGTAGCCGAGGGTGTTCTGTTCGGTGAAATCCTTGGACCCCACCGTGATCGGCACACCCGCGAGCTCGGGCACCGGACGGATACTGCCCGGCCCCACCTGTAGCGGCACCGCACTACCGGCCTGCAGACCGCATCCGGCCAGTAGCAGTACCGCGGCCAGGAGCAGCAGTCGTGGTGATCGGGCGGCTCTCATTTCAACCCCTGCGGGCCGAGGAACTGTTCGGCGACCGCGCCCAGCCAGTCCACCAGCAGCGCCAGCGCGACCGCCAGGACCGCGCCGACCACCAGCGTGACATTGTCGCGCAGCTTGTATCCGGTATCGATGAGGATTCCCAGGCCGCCCGCGCTGACCAGGAAGGACAGTGTCGCGGTGCCCACGGCCAGCACCAGTGAGGTACGCAACCCGGCCAGGATGTAGGGGACAGCGAGCGGGAATTCGATGCGGCGCAGCACGGTCGTCGCCGACATGCCCTGTCCGCGCCCGGCGTCCACCAGCAGCGGATCCACCTCCTGGAAGCCCAGGATGGTGTTGCGCAGTACCGGTAGCAGCGAATAGAACGCGATCGGCGCCACCCCGATCCAGAAACCCGTGGTCCGGGTGAGGAGATAGAAGAGCACGATCAACCCGATCGCCGGTGCGGCGGCACCGATATTGGCGATACCGACAAACAACGGTGCGAGCCGACGGTATCCGGGCCGGCTGAGCACGGTGCCCAGCGGTACCCCGACCACGACCACGAGCAGTACCACCGTGGCGGTGATCAGGATGTGCTGCCAGGTGACGGCGGCGATATTGCCCGGGTTGAGGCTTTCCTGCTGGGTGACGGTGAGGTCACGGCGGAACGCCCAGACCAGGACACTCGCGGTGAGCACCAGGACGAGTACCGGTTGCACCAGGAGCCGCAGGCGCTCGGCCCGCCACTGCGCGGACCGCTTTCCCGGCACTCCCGCGGTCAGGGCGGCGGTCATGCCGGCACATCCGCGGCGGCGCCCTCGCCTGCTTCGTTCGCTGTACGCAGCGCAGCCAGATGACCGACGAGGGTGTCGATCGTGACCAGACCCGTGTACTCGCCGCGCGTCCCGGTGACCACCGCGGTCGCGTTCCGATCGCCGAGCAGCGCCGCCAGCGCCTCCTGCAGGGTCGATTCCGCGGACAGGGTCTCCACCGGTAGCGAGCGGGCCTCGGTGATCGATCCGGCGTGGGCGAGGTCTGTCGCGGCGATCCAGCGCAGCGGCCGGCCGCTGGTATCCAGCACGAGGACCCGGGGTTGCCCGGCGGCCGCGGTCCGTGCCGCTTCCAGCGGATCGCCCTCGGCGACCGTGGCGCATTCACCCAGCGGCACCTCGCGGATACGGGTCAGCGTCAATTGTTTGAGCGAGGCGTCGGATCCGGCGAACCCGGCCACGGTGTCGTCGGCCGGATCGGCCAGGATCGCGGCGGGCCGGTCGTACTGCAGGATCCGGGACCGGTCGCCCAGGACCGCGATCCGGTCGCCGAGTTTCACCGCTTCGTTGAAATCGTGGGTGACGAAGACGATCGTCTTCCCGAGTTCGGCCTGCAGACCCAACAGTTCGTCCTGGAGCAGCGCGCGGGTGATCGGATCCACCGCGCCGAACGGTTCGTCCATCAGCAGGATCGGCGGATCGGCCGCCAACGCCCGCGCGACGCCCACCCGCTGTTGCTGACCACCGGAGAGCTGGCGCGGATACCGGCGCCGGTAGGTCCCGGGATCCAGACCCACCAAATCGAGCATCTCGTCGGTGCGGGCGGCGATCCGCTTACGGTCCCACCCGATCAGCCCGGGAACGGTCGCGATGTTCTTCGCCACGGTCATATGCGGGAACAGGCCGGCCTGCTGGATCGAATACCCGATCCCGCGCCGCAACCGGTCGGCGTCGATTCCGGCGGCGTCGCGACCATCGATGGTGACCGTGCCGGAGGTGGGCTCGATCAGGCGGTTGATCATCCGCATGGTGGTGGTCTTGCCGCAGCCCGAGGGGCCGACCAGGACCACGATCTCACCGGCCGGAACAGTTATCGATACCGCGTCGACCGCCGGATCGCGTTGTCCCGGATAGTGTTTGGTCACGGCGTCGAGCACGATCTCGACCCCGGACACCGCCGGGGCGGTGCGGGTCTCGGAATCAGTCACGAATTCCCCTCGAAATGGTGAAACGTCCGACGAGGACGAAGATCCCGTCGAGAACCAGGGCCAGCGCGATGATCAGTACCGTGCCGGTGAGTGCCTGCGGTACCGCGTTGGGGCTACCGAGCCGGGCCAGCCCGGAGAAGATCAGATTGCCCAGCCCGGGACCTTTGGCGTAGGCGGCGAGCGCGAGAATGCCCATGATCAACTGGGTACTCACCCGCATACCGGTAAGAATCGACGGCCAGGCCAGCGGAAGTTCGATCGCGGCGAGTATCCGCAGCCGGTTCATCCCGACCCCGCGTGCGGCATCCACCACCGCGGTGTCGACGGAGGAGAGGCCGATGAGCGTATTGCGCAGGATGGGCAGCAGTGCGTAGAGCACCAGAGCCGTCACCGTCGGCGCGACACCCAGGCCCATCAGCGGGATGAGCAGACCGAGCAGGGCGAACGAGGGCACCGTGAGAATCGTCCCGGCCGCGGCGGTCGCGGCTGCCGACCCGAACGGACTGCGGTAGACCGCCACCCCCACGAGAACCGCCACCGCCGTCGCGATGAGCAGGGACTGCACGACTGCCGATACGTGCAGATAGGAGTCCACGACGAGCTGATCCCGCCGTTCCACGACGAAGCTCCACCACGTTTCCAGGATCCGACCTCCCCTTCCGGGCCTGCAGCGAGGCTATCGCGACCTCGCCACGCCCGGACCGGTTTCCCGGAGCACATGCGACCGTCGAGAGTATGCGCCGGACACGGCGACTGCGCACCACGTCCGCAGAGGGAGTGCCCGCGACGGTCGGATTCGAAACACGATGAGCTCGGTGTACCGCCGCCGTAACGGGCCCGGGCCTACGCGAGTACGTTGTCCGGGGCGAGTGGGCCGGGGGAGTTCACCGGTCGTCGCGGTGCGGATTGCCGTCGTTGTCCGGGGAATCGAGGGCACCCGGACGCTGCCCCTTCCACAACCGGTACCCGACCACCGCGGCGACCAGGATCGCTATCAGGAGGATGACCAGTATTTCCATACTGGGCACTTACCCGTGCCCGGCTCGCTCAATCAGCGAAATATCCAGGTCAGCGCGTAAACGCGGACCGATTTCACCGCCGTATCCGTGGCGCCGGGGATATTCGTACCGATCTCGTGGCCGGTGCGCAGACAGTCGCCTACCGGGCGATCCAGGCGTTCCCCGGGCACGACCCCGGAAATGCCCGGGGATAGGGGTCGGTTGCCCGGCGGCGATCCGGTCGGGCGCTGCTCGATCGGCACCGTTTCGGTGGGTCCGAAGCAGGCACCGCGGGGCGGCATCGTGGGTTCGAGTTGCACTTCACCGGTTCGGGGAGGCCGATATCGTCCGGGGGGGGTGTCCCGCGGGCGGTTGCGTCCGCCGGCCGCCGAGGGCGTCGATCACCGCGGGCGCTCGCGCGCCACCCCGGCCCTGTCGCTGGCCGGGCGAGGTGAACTCGTCGGGCCCGGGCCGCCGACAGTCGTGGAGTGCGGCGATCAGTGGCCACGTGGTTCGCGCAGCGTCGCGCCCTCTTCGAGTTTGATCCGCCGATGTTCGGCCACCACGATGAGTCCGCCGGCGACAAGGCAGATCACGCCGAGGATCCCGGCGACCACCGCCCATCCGGCGAAACCGTAGCCCGCCGCGGTGAGGGTCAGGCCCACCAGCACGATGCCGACCGCGGCCAGGATGATGCCCGGCCAGTTGCGCCGGTCTTCGATGGATTCTCCGGCGTGTGAACGGGTCGTCCGCGCGTCGTCGGGGAAATGGTGCTCACTCGTGGAATTGCGCTGATTCGGACCGTCGTTTCCGGCGACCATGGAATGTCCTTTCTGTCGGTACTGCGACCAGGGACTGTCCGCGAATACCCGTCGGATCGCAGTTGAATCAGTGGGGTAGCGGTGGTGGTGGCGGGACAGGGTGGCCGGGATCCGGGACCGGTGGACGATCCGGAGCCGGTCCGGGCACCGGCGAAGGTCCCGGTGGTTCCGGGATGGGTCCGGGGACCGGGGGTTGTGGTTCCGGTGGCGGTACCGGTATCGGCGGTTGCGGCTCCGGCTCCGGCGCCGGTCCGGGCGTCGGCGGTTGCGGCTCCGGCGGCCGCGGGCCCGGCGAGGGCAGCGGCGGGGTGGGTTCGGGGTCGGGCGCCGGATGCGGTTCGGGGAACGGGCGCTGCGGGTCGGTGGCACGCATGACGATGGCTCCTGTCGGCTGGGTCCGGGACTTTCGCGGGACCCGATGTTCGTGCGCGGTACCCGATGCGCCGCGGGTGAATCATGTGCCCGGCCGGGGGAATGCGGATTCGGCAGGCAGGACACGGGAGTCGCTCGACCCCGGGGAACTCGTCGCGATCCGCGATGAGCTGCTCGCCGACTGTGACTATGCTGCCGATCGACCGCCCGAGTACCGATCACTTTCCGAAAGGTCTCCATGCCGCGTATCGCGACCGCCACCATCGCCGACCGGGACGAGTTGCTGGCTTTCCTGGATTCCCGCCATCACGGCGTGCTCGTCACCACCCGCGCCGATGGCCGCCCGCAGATGTCGCCGGTGACCTGTGGGCTGGATCCGCAGGGCCGGATCGTCGTCTCCACCTATCCCGGCCGCGCGAAGACCCGGAACATCCGCCGCGAACCGCAGGTGTCGATCTGTGTCCTCTCCGACGAGTTCGACGACGCCTATGTGCAGGTCGACGGGCGCGCCGAAATTCTGGATATGCCCGAAGCACTCGACGGGCTGGTCGACTACTACCGCGGGATCGCGGGCGAACACCCGGACTGGGGCGATTACCGCGCAGCGATGGCACGGCAGGGCAAATCGCTCATCCGTATCGAGATCCAGCGGTGGGGCCCGATCGCCACGGGTGGATTTCCGCCCGGGACCGATATCGCGGGCTGATCGTCCGGTGGTGCCGGGTCAGGGCGCGACGGTGCCGATCCGGCGCCCCGCGGCCCGCATGGCCTCGGTATCGGAGGCCACGATTATCTCGGCGAACCGTGACCGGTAGTCGCCCAGATCCTCGCCCACCGAGCCCACCACCGCGTAGACCGGGGTGGTGCCGGCGCGTTCGAGGATCGCCGAGATGATCTTCCCGGCCCGGGTCTGGCCGTCCAGCCGGCCCTCCCCGACGACGATCGCGCTCGCTCGCTCGGCCAGGGCATCGAAGCCCGCGTTGTCGAGCACATATTCCGCGCCCGAGCGCAGTTCGGCGCCGAACCGGGCCCACATACCGCCCGAGAAGCCGCCCGCCGCGCCGGTCGCGTCGACACCGGAGGGATCGCGGGGCAGGGTGCGCGCGATCTCGGCGAGGCGCCGGGTGAGCAGTTCGACGGTGGCCGGATCGGCCCCCTTCTGCGGTCCGAAGACCCGCGCCGCGTCCACATACCGGGTGGTGACATCGGTGAGTACGGTGATCGACGCCCCGCCGAGACCACCCGATTCCTCGATGGCCGCGATCGCACCGGTACCGCCGTCGGTGGTGGCCGAACCACCCGCGGTGACCACGATGCGCCGGGCCCCGCGCCGCACCGCCGCCGCGATGAGCATGCCCGTGCCGTAGGTATCGGCCGTGACCGGATCGCGCGGACCGTCGTGCGGGGTGGTGACACCACCGGCCGCGGCGATCTCGATGACCGCGGTGCCGTCGTCGGACAGCCCGAAGGTCGCGGTGAGCGGGACACCCCACGGGTTCCGTGCCGGGGCGGTCACCTGGTGCAGGCCGAGTGGGCGGGTGAGCGCGGCGAGGGTGCCCTCGCCGCCGTCCGCGACCGGGAGGCGAACGGCCGTCGCGCCGGATTCCTCGACGCCGCCGGCGACGGCATCGGCTACCGCGGCGGCGGTGTAGGTGCCCTTGAAGCTGTCGGGACAAACGAGCACGGTCATGCGGCGCGGCCGCCCGTCGCCGACGTCGGGCGCCCGCCGGATCCCCGAGGGGCGCGGTGCTCGTTCTCCGGGGAAAGGACGGAGACCACCGCGTCCTCTCCCGCCGGCCGGGCCCACGATCCCGGTGCTGCTCCCACCGTTGGCACGCTCATGGCGCCCGACTCTATCGGCTCGCATCGAGCGCGGGCGCCGGTGGCGCCCGGTGCCGGCGGCCGCGGAAGCCGGGCTCGCCGCGGCCGCCGGTCCGGCGGTCAGGATTTCGCGGCGACGCCGTTCTCGATCCGGTCGCCGAGTTCCTTGTCGACATTGCGCCAGTATTCGAAGGCGCGCTCGAGCACCGGGCGGCTCACTCCGTCGAGCAGATGGCCGACGATATTGTTCACCAGCCGCTCGCGAGCCGCGTCGTCGAGGACTTCCCGCACCATGGTGCCCGCCTGGCCCCAGTCGTCGTCCTCGGCGTGCAGCGTATAGGCGCCGCGCACCAGATCGCCGTCGGTATGCCAGCCCGCCGGTTCACCGTAGCGGTCGATATCCGGGCGCGGTCCGCCCTTGGAGTTCGGGGTGTACACCGGATCCGCGACCGGATTGATACGCATCGCGCCGTCCTTGCTGTAGCTGTGCACCGGGACGTGTGGTGCGTTCACCGGGATCTGCTGATAGTTCGCACCCAGCCGGGCCCGGTGGGCGTCGGCGTAGGAGAAGATGCGGGCCAGCAGCATCTTGTCCGGGCTCGGGCCGATACCGGGCACCAGGTTGTTCGGCTGGAACGCCGCCTGCTCGATCTCGGTGTGATTGTCGGTGGCGTTGCGATCCAATGTCATCCGGCCGACCTCGATCAGCGGGTAGTCGCGGTGCGGCCACACCTTGGTGAGGTCGAAGGGATTGAACCGGTAGTTCTCCGCTTCGCCGAACGGCATGATCTGCATGTACAGCGTCCAGCTCGGGTAGTCGCCCCGATCGATGGACTGGAACAGATCGCGCATGTGGTAGTCGCTGTCGGCACCGGCGAGGCGGTCGGCCTCCTCCTGGGTGAGGAAATCGATGCCCTGATCGGTCTTGAAGTGGTATTTCACCCAGAACTTCTCGCCGGCGGCGTTGACCCACATATAGGTGTGGCTCGAATAGCCGTTCATATGGCGCCAGGTCTTGGGGATACCGCGGTCGCCCATCAACCAGGTGACCTGGTGCGCGGACTCCGGGGACAGGGTCCAGAAATCCCACTGCATATCGTGATCGCGCAGGTTGTTGTCGGCGCGGCGCTTCTGCGAGCGGATGAAGTTCTGGAACTTCATCGGATCGCGCATGAAGAACACCGGGGTGTTGTTGCCGACCATGTCGTAGTTGCCCTCGCTGGTGTAGAAGCGCAGGGCGAAACCGCGCGGATCGCGCCAGGTGTCCGGGCTGCCGCGTTCCCCGGCGACCGTGGAGAACCTGGCGACCATTTCGGTGTTCGTGCCCGGCTGGAAGACGGCCGCCTTGGTGTAGGCACTGACGTCGTTCGTGACCTCGAAGCGACCGAATGCGCCACTACCTTTCGCATGCGGCTGCCGCTCCGGGATCCGCTCCCGGTTGAACTGGGCCATCTGCTCGATGAGGTAGTGGTCCTGTAGCAGGATCGGCCCGTCGGGGCCCACGGTGAGTGAATGCTCGTCGCTCTCGACCGGAATGCCGGCATCGGTCGTCAGGATTTCGGGCTGCTCGCTGGTCATGCTCTCGGCGTCTCCTTCCGAGCGAATGGACCGGCTCCGGGACTGCGGAGCCGGCGGCCTGATCGCGTGGCCGGATCGAGCGCGAGGAAGGAGTTCCTGACCCGGGACCGTCCACACACTGGCTCTTCCCAGAATGTCACCGGGTAATCAGGAAGGAAACAAACAGGCGGATGCGTGACACAGCCGCGACCCGCCGGTGCCCTCCGTGCGCGCTGATCGTCGGCGGCGGCTTCGGGGCTGTGGAGCCGGCACCTGCGTCACCGAAATCGGGAAAGGAAGGAAGATCAGCTGGTCGCGGGAGTGGAAGCCCTGTTCACGCGGTTACGGACGGCGATCGGGGGCATCGGGGCCGTCCTTCCCCTGGGGGTGCGGACGAAGCCGATGGTGGCCCGGGGAGCCGCAGTGGTCGAGCTCGTCACGGTCGAAGGTGCCCGAGCCGGATCGCCAGCAGGTTCGCGACGAGTACGGCGACGAAGACGACTGCCGCCGTACGGTAGCTCGCGGCCCACAACGCGACCGCCGCGCCACCGAAGACCAGGATCTCGGTGACGAGAGTGAGCACCGGCCGGTCGAATACGGAGTTCGGCGCCGCGAAGAGTCCCCACGCGGTGACGGCGAGTACCGGCGCGCCGACAGCCGCCACGATCTTGACCGGAGCCGCGTCGGAGACCTGCCACCCCCACAGCGCCAACGCTGCGAACGCGGCCAGCTCCACCACGAAAGCCACCGTGAGGTTGGCCCATTTCCAGACTTCGTACATGCTCGTTCTCCATCACCCTCTGTGAGCACCGCTCTCTAGTGAGAGCAGTGTGCACGCAGAGTTCGGCCCAGTCAACCGTCACCCGTCGGCTCGGCAACTCGATGAAGCTGTTCGCAGCCGAACCGGGACCGGCGGTGACGCCGGCCCCGGACCAGCGGTCAGGCGTGCAGCAGGGCCGACGCGCGGTCGGCGATTTCCGTACCGACCTCGGTGGTGGTGGCGGTGCCACCGAGATCGGGAGTGCGCGGACCGCCGTCGCCCAGGACATCGGTGACCGCCCGGTCGACCGCTGCGGCGGCGACGTGCTCGCCGAGATGTTCCAACAGCATGGCGCCCGCGAGGATCTGCGCCACTGGGTTGGCGATGCCCTGACCAGCGATATCGGGTGCGCTGCCGTGGACCGCCTCGAACATCGACGGGGCGTCCCGGGCGGGGTTGATATTGCCGGAGGGGGCGAGCCCGAGTCCGCCGGTGACGGCGGCGGCGAGGTCGGAGAGGATGTCACCGAAGAGGTTCGAGCCGACGATCACGTCGAGCCGGTCGGGGTGCAGCACGATTTCGGCCGCCAGCGCATCGACATGCATCTGCCGGGTCTGCACCGCCGGGTATTCCGCGGCGATCCGTTCGAACACCTCGTCCCAGTAGGGCATGGAGTGGATGAGGCCGTTCGATTTCGTGGCCGAGCAGACCCGGCCCGCGCGTTCGGTCGCCCGCTCGAAGGCGTAGCGGATGATGCGTTCACAGCCGACCCGGGTGAAAACCGACTCCTGCAGAACGAATTCGTCCGGCCGGCCGGGATTGTGCCGACCGCCGATCTCGGAGTACTCGCCTTCGGAGTTCTCCCGGACGATGAGCAGGTCCAGATCGGCGGCGGTGCGGTCGCGCAGCGCCGAGGTGGTACCGGGCAGCAACCGGACCGGGCGCAGGTTGACGTATTGGCCGAAGGCCCGGCGCAGCGGGATCAGCAGTCCCCACAGCGAGATGTGATCGGGTACGCCCGGAAACCCGACCGCGCCGAGCAGGATCGCGTCGAACCGGGCGAGCCGCTCGGGCCCGTCCGCGGGCATCATCGCGCCGGTGCGCAGATAGTTCTCGCAGGACCAGTCGAATTCGGTCCATTCGATCCCGGGCAGCACCCGGTCGAGAACTTTCACCGCCTCGGCGGTGACGTCGACGCCGATACCGTCGCCCGGAATCGTCGCGATCCGATAGGAATTCACAGTGGCACTCCGATGTATTTGATCTCGAGGAATTCGTCGATACCGACCAGGCCGCCTTCGCGGCCGAGACCGGATTCTTTCACCCCGCCGAACGGGGCGGCCGGGTTCGACACGACGCCCTGGTTCAAGCCGACCATGCCGGTGTCCAGAGCTTCGCAGACCCGCAGACCGCGCCGCAGCCCTTCGGTGTAGACGTAGCCGACCAGGCCGTAGGGGGTGTCGTTGGCGCGCGCCACGGCCTCCTCCTCGGTATCGAAGGTCGCGATACTCGCGACCGGGCCGAACACCTCGGTATGGCAGATCTGCGCCTCGTCGGGGACATCCACCAGAACGGTGGCCGGGTAGAAATGCCCGGGGCCGTCCAGCGGTTCACCGCCCAGCAGGGCGCGGGCGCCACGGGCGCGCGCGTCGGCGACGAGTTCGGTCACCTTGGCCACCGCGTCGGAATCGATCAGCGGGCCGACGACGACCCCGGGTTCGGTGCCGCGTCCCAGCGGCAGTTCGCCCATCCGCGCGGCGAGCCGTTCGGCGAATTCGCCGACCACGCCGCGCTGGACGAAGAACCGGTTGGCCGCGGTGCAGGCCTGTCCGATATTGCGCATCTTCGCCGCCAGTGCCCCGTCGACTGCCGCGTCCAGGTCGGCATCGTCGAACACGATGAAGGGGGCGTTGCCGCCGAGTTCCATCGAGGTGCGCATGACGGTCCGGGCGCACTGCTCCAGCAGTTTCTTGCCCACCGCGGTCGATCCGGTGAACGACAGTTTGCGCGAGCGCGGATCGTGGATCAGCGGCGCCATCAGCGCGCCCGGGTCCGAGGTCGTCACCACGTTCACCACTCCGGCGGGAACACCTGCTTCGTGCAGGATCTGGGCCAGTGCCAGCGTGCACAGCGGTGTCTGCTCGGCGGGTTTGACCACACTGGTGCACCCGGCGGCCAGTGCGGGCCCGATCTTGCGGGCGCCCATGGCCATCGGAAAATTCCAGGGTGTGATGAGCAGGCTCGGACCGACCGGCTGCCTGGTCACCAGGAACCGGGCACCGCCGCCGGGTGCGGGCATGTAGCCGCCGTCGAGGCGGACGGCCTCCTCGGCGAACCAGCGGAAGAACTCGGCGGCGTAGGTGACCTCACCGCGTGCCTCTGCCAGGGGTTTGCCCATTTCGAGGGTGGCGACGAGGGCGAGCCGGTCGGCGTCGTCGAGCAGCATGCGGTGGGCACGCATCAGGATCTCGCTGCGCTCGCGCGGGGCGGTGCGCGCCCATGCCGCCTGGGCGTTCGCCGCGGCGTCGAGAGCGGCCAGGCCGTCCTCGGGGGCGGCGTCGGCGACATCGCACAACCGCTGACCGGTCGCCGGATCGAGGACCGGCATGGTCTTCGCGGTTTCGCGGGTCCCGCCGTCGATGAAGAGGCCGGTGGGTACCGACTCCACGGCTTTCCGTTCGGCGGCGGTGAGTGTGGCTTCCGTGAGCACGGTGAATGCTCCTCCCTGTCGGCGGCCGGTCATCCCTGGCCAATATTGTCGACAATCCTACAATAGTGACCGGTTCTCGTGGTGGGGAAGGCCCGGATTGCGCGCTTCGCGAGGCTGCGACGAAAATCCATCCCTTTAGTACTGTTAACTAATCCGTTGCCGAGAGGTGACTCGGCGCTCGCGCCGGGCAGCCAGACTTTCCCGCAGCGGTGTCGGGAACAGGGAATGTGAGTGCTGGATGGTCGTCGGTCACGGGGTCGAGCGAAATGCCTTTCGTCCCGGGGATTTCCCGGATGAGCGCGGCCGATTCGGGAGATTCGGCGGCAGATACGCCCCCGAGGGCCTCATGGCCGCCCTGCTCGACCTGGAGAAGGAATACGAGCTGGCCCGCGCGGACCCGGCCTTCACCCGCGAGCTGACCGGGTTGCTGCGCACCCGAGTGGGCAGACCCACCCTGCTGCACCAGGTGCCGCGTTTCGCGGCGCGACTGGGTGCGGCGGCGCCGACCGTCTACCTCAAACGGGAAGATATGGCCCATACCGGGTCTCATAAGATCAACAACGCGCTCGGACAGGGTCTGCTCGCCCGCCGGATGGGCAAACGCCGCCTCGTCGCCGAAACGGGTGCGGGACAACACGGCGTCGCGGTCGCGACGGTGGCGGCGATGCTCGGTTTGAGCTGCACCGTGTACATGGGTGCGGTCGACGCGCAACGGCAGCGGCCGAATGTGATCCGGATGCGGCTGCTCGGGGCCGAGATCCGGGTGGTGGAAACCGGGAACCGCCGGATCAAGGAGGCGATCACCGAATCCGTCCGGGACTGGGTCACGCAGGTCGACACCACCCACTATCTGCTGGGCAGTGCGGCCGGACCCGCCCCCTACCCACGCATCGTGCGAGATTTCCAATATCCCATCGGCGCCGAAGCCCGGTCCCAGATCCTCACCGCCGAGGGCAGGCTGCCCGACTACGTGCTGGCTTGCATCGGTGGTGGCAGCAATGCGCTGGGCGCGTTCCGGCCGTTCATGGCCGATGCCGGTGTCCGGCTGATCGGGGCCGAAGCCGCGGGACGCGGTATGGAGACCGGGGCGCACGCGGCTACGTTGAGTGCGGGGACCCCCGGGGAGATCGACGGCAGTTTCAGCTACCTGTTACAGGACGACGACGGCCAGATCGCGGCGACGCACAGCATCGCCGCGGGACTGGACTATCCGGGAGTCGGCCCGGAACTCGGCTACCTGAAGGACAGCGGCCGGCTGAGTTCTGTCCCCGTCACCGACGAACTCGCACTCCGCGGTATGCGGGAACTCGGGCACAGCGAAGGAATCATCCCCGCGCTCGAATCGGCGCACGCGGTGGGATGCCTACTGGATCTCGCCGAGCGCGGCGAACTGGCTCCCGGCACGGTCGTACTGTTGTGCCTGTCCGGCCGCGGCGACAAGGACCTCGAGATCGCCGCCCGCGAAGCGGGCCTCTCCTGACGCTGCGGCAGCCGGGTACGGCGAACGGACGGCGTGGCCCGGTCCACCACCGCACGCCCGGCGGCCGGACATGACCTCACTCACACGGGCCCGGGGACCGGTCGGCCCGACCGGCCCCCGAGCAGCCGATTCCGGCTGTGACCGGGAATACGGCAGCCCGAAAACCGATTGATCCGGTGCAGAACCGTGAGAAACACTGGCGCGTCACCGATGAGCGCGGCGCAGCTCACCCGTCTGTTCTCACGTGTCACCGTGCAACGGTCATCGACGACCACGCTCGGGTCATACGCCAGTTCGCTCACGATCGCCGGAGGTAGCCGATGCCCGCCCTGTTATCCGTTCGCCGGACCGGAGGAGGTACTCCGGTCGTCGTACGGTTGCTGGTCATCGCGACCTTCGTGGTGATACTCAACGAGACCATCATGATCAACGCGATCCCGCGCCTGATGCACGATCTGGAAGTCACCGAGCGGGCGGCGCAGTGGGTCTCCACCGCCTTCATGCTCACCATGGCCGCTGTCATCCCGGTGACCGGCTGGTTCCTGCAGCGTGTCACCACCCGCCGCGCCTATGCGCTGGCCATGGGGATCTTCCTCACCGGTACCGCGCTGTCGGCGGTGGCGCCTTCGTTCGCGGTACTGCTGATCGGCCGGATCATCCAGGCCGGTGGTACCGCGGTGATGATGCCGCTGCTGATGACCACCCTGATGACCGTGGTACCCGAACGCGACCGCGGGCGGGTCATGGGCAATGTGACGCTGGCGATCTCGGTGGCACCGGCCATGGGGCCGGTCATCTCCGGTCTGGTGCTCCAGATCGCGTCGTGGCGCTGGTTGTTCGTGCTGGTGCTGCCCATCGCGGGCGTGGTCACCTGGTTCGGGTTGCGGCGGCTGGAGAACGTCGGCGAACCGGAAACCGGTGCGATCGACTGGATCAGCGTGGTCTTCGCCGCGCTCGGTTTCGGGAGCCTGGTGTACGGGCTGAGCCGTTTCGAGGCCGGTACGGTGGCCACTCCGGCGCTGATCACCGTGGCCGGTGCCGCGCTGATCGGCCTGTTCGTCGTCCGGCAGCTGTGGCTGCAGCGGCACGGCACCCCGCTGCTGGATCTGCGGATCCTGCGCTCGGGTACCTACACCAAGGGCCTGATCCTGATGGCGGTCGCGTTCCTGGCGATGCTCGGTTCGATGATGCTGTTGCCGCTGTACCTGCAGAACCTGCGCGGTCTCTCGCCGCTGGAGACCGGTCTGCTGGTCATGCCCGGTGGTCTGGCCATGGGACTGCTGGGTCCGGTGATCGGCCGCCTGTTCGACCGGTTCGGTGGGCGCGTCCTGGTCATTCCGGGTGCGATCGGAATCACCGCCGCGCTGGCCGGATTCACCCAGATCTCCGCGGCCATGCCGTACTGGCAGCTGCTGGCCCTGCACATCCTGCTCATGGTGTCGCTGGCCGCGGCGTTCACCCCGGTGTTCACGTTGGCGCTCGGTGCGCTGCCCGAGGACCTCTACTCGCACGGCAGTTCCATGCTGGGCACTCTCCAGCAGGTCGCCGCCGCGCTGGGTACGGCCCTGGTGGTGACCGTGATGGCGAGCCGCACCACCGCGCTCGAAGCCGCGGGTACCGATGTGCTGACCGCGCAACTCGGCGGTATGCGACTGGCCTTCGTGGTATCGGCGGCGCTGTCGCTCATCGTGATCGTGACGGCGGTCCTGTTGCCGAACCGGTCCGGTACGCACGGTGAGACGGACGACACCGAGAGACCCGATCCCGAACTCGTGGAGGTCTGATCGTTCGGGACCGTTCCCGCACGGCCGGTCCTGTCTTCCGCGCCGCCGGTGGACACCACCCGTGTCCACCGGCGGTGTCCTGTGCCGGGGTGGGCGGCCGCGGCGTAGATTCGGCGGTATGTCGAGGCAAGACGGCGGTGCGGCCGCGAACAACCAGCCGCTGCTGGTGCTGGGAAAGATCACCGAGATCCTCGATGCCTTCTCCCCGGCCCGCCCGTCGCTGACGCTCGGTGAGATCCAGCAGGCCACCGGATTACCGACGTCCACGGTGCAGCGACTGGTCACCAATATGGTGGACCGGGGTCTGCTGGATCGGGCCGGTGACCGGATCCGGGTGGGACTGCGGATGAGCTATTGGGCCGCCACGGCGGTGAAGGGACTCGATCTGCTGACGATCGTCGATCCGGTGCTGCGCGAGATCCGCGACGTCACCGGCGAGACCGCCTGCGTATTCCGCGCCGAACACGGCTTCCGGGTATGTGTGGCCATCGCCGAGACCCGGCACGCGTTGCGCCGGGACATGTACGTGGGCAAGATCATCCCGCTCTATGCCGGGTCGGCGGGTCGAATTCTGCTGGCCTGGGATCCCGAACTCGCCGAACGGGTACTCGCCGCGCCGCTGGAACCGCTGACCGAGGGCACGGTCACCAGCCCGCCCGAACTGCGTTCGCTCATCTCCCGGGCGAAAGCCGACGGCTACGCGATCAGCGCCGGGGAACGCGAGGATTCGGCTTCCGGCCTGTCCGCGCCGATATTCGACGCCACCGGAAACGTGGCCGCCGCGTTGACGATCAGCGGCCCCACGCTGCGCATGCCGCTGGCACAGTGCGAGGCCTGGGTGGACCTGCTCGTCGGCTACGCCGAACAGGTCACCCGCACCCTGGGCGGTCGTATCCCGGCCGGGGACAGCGGAACTCGCTGAGGCCGAATCGGCCGCGGCGCTGCCCGGGAATCGGTTGGCCTGGTCGCGCGTCGAATCTACGCCGCGGGCGCCCCGCCCCGGGCCCGGCGCATGAACGCCAACATGTAGTAGACGTTGTCGATATTCCGTTCGACCACGCTGACCAGTTCCCATCCCTGCGATTCGAGCAGTTCGACGCCGTTGAGCAGATGGACCACGGGCTCGAAGATCGCCCGCTGGTAGGCCGCCGAATCGAAGACGAATCCGCCGGTCTGCGGGGAGCTCAGCACCAGATTCCGGCGCGGATAGGACCGCAGATCCACGACGCCGTTCAAGACGGCGAACACATCGAAAACGGGTCCGGGTGGGGGAGCGTTCACGTCCTCATGATGGTATGAGCAGTGCCGATCCCGTCAACTCGGTGCCGTTGTCGCTCCGCCGGTGTACGCCGCAGGATCGACCGGGTACGGCGGGAGATCGCCGCGGGCCATGGCGATGGCGTTCTCGGCACAGCGGCGGGCCATCTCGGCGCGGACCGGGACCGTCGCGCTGCCGATATGCGGTAGCAGTACGGTATTCGGCAGTTCGGCGAGACCCGGTGCCAGCCGCGGTTCGTTCTCGTACACATCGAGTCCCGCCCCGGCGATCGTTTCGTCGCGCAGCGCCGCCACCAGTGCCGTCTCGTCGACGACCGGGCCGCGCGCGGTATTGATCAATATCGCCGACGGTTTCATCGATCGCAGTACCGATTCATCCACGAGATGGTGGGTCTGCTCGGTCAACGGGACATGCACCGAGAGAAAGTCGCTGGTGGCCACGAGTTCGGACCACGGCAGCTGCTGTACCCGGCCGGCGAATTCACCGAGTTCGGTCTCGCTCACCTCGCGATCACCGGGCGGGCGCGGGCTGAAGTTCACCGTCATCCCGAAGGCGAGCGCGCGCCGTGCGGTGGCCCGTGCGATCCTGCCGAATCCGGCCAGCCCGAGCGTCCGGCCGCTGACATCGTGGCCCAGCAGTAGTTCCGGCTCCCAGCCGTGGAAGTTCCCGGATCGCACGAGGGTGTCGGCTTCGACGCATCGCCGGGCGACGGCCAGGATCAACAGCAGAGCGATATCGGCCGTCGCGTCGGTGAGTACGCCGGGGGTGTTGCCCACGACGATCGAATTCGCGGTCGCCGCCGCGATATCGATATTGTTGTAGCCCACCGCAAAATTGCTGATACCGCTGATCTTCGCCCGGTCCAGCAACGCGGCGTCGAATTCGTCCTGTAATTGAGCCACGACCACCCGGTAGTCACCGGACGCGCAGGCATCCGCCAGTTCTTCCCGCGTCATCCGGGTGGGAGCCACGGTTACCGAACCGGCGGCTTCGAGCAGCCGCATACCGGGATCGGGCAACGGGGTGGTGACCAGGAAATCCGTTGCCGTCACGACTGCTCGCCGATCACCCAGTCGAACGCGTGGGCCGCCGAGCGGGCGCCCTGGGCGGTCTTCGACCGGTTCGGCTCGCCCAGATCGGCGAGCAGCGCCTCCCCGGTCTCGACGACGGTCGCGAGCACGGCTGGGGTCAGCCAGTCGGGCCGGGTGGCGAACAGGATGTCCTCGGTGGCGGTGTTGCCGCTCGCGCCGGGGGCGAACGGGCAGCCGCCCAGGCCGCCCAGCGAACCGTCCACCAGTGTCGCACCCGCGTCGACGGCGGCCAGTGTGTTCGCCACACCCAGCCCCCAGGTGTCGTGGCCGTGGTAGACGATCCGGCGCGGGGGAGTGCTCTCCCGGACCGCCCGGATCAGCTGCTGTACCTGCGCCGGCACCGCCTGGCCGAGGGTATCGGCGACAACGATGTCGACGGCGCCGTCGGTCCGTGGATCGGCGGCGATACCCAGTACCCGCGCCGGGTCGATTACACCTTCGAACGGGCAGGTGAACGCGGTCGCGATACACAGCTGGATGGCGCCACCGCAGTCCCGGGTCAGTTCGATCGCGGCGGGCATGGCGGCGACGCTGTCCTCGGTGCTGCGGCCGATATTGGCCTGATTGTGCGAATCCGATGCCGACAGGCAGTACTGGAAATTCCGCGCCCCCGCCGCGGCCGCCTTCTCGACATGGCGCGGGGTGGCCACCCACACCCAGCATTTCGCGAGTTCGGCCGGCGTCAGTGCCGCGATCACGTCGAGCGAATCGGCCAGCGGCGGCACCAGGTCGGCCCGGGCCATGGAGCCGATCTCGAGTTCCGGCACTCCGAGTGCGAGCAGTTCGCGGATCAACGCGACCTTCCGCTCGGTATCCAGCGGTTTCCCGGTGAGCTGCAGGCCGTCGCGCAGTGTCACGTCGCGCAGCTGCGCCGCGGGGGTGTAGGTGAAGGTCATACTGTAACCTCTGCTTCCGAAGTGCCTGTGACGCTGTCGATTTCGTCGTCGGTGAGGCGCAGTACCGTGGCGAGTACCTCGCGTGTGTGTTCACCCAGGTCGGGCCCGATTGTACGGATCGGTAGCGAGGCCCCGCCGATCACCGGGACGATCCCGGGGAACCCCACCGTCACCGGTTCGGCGGCACCGGTGTCCACCTGGAACTGCTGGATCATGTTCCGCGCGGCGTACTGCTCGTCGGCGCAGATATCGGCCGCGGTGTAGATCGGACCCGCCGGTACCCCGGCCGCGTCGAGAATCCGCAACGCCTCGGCCCGGGTGTGCCCGATCGTCCAACCGGCGATCGCGGTATCCAGTTCGTCGCGGCGGGCCCAGCGTCCGGCATTGTCGCGCAGATCCGGGTCGGCGCCCAGGTCCGGCCGGCCGATGGTCTCCATATAGCGCTGGAAGATGGCATCGCCGTTACCCGCGACGATGATGCTGGTGCCGTCGCTGCACGGATAGGCATTACTGGGCGCGATGCCCTCCATCCGGCCGCCGACGCGTTCACGTTTCACCCCGTAGGCGAGATAGTCGGGTACCAGGGACTCCATCACCGACAGGATCGATTCGTTGAGCGCCACATCGATGATGCGTTCCGCCAGCGGGATCGGGCCGTCGCTGCGTGCCCGCTGGAACAGGGCCATCACCGTGCCGAAGGCGGCGTGGATCCCGGCGATCGAATCACCGATGGAGACGCCGGTGCGCACCGGTGGCCGATCCGGATCGCCGATCAACTCACGCAATCCGCCGGCCGCTTCGGCCACCGCGGCGAATCCGGGCCGGGCGGCCTGCGGTCCGGTCTGCCCGTAGGCCGATATCCGGGTGATCACCACGTCCGGATTGGCTTCCTGTAGTGCCTCGGGGCCCAATCCCCACCGTTCCAGCGTGCCGGGCCGGAAATTCTCCAGCAGCACATCGCATTCGCGGACCAGATCGAGGATCAGGGCGCGGCCGGCCGCAGTCCGCAGATCGACCACGATCGACTTCTTGTTCCGGTTGATCGTGCGGTAGAGCATCGAGGTCTCACCGCCGTACAGCCGCCAGCGGCGCAGTTCGTCGCCGGTCACCGGCCGCTCGACCTTGATCACCTCGGCACCGAAATCGGCCAGCATCCGGCCGGCGGTCGGCGCGGCGATGTAGTTGCCGAGTTCCAGGACCCGGATCCCGTCGAGCGGCCGCACGGTTTCGTTGCGCATATTTTCCCTATCGTTTCCGAGATTCACAGGACCAGGCTCAGCGGCATGATGAGCGCGATCGCGACCACCGAGGCGACCGAGACTCCCACCGAGCAGGTTTTCAACGTGCCGCGCGTCGTCTGCCCCATCAGCGATTGCAGGAGCCAGAAGGTGTTGCTCGTGACGTGCACGGCGAAAAGGGATCCGGCGCCCGCGGCCAGGGCGATCAGCACCGGATCGATACCGAGCGCCGGTGCCACCGGGGCCAGGATGCCCGCCGCGGTGATCGCCGAGATGGTCACCGAACCGACCGCGATATGCAGTACGGCCGCAATGGCCCACACCATCAGCAACGGTGCCGCGGTGCTCGCGGAGAAATAGTCGCCGAGGATATCGCCGAGTCCGGTGGCCGCAATGGTGGCGGCCAGTGATCCGCCGACACCGGTCAGGATGAGGATCTGGCCGCTCTCCTGGAAACCGGTCGCGATACACCGCTGGATCCGTTCGATACCGACACTGCGCCGGCCCACGACACTGGTGCCGACGAGCCCGATCAGCAGTGCGATGACCGGGGTCGAGAGGAACTCGATCACCGGGTTGTGGATCTCGGCGACATCCAGGACCGCGCCCGCGGCGATGAGCAGGAGCGCGGTGATCAGCGGCGCCAGCAACAGCGGGAGCGGGGTGTGGGTCTGCGCGCGCGGGGGCGCTGCCACGGCGGTGCCCCCACTGCCTGCCGTGCCCCCTTCCTCGGGATCCGGCTTCGTACCTGCGGTATCCGGCCGGTCGCCGGCCGAGTAGGGCTGTTCGTCGCGTTCTTCGTTCCACCAGCCGCGGTCGAAGAGGAAGCACATCACGGCGACCGCGATGGTGACCGTGGGGATCACCAGGATCAGGCCGAACAGCAGCATCTTGCCCAGCGGTACCCCGAGGAGCCCGGCCAGAGCCAGCGCGCCGACCCCGGGCACGGTGAGCACGATGCCGCATTCACCGCCGATCGCCAGCGCCGTGGCCATCCGCGCGGTGCCTTTCCGGGTCATCTTGGCGGCGGCCGATCGGGCCAGCGGCGCCGAGATGACCAGCAGGACGTCCAGGTAGATCGATTGCAGCGCGGTGGCGACGGTGAGTGAGAGCGCGTACGGCATCCGGTCGACACCGAATACCCGGATGAGCGTCCGGACGAGACGCTCGATCGCGCCGGTCTCCTGCAACATCGCTCCGGTCAGGACGCCGAAGGCGATCAGTAATCCGACCTCGGCCATGATGTCGCCGAATCCGGTGGTGATCGTCTCGACCGTTTTCTCGGTGCCCAGGCCCGCGGTGAGTCCCAGATAGGCGGAGCCGATCACCAGCGAGACCGCCGGGTTGATCTTGAATCGGATGATCAGCACGACCACCGCGAGGACCGCGGCACCCGTGTTGACCATCGTTGCGAGGTCTGACATGTGCATATCCCATCGAGTCGCACCGGCGGCGGTGCTTTCCGTAGCGGCGGCCTGCGTTCGTGACGCAGGCCACAGAGGGTTCACATTATGAGCATAGACCCACGATATAGGCAACCACTGCGGCGGTGGTCGTGGGCCGGCGAACGCATTGCGAGGTGGTTGCCCGGCTGCCGTGCGCTGGATACGGTTGGCTCACCCTCGGCCGCGGCGGACCACCGGACCGCGACCGTACTGCGCCTGTCTCATCCGGGTCTGTCCCATCCGGCCGCAAGGCCCCGTCATCGCTCGACTCGTGCGAACCCGAAACGGAACACGGAGGACACGCAATGCCGATTCGCGAAACCCCCTGGCCGGCCGGAACCCCGTGCTGGGCCGACTGTCAGGTCGACGATACGGACCGGGCCCGTGAGTTCTACCGCGCGCTGTTCGGCTGGGAGATCGCCGAGAGCGCACCGGAAGCCGGTGGCTACCTGATGGCGTTGCGCAACGGTCACCCCGCCGCCGGGATCGGCCCCAAACCGCCCGGACCCCCGATGCCCTCGGTCTGGACCACCTATATCGCCAGCGACAACGCCGACGACACCGCCGCCGCGATCATGGCCGCCGGCGGCACCGTCCTGGCCGCGCCCTTCGACGTGCTCGACGTCGGGCGAATGCTCGTCGCCACCGATCCCAGCGGTGCGGCGTTCGGAGTCTGGCAGGCGAAACAGCATTTCGGCGCCGGGATCTACAACGAGCCCGGCGCCTACTGCTGGAACGAATTACACACCGTCGGTT
This sequence comes from Nocardia sp. NPDC001965, assembly GCF_053594175.1. Lineage (NCBI taxonomy): Bacteria > Bacillati > Actinomycetota > Actinomycetes > Mycobacteriales > Nocardiaceae > Nocardia > Nocardia sp. NPDC001965. Next base: position 63,048 of record NZ_JBSFDZ010000020.1, read on the forward strand.
ACCGGCAGGCGCAGGAGTTCTACGCACAGGTGTTCGGCTGGACGTTCACCGAGATCGGCGACGGCGTGAACGTCGACTACGCGACCTTCGCCCTGACCCCCGACGGCGAACCCGTGGGCGGCCTCAACGATTCCACCAAGAATCCCGGTGCCGGGCCGTCGTATTGGCTGGCCTGGTTCCAGGTGGAGGACACCGACGCGATCCTCGCCTCGGCGACCGGTCTGGGCGCGACCCTGCTGATGGGTCCCGACGACAGCCCGTTCGGCCGGATGGGGGTCCTCACCGCGCCGCAGGGCGAGACGTTCGGTGTCATCGATACGTCGCAGGCCACCGAGATGACGTCCTGACCGGACCCGGTCGCGAACGGCCGAGACACAGCCGGGCAGCAGGCGGAACGAAGCGCCGGCTGCCCGGTACGTCGATCCCGGGGCCATACCCGGATGCGGGCGATCGATCGGAATCCGGCGAAATCGCCACCGGCGGTGGGTGGTGCGGCAGCACCGGCCCCGCCCGGCTCGCGCGGGTCAAGGTCAGGCCGGTTGCGGGGTCAGTTTGCGCAGCGGCTCGTCCAGTTCCGCGCGATAGAAATCCAGGAACCCGTCCGGATCGGGACCGGCGTTCTGCATCACCAGATGATCGAATCCGGCGTCCACGAAAGGCTGAGCCACCTCGAGGTAGCGCTGTGCGTCCGGCCCGCAGGCGAACTTCTCCAGCATGTCCTCCTCCCGTACCGTCGCGGAGGCGGCCGCGAAATTCACCGGGTTCGGTAGTTCGCTCATCACCTTCCAGCCGGTCAGCGCCCAGCGTGTGGTGTCGCGGGCGGCGCGGGCGGCGGTGGCCGCGTCCGGCGCCCACGCCATCGGTACCTCGGCGTACCGCGGGCCGTTGCCCCCGGCGGCCTCGTAGCGGGTCACCAATTCCGGCTTCGCTTCGGTGGCGAAGAGCCCGTCGCCCAGTTCCGCGGCGATATCGGCGGCATTGCCGCCACCCGCGGCCACCGCGATCACCGGCGGCTCGTCGGGGAGATCGAAGACGCGGGCGTCGGACAATTTCAGATACCGGCCGTCGTAGGACCGGTAGCCGCCGCGCCACAGCAGCCGGATGATCTCCAGCGCCTCCCGCAGCAACTGATGACGGCCGGCGACATCGACCGGGAATCCGTCGCCGACGATATGTTCGTTGAGGCGTTCGCCGGAGCCGACACCCAGGGTGAAACGGCCGTCGGAGAGCAGCGCGAGGGTGGCCGCCGCCTGCGCGATGATCGCGGGGTGATATCGCACGGTCGGGCACGTGACCCCGGTCGCGAGCCCGATCCGGTCGGTCTCGGCGGCGACGGCGCCGAGTACGGACCAGACGAAGGGGGAGTGGCCTTGATTGTCCAGCCACGGATGGAAATGGTCGCTCATCTCGACGAAATCGAATCCCGCGGCCTCGGCGCCGATGGCCTGCCGGACCAGTTCGGCGGGGCCGAATCCCTCGGCGGCGAGTTTGTAGCCGATCTCCATGGTTCCTCCGAACGCTGTAGTCGTCGACGGGCACCGTGATTCCGGCGCGCGGGCAGCGCGGTACCGGATGGTCGCGCGGTACCCGGATGGTCGCGCCGGAAACCGGTCGCCCGGAGTCAGCGAGCTGTCCCCGGGCGGATTCCGCCGGGTGTCCTGGTCACGGTCGCACCGATCGCCGTGGCGATTCCGGCGAACGCGACAGCGTCACGGACCGCGGCACCGCCGGGATCATTGTTGAAGTAGACGAATACATCGGCGTCGTCCGGCCAGGTCCGGGTCAGCCGCTCGGCCCAGCCGCGCAGCGCGCGGGTGCCGTACCGCGGCGCCGGTCGTGCGCGGCCGCGGTGCAGGCGCAGATAGCCCCAGCCGGTGGTCCGCCACCGCGGTGTCACCGGGCGAGATCCGGTATCGGCCCAGCAGAGCGCGGCCCGGTTCTGCTCGAGCACCGCGCGGATACGCGGTGACCACCACGATTCGTGCCGTGGCTCCACCGCGACCCGGATATCGGCGGGGAAACAGCGCAGACAGGTGTCGAGCAGGCCCGGATCGGCCGGGAGTGTGCCGGGTAGTTGCAGGAGAATCGGGCCGAGGCGTCCGCCCAGGCCCTCGGCGTGCCGCAGCAGCCGCGCCACGGGCTCCGCCGGATCGCGCAGACGTTTCATATGCGTCAGGAAACGACTGGCCTTGACGGCGAGGACGAAATCGTCGGGAGTTCGCTGCCGCCAGGCCGCGAAGGTCTCTCGCGCCGGCAGCCGGTAGAAGGCGTTGTTGTTCTCGACGGTCGCGAAATTCGCGGCATAGTGCTCCAGCCACAACCTCTGCGGGCATCGGTCCGGGTAGAGGACGCCGCGCCAGTCCCGGTACTGCCAACCCGAGGTGCCGATACGCAGTGTCATCGCCGGACCACCGCTGCCTCGAGCGCTCTAATATCGGTCGTCCGGTGGTCGGTCTCGATCCGGGTGCGTACCGGATCTCTTCTATCCGCTGCCGGTACGACATGGTCGACTGCCATACCCGGCGGCTACCCCGGACGCTCCCACCCATACCCGCTGCCCGGCGGACGCACGACGACGGTCCCGGCGGTCGGTCGTCACCGCGCGGGCCGGCGCAGCCAATCGCGCAGTGCCGCGGTGACCTCGCCGGGTCGCTGTTCCATCAGGAAATGATCGGCGTCCACGCGCACCAGCTCCGCGTTCGGAATGTGCCGGGCCAGCTCCTCGGCGGTGGTCATCGGGATGGCGGGATCCCGGGTCCCCCAGATGATGGTGGTGGGGCATTCGATCGCACCCAGCCGCGCCCGCAACTCGGGGCGAACCCGTACCTCGTAGCCGGACCAGAAATGCGCGTACCAGCGCCGGCCCGCCGGGGTCCGGAGCAGGCCGAGATCCTGTTCCAGCCGCTCCGGTGTGAACGTTCCGTTGCGCAGGTACCGGCGCAGGCCCCACCGGTGCACGGCATGGACCGGTGGTATCGCGATCAGGCGGCGGCCGATCCGGCGCCGGGCGGCGACGGTGAACGCCCCGAACAGCAAGGCATACGGTGCGACGAAAGTGCCGTGTGCCCGTGAGTTGAGAAGCGCCAGCCGCCGGACCCGGTCGGGCCGGCGCTGGGCGAAACCCAATCCGAGGAAGCCGCCGTAATCGTGGCAGGCCAGATCGACCCGGTCGAGTTCGAGGGCGTCGAGCATACGCGCGATCCGGTCGACCTCGCTGTCGTAGTCGCAGGACAGAGTGATATCGCGGGCCGAATCACCCCAGCCGGGCCAGTCCGGTGCGATCACCCGCCGGTGCTCGGCGAGCGGCCCGATCTGGTATCGCCAGGCCAGATGTGATTGCGGCCAACCGTGTAACAGGACCAGCGGGTCTCCGGACCCTGCCGCGGCGTAGCACAGCCGCGCTCCGTCCACGGCGGTCTCGTACATCACCGGGGGCCGGCTCGCGGCGGGGTCGATTCGATCGGTGGTCATCGCTGCCTCCTGGGAGTGGTCCACGGTGGGTATCGCATTCGAACCGCTGGTCGATCACGCGCCGGTATCGTCGCGCGTATGACCCTGTCGGCACTTCCGGAAACGTGCGCTGCGCCCGGGTCGACGGCGCGCCTGTGGGTGCGGCTGGGGCATGCTGTCTATCTCGGTCCCGGGCTGGGCCTGGCCCCGCATTCCACGGCGATCCCTTCGCTGGGGCTGGGGGTGGACGCGCCGTTCCGGGTACGCGCCGGCGAATCGGTGGACATCACGGCCCGTAGTTTCCTGTTCCGCGCCCGAGTGGTCCACCATGTGGTCCAGACCGACGGGCGGATGCTGTTCTGCTTCTTCGATCCGACCAGCGCCCGGATGACCCGATGCCTGGGCGGTATGACCGCCGAGGCCGGCGGCTGTGCCTACGCCCACCGGCACGAGGACGAACTCGCCGCACTGTGCCGCGCTCCCGATCCGGATATCGAACAGATCCTGGCGCTGGCCAGCGTGCCGTTACCGGCGATCCACGACGCGCGGATAGCCGCGGTGGCGGCGGCGATCCGGGCCGACCCCGCACATCCCCACCGGGCCGCCACCTGTGCGGGCGGCGTGGGCTTGTCGACCTCGTATTTCCTGCGCACCTTCGCCGCGCAGACGGGGACCAGTTTCCGCCGCTATGTCCAATGGGCGCGGATGGTGCGGATCGCGCGTTCCCACGCGGCGGGCCACGATATGACCCGGGCGGCCGCGGATGCGGGGTTCGCCTCACCGTCGCATTTCAGCGATACTTTCCGGGCGATGTTCGGGCTCACGCCCACCGCCTTCGTCCGGATCGGCGGCGCGCTCTCGGTCATCGAGCGGTGAGGCGGGCGCCCCTGTCGGCGGTCCGGTGGCGTGGGTATATTCGGCTCCGGCAACTAGTTGCTTGTGCTAATCAACTCTGAGTGGTGAAAAGGTGATGCTCATGTCCGGTTTGACCGGCCGCATCCACGGCGCCGACGGCTGGCCCGTACCCGAAGCGGTGCTGACCGTGACGGATATGCGCGGTCGGCAGATCTGCCGCGCGATATCCGACGAGAACGGAGCGGTGTCCACCGAACCGGTTCGTCCGGGGGTGCACACGGCGGTGATCACCGCCGCCGGCTACCAGCCCGCGGCGCGGGCGGTGCAGATCTCGTCCTCGGGATCGGGGATGCTGGGGGATATCGCGCTGGCGCCCGTCGTCGACGCCGTCGCGCTGCCGCCGGCCGGCCCGTGGACCATCGATCCGGTGCACTCCTCGGTGATCGCCACCGCGCGCCATCTGGGCATCTCCAGTATCAAGGCGCGATTCGCCGAGGTGAGCGGCCGGCTCGATATCGCCGACCGCTTCGAACAGACCTCCGGCTACGCCGAGATCAAGGCGGCCACCATCGATACCGGTATCGATATGCGCGACACCCATCTGCGGTCCAGTGATTTCCTCGACGTCGAGAACTACCCGCTGATCTCGTTCATCAGCAACGGATTCAGTCGCACCGGCGGCGACACCTGGGTGATGTCGGGCGAGTTGTCGCTGCACGGGCAGCGCCGCCCGGTCGATCTGGCGCTGACCTACGGCGGGTTCGGCCCGGATCCCTGGGGCGGAGTGCGCGCCGCGTTCCACGCCGAGACCACGCTGCGGCGTGACGATTTCGCCATCGACTACAACGCGATGGTGCGTGCGGGCGTGGCGGCGATCGGGACCACCGTCAAGATCGACCTGGATATCCAGGTCGTACAGGGAGATCAGCTCCCCGAATCCGGGTAGCAGACCGATCGCGACAGCCGGCCTGCTTCCGGGCTCGCCGGCTACCGGGTCGCGCTGGTCCGGCGGTAGCCGTCGGTGATCGCGCGCAGTTCGGCTTCGCTCAGCACGTCCTGGATGCGATCGAAGCCGGCCGGTGCCCGTTCCGCGACGATGCGCAGGGCGCGGTCCATCGGAATATCCCGGTTGGCCAGTACGACGGTGTTGGCGGATTCGCGGCGCGCCGATTCGTAGGCCGCCAGTCCGGCGACCGGATCGCCGGTGCCGGCCAATCCGGCGGCCACCGCCCGGGCGTCGAGAATCGCCTGGGAACCACCGTTGGAACCGACCGGATACATCGGGTGCGCGGCGTCGCCCAGCAGGGTGATACGGCCGAAACTCCAGCGCGGCAGCGGATCCCGGTCCACCATCGGATACTCCAGCAGCGGCTCGCTGCCGGCCAGCAGGGCCGCGGCGTCCAGACCCGCGATACGCCAGTCACGGTAGTGCGGCGCGACATCGTCGAGCCGTCCGGTTCGCGTCCACTCGGCTTCGCCCTGCTCGTCCTGCGGTGTCCGCACCTCCGCGACCCAATTGACGAGAACGTCGCCGGTCGTGGCGGTGGTGAGTGGATAGGCGACGAGCTTCGCGGCGTGATTGCTACCGGCCATCAGCATCGACGTTCCGCTGAGGAACGCCGGTGCGGTGGCGACCCCGCGCCACATCCGGATTCCGTTCCAGCGCGGTGGGCCCTCGCCCGGATACAGGTGCGCGCGGACTCCGGAATGCAGTCCGTCGGCGCCGATCACCACATCCGCGTCCAGCTCTACGGTGGTGCCGGCCGCACGGTCCTGCACGGTCACCCGGACTCGCCGGTCCTCCTGTACCGCGCCGACGAACCGGTGGCCGGTCCGTATCGCGCCGGGCCCGAGGCGCCCGAGTACCGCGTCCAGCAGCAATGCCTGTAACCGCCCCCGGTGTACCGAATACTGCGGCCACCGATGCCCGGCCGCGAGGCCGCGTGGTTCCCGCCAGATCTCGTTGCCGAATTTGTCGTAGTGCACCAGCTCGGACGTGGCGACCCCCTGCGCGGCGAGAGTGTCGTGCAGGCCGAGTTCGGCGAGGACGCCGGTCGCGTGCGGCAGCAGATTGATGCCGACCCCCAGCGGGTGCAATGTCTGCACCCGATCGATCAGTTGCGCGTCGATACCCGCCGCGTGCAGGCTCAACGCCGTCGTCAGCCCGCCGATTCCGGCACCGACGATCAGGACCCTCACCGGGCCGGGTCCAGCAACGGTACGTAGGCGGGATTGAAACGCTCGTGCAAATGCGCGACCACCGTCGATCCGTGGTCGGAGAGCACACTCTCCTTGTAGGCGCAGGCCAGGTCTTCCTGATTCCCGGCCACCGGCCATCGGGTGACCCCCGCGCCCAGTACGGTGCGCACGAGATGGCGACGGGCGGCGGCGAGGCTGTGCCCGATGGGCAACCGTTCGTCGGTGAGCAGGGCGGTGAGTTCGTCGTCGGTGGCCACCACCGCGACACTGTTCCAGGAGACGGCGGCGCCGTCCCCGGTGGTGAGGGTGGAGCGGCGGACCACCACCGGGTCGGCGTCGGCGCATCGCAGTGCCGCCCGCACGGTGGGGTCCAGGTCGCGTCCGATGGTCGTGTGCTGATCGGTGAGATCGAGTGCCAGTGGGCGGCCGACCAGCGCCTCCAGCAGTCTCGTCATGGATCCGTCAGCGCGCAGTAACATCCGGGTAACCGACGGTAAGTCCGATTCCGTTGTGTCCGTGAGGAATTCCGTCACCAGGTCAACGATACGGGGGTTGCGGCAGTGCGGCATTCCCGCCTGCGGAGATATGGGCCACCCGGCGAACGGCTGGGTATCGCCGCCGAAGCCGCCGAATTCGCCCCTTCACAACCAAGCGCTTGTTAGAATTCGCCGATGATCTCCACGGTCGTCTGGGGCACCGGCAATGTGGGCCGGGCCGCCATCCGGGCGGTCGACGCCCACCCCGGACTCGAACTCGGTGCTGTCCTCGTCCACGATCCCGCCAAGGCCGGCCGGGACGCGGGCGACCTGGCCGGGCTGGACCGGCCGCTGGGCATCGCCGCCACCACCGATATCGACACGGTGCTGGCCGCCGGCCCGGGCGCGGTGGTGTACGCCGCCTCCGGTGAAATCCGACCCGACGACGCCCTCGCCGATATCGTCCGTGCGATCGGCGTCGGAGCGGTGGTGGTGACACCGGCGCTCTACGCGCTCTACGACCAGCGCAACGCCCCGCCCGAGATGCGCGAGCCGGTGCTGGCCGCGATCGGATCCGGTGGCGGCTCACTGTTCGTCTCCGGAATCGACCCTGGCTGGGGCAACGATGTGCTGCCGCTGCTCGTCAGCGGGCTGGGCAGTGTCGTCGAGGTGGTGCGCTGCCAGGAGATCTTCGACTACTCCACCTACGACCAGCCCGATTCCGTGCGCTACCTGGTGGGGATGGGCCAGCCCATGGACCAGGTGCCGCCCATGGTGATGCCCACTGTCCCGACCATGGTGTGGGGCGGCCAGGTCCGGCTGATGGCCCGGGCGCTCGGGGTCGAACTGGACGAGGTCCGCGAGACGGTGGAACGGCTCGCCCTGGAGACCACCGTCGAGACCGCGACCATGGGAAAGTTCGAGGCCGGTACCCAGGGGGCGATGCGTTTCGAGGTGCAGGGGATCGTGGCCGGCCAACCGCGCATCGTCGTCGAACACATCACCCGGATCCATCCCTCTTGCGCGCCCGACTGGCCCGCGCCGCCCAACGGCGAGGGGGCGCATCGGGTGATCATCGAAGGACGTCCGCGGATCGAGGTCACCGTCGAGGCGACCGACGAAGGCGGCAACTACGCGGCGGGCGGCAACGCGACCGCCGTGGGCCGGCTGGTCGGCGCTATCGACTGGCTCGCCGCGGCCGAGCCGGGCCTCTACGACGCGCTCGATGTGCCGCTGCGTCCGGCGGCCGGAAAGCTGGGAAGGAACGGTCATGAGAGTTGACATCCCCGAAGGCAAGGATCCGATCGGTTACGTCTGGGGCGAGATGGTGCCCGAGATCGGTGTCGCCGCATCGAACTTCTCGCTGGCGGTGTACGCCCACACCACCCTCGGGCTGCGCGAATTCGAGGCGGCGCGACTGCGGATCGCCCAGATCAACGGATGCGTGTTCTGCCTGGACTGGCGGACCGAACGCGACGGTGTGAAGGTCGAGGAGGGCTTCGATACCGCCGTCGCCGGCTGGCGCGATACCGGCGTCCTCGACCACCGGGCCCGGCTGGCCGCCGAGTACGCCGAACGCTATGCCCTGGACCACCACAATCTCGACGAGGACTTCTGGTCCCGGATGACCGCGCACTACAGCCAGGCCGAGATCGTGGAACTGAGTATGTGCCTGGGCTCCTGGCTGGCCTTCGGCCGGCTCAACCATGTACTCGGCCTCGACGCGGTCTGCGTACTCCCGGGGCATTCGGCGCCGAGCGCCCCGGGCGCCCGGCCGGGGGCCTGAGTCCCCTGAGCGGGACCACCGCGGTGAACCGCGGTGGCGCTGGGTAATTGCGGCATATGAAGATTCGAGACCGTATCGCCCAGCCGCGCGGTGACGGTATGCGGCCTGGTCCGGGTGCCGATACGGCGCCCGGTGGCGCCGCCCCGGGGCCGGTCGGTGTCGGCCTCGTGACCGTACTCTGCGCGGAAGGGGTCCGGTCGGGCCGAAGCACCGGAATGCTCGGTGCGGTCGGCCTCGACGCGGGAGGTGGCCGATGAGACTGCATATCGTCATCGAGGAACTACAGTTCTCCGAACGCGAGCTCGCCGGTGAACTGGCGGCGGTCGCTGTCCGGCACCGTACCGAGCACGAGATCCACGACACCGCCCAGGATCTGGCGGGCTGGTCGCAGGATCACCTCCGCGAACTCGATGTGCTGGCACCTCGGTTCGGGGCCGCCGACCGGCGCCGGCGGTGGGCCCGGCTCGGCCGGCCGCGGCTGCGCGGGGCCGGCGGCCGGACCCTGGATCCCGGCGTACGACTGTTGCGGGATCTGCGCCGGTTGCATCAGCTGGCCGCGGGCGTCGCGGTGGACTGGGAGCTGCTCGCGCAGGGTGCGCAGGCGGCACGGGAACCGGAACTGCTGGAACTGGCCGAGCACTGCCGTCCACGAACCCAGCGTCAGCTGCGCTGGACCAATGCCATGCTCAAGGTGCTCTCCCCGCAGATCCTGGCGGGTTGAGGCGGAACCGGGCCACCGGAGGCCTCGGCGCCGGTGAACCCACCCAGACGGGTGCGAACCTTCGGTCGCGCCGGGTGCACCGGCGTCTCCTCGCGCAATCGATGGTGTGGTTCCGGTTCATCTGGGTAGCCGCTCCCCATCGCAACTATCGCTGCTCGACCGACGGGACGCGACGAAGGGAGTCCGACCATGACCGGACAACTGCCGGCGAATCCGCTGCCGATGCTCGTCCGCGGTGCCTTCGACACCGGAGCACGGCTGCGGCACGCTCGTTTCTTCCACCCGCGCGGGTCCGGTTGACCGGCCGCTTCCACGCCGAACCCGAATTCGTGCCACTCTTCGGTGCGGGTGAGCGCGCCACCCTCGCGCGGTTGTCCAAGGGTGTGGGTACACCGGGCGGCGTCCCGGATGTGCTCGGCCTCGCCTTCCGAGTACTCGACCGGGACGAGCGGCCGTGGGATTTCGCGCTGGCGACCACCGGACAGAATGTGGGCGCCCGGCTGTCCCTCACCCTCGCCCGTGGTTGGAACAGCGCGCGGTTCGGTAGTCTGCTGCCCTACCGGTGGGCCGGTTCCGGCCCGCTCTGGGTTCTCGCGGAACCGGACCCCGGGTTGCCCGCGACCACATCGCTGCCGGCGCTGGAGCGCTATGTGCACGCGCACCGCGCCGGATACACCGTATCCGTCGCCGGGTTCGGGACAGGGCGGCGCACGGTGGGCCGTCTGGTCCTGCGTGCGGCGGATCCGGGCGAGCACCGGACCGATTTCTACGACCCGGTCCTCAACCATCCCGCAGAAGTGGCGCTGCTACCGCGGGCAGTGCAGCGGCTCCGGGAGTCCGCCTACGACGGCAGCCGCCGCGGTCGTGGTGTCGAGGACCGGAGAACAGGGCGGGTGGTGGTGCTCCCACCCCGGTGATCGGTCAGTGGTGCGTCCAGTCGGGCTGGGCGAAATCCGCGACCCGGGCCGTTTTCGGATCGCTGCCCAGCAACACCACTTCGCGGAACTGCCAGAGCATGGCCCCGGTCGGGGCGTGGATGGTCATATCCGGGCCCAGACGCATCTGCAGCAGACCGGGCTCCCCGGGCGGTGCGTCGACCGCCGGGCCGGCGGCGTGCATCCGGGCGGAGTCCCGTAGCACCCAGTGCGGTGCGTCGTCGTCGGCGAGACGATCGAACGTGGCGTGATGCACCGAATGGACCTCGTCCGGGCTCGGGCGCAGGCTTTCGAGATCGGACACGGTGGCGACGAGGGGAGTGATGGCGAAGCCCGAGGCGGCCGGGAAATCGTCGAGGGTGCCGAGTACATCGCCGGAGCCGATCGTCAGGCCGAGCTCCTCGTGTAGCTCCCGCAGGGCGGCCTGCTGTGTCGTCTCCCCGGGTTCCAGGCGCCCCCCGGGCAGCGCCCACTGCCCGGCATTGCGACCCCGGTAGGCGCGTTTGATGACCAGGACCGCGAGCGACCCACCGGTGTCGGCCACACACAACACCACGGCGGCGCGGCGCAGCCCCTCGGTATCGGGCACCGCGATCCGCGGGAACACCGACAGCCGGGCCCGTGCCGTGGTGCGGAAATCGTCGAGGTTGTCGGGGACCCGCGGTCCCGGGTCTGCTCCCATACGTTCGATCATGCACCATCGGCGGCCTACCGCCGGGCGGTGGGCGCCGGGTTCACATCCGCCGCATCACCGACACCACCTTGCCCAGCACCACGGCCTCGTCCCCGTCGATCACCTGATAGGCCGGGTTGCGCGGTTCCAGGTACACATGGCCGGCCCGCCGGCGGAACACCTTGACCGTCGCCTCGCCGTCCAGCATCGCGGCGACGATCTCCCCGGTCTGCGCGTCGGGCTGGCGGCGCACCACCACGATGTCCCCGTCGCAGATGGCGGCGTCCACCATCGAATCCCCGCGCACCCGCAGCCCGAACACGGTGCCGCGGCCGACGAGTTCGCGGGGCAGGGTGAGGATGTCGTCGGTATGTTCGTCGGCGAGGATCGGCGTGCCCGCGGCGATATCGCCGACCACCGGTACGGCCACGGCGTCCCGGTCCGGGCGCGGCTCCGTTCCGGCGTTCAGGAACAGCCGGATATCCATCGGCCGACAGACGCCGTCGCCGCGGCGCAGGAATCCCTTCTCCTCGAGGCTTTTCAGATGTTTCGACACCGAGGACGGCGACCGCAGTCCCACGGCGTCGCCGAGCTGGCGGGTATTCGGCGGATAACCGTGCCGTACCACCCATTCCTGTATCGCCGCGAGGATCCGGCGCTGGCGTGGCGGCAGTGTCGAGGTGTCGAGGTGGTCGTATTCGGTCACCGGAGCATCGTATGGCCAGGTGTGACGGCAGCTTCGGCGGTATCGGTCACCTTGGCCGGGGCGGGCCGGCGGTCTCAGCGGCCGCCGTAGGGGCGGGTCGCGCGGGCCGTGCGCAATGCCTCGCCCCACCAGACGAGCTGATCGAGCAGTGCGGTGGCGGCGGTATCGGCCCCGGTGCCGGGAACGAGCACGCCGGTCTCGTCGCGCTGCTCCCAGGGGTTGTGGAAACTGACGGTGTCGCGGACGGTGACCGCGTGGAGTTCGGCGAAGACGGTACGCAGATGTTCGGTCGCCCGCAGGCCGCCGGAGATCCCGCCGTAGCTCACGAATCCGACCGGTTTCGCCTGCCATTCGGCGTGGTGCAGGTCGATGAAATTCTTCAGCGTGCCCGGGAAACTGTGGTTGTACTCGGGAGTGACGACCACGAAAGCATCGGCGGCGTCGAGTGTCTCGCGGGTTTCGGCGATGACGGGAGCCGGAGCCCCGAACGTGTGGGGGAGTTCGGTGGTGGCGATATCCACGGTGATCGGCGCGAGATCGGCCCGGCGTGCGGCCCTGGCCAGGAACCAGTCGCCGACCGCGGGTGCGAACCGGCCGTCCCGGCTGCTGCCGATGATGACCGCGACCCGCAGGGGTCCGGTACCGGATGCGGTGCCGAGCGTCTCGGCGATGGCGTTGTCCACGATTCCTCCAGAAGGTTCCGGGCGGCGGTTGCGCCGTTCCGGGAACCACTCTGATTCCTCAACTATTGTTCAGGTCAAGGGGTGGGTGGCCGGTATTGTGACGGGTGCCGGTGAGCGGGTATGCCGAAGATAGAACGTGGCGCATCACGGAACGATTGCGCGAGCTCTACACTGACGCGGTCGGCGAGTCGACGTTCTAGGCTGGTATCGGACGGCTTATGCCCTGGCATTAGGGAGCACATGGATATCGCGGAGGCGTCACAACCGGTGTACCGGCAGGCCCGCTTCGCCGACCTCGAGGACATCGCTACCATCGAGTCCGAGGTCTTCGGCGAGCCGTACCTGTACCTGATGTTGCGCCAGCTCTACGACCTGCACGGAACTGAATGGCTGGTCGCCGAGGTCGGCGGCACCGTCATCGGCTACGCGCTCACCCTGGAGAAATCCGGGCGCGCGCTGCTGTTCACCTTTGCGGTGGCCAAGCGGTATCAGGGCGCCGGTTTCGGCCGCGCACTACTGAACCAGACGCTGCGCGTATGCCGCGAACTGGGCGCCGATACCGTGTACCTCACGGTCCGCCCCGACAACCACCCGGCCGGAAACCTGTTCAAACAGGCCGGTTTCGAGTTCGTCGAACACGACGATCGCTATTTCGGGCCGGGCGAGCCCCGCGATCTCTACGAATACCGGCTTCATCCCTGACCGCTAGACTGGCCCACATGGGCGAGATCTCGCCGTTCGTGGCGTCGGTCTCCACCCGGATCGCCCGGCACGCAGCGGCTTACACCGCCGAACTGGATGCCGCCGAGCATCCCGAGCGGATGTCACCGGACTCCTTCGCCGTGCACGTGGAGGCCGTGCTCGACGATTACGATCCGCCCAGCGCGCGGCGTCGGCACTCCGACACTCTGGTCTTCCCCCACCTCTACGGCGCGGCCCGCACGCCGAGCGCGGACGAGGAGGGCTGGCGGGTGCCCAGCGCCGTACTCGCCGGGCTCATTGCCGCGGAGGTGGAGTTCCGTGGTCCACTACGGCTCAGCGCCCGGCAGAACACCCTGCTGGCCGAGGAATACGAGCGGATCGGCGCGCAGCTCTCGACAGTCGGGCTGGCCACCCACGCGGCCCTCGCGTTCCGTCGTGCCATGGCGCTGTACCGGGTGAACGAGGACGACGAAGCCGAGGACCGCTGCGGTCTGCAACTCGCCCGCTCGAATACGCGGGCCCTGCCGCGCGGGGTCCGGCGGTGGGCCGGCCAGGGTTCCTATCTGCTGTGCGGGCACGGGTATCGCCCGTCGTGGCTGCTGGGCTGGGTGGTGTTACAGATGTTGCTCTTCACCGGAGTCGCGCTGCTGCTGGACAAGGTCCAGCCACCCGCCGATACGATCTATATGGGCGTGACCGGTTTCCTCAACCCGCCGGGCCCCGGCGACACCCGGGAACTCCACGGCGCAGTACGGGTGCTGTTCGTGATCGAGGCATGGACGGGTGCGGTATCGATGTCGGTCTTCTTCGCGCTACTGGTCCGCAAATGGTTCCGGATGTAGCGGCCTCACCACTCCGCGTCGAAGATCTTGTGCCGCAGTGCGGACAGTGTCGCCACCGCGATATTGTCGCGTAACCGCCCGACCAGTGTGTTCCACTGCCGGGAGAAACCTGGATCGTTCTGTAGATCCTTCCAGAGTGCGCGCAGTACCGGGGGCGTATGCGCACCCGGCATCCACAGTCCGGCCAGATGTTCGAGGGCGGGGGCGAGGATATCGATGCGTTCGCGGCTGTGCGGAGCGAAGCGGTCGGCTTCGTCGAGTACATCGGCCAGCACTGTCAGCAACCAGTCGTGTGCGGCCAGGTCTTCGCAGAAGCGTTGCGCCGCATCCAGATCGACTTCGTCGCGCACGATCAACCGCACCGAGCGGACGGTATCGTCGTCCATGTGCAGCGTGGCCGCCGGACCGCTGCTGCCGCCGACCCGGGCGGTCCAGCGCAGCCTGGTGGTACCGGCCTGCACCGGCGGGCTCTGGTCCAGCCGGGAATCGGCGCGCACCCGGGCCAGCAGGCGCTCACTGATGGACGCGAGGTCCAGCGGTGCCGAACCGGGGAGAGGTGCGGCGGCGAGATAGCCATCGGCCAGGCCGTTACCGGCCGCCATCCGTTCGGGGATGCGAGTGACGATCTCGGTGACGCCCTTCTGGCTGATGTAGTGCGACCAGGTCTGGCGGCGGCGCTCGGCGGCCCGGACGACGCGGGTGCGAGCCGAGGACTGCAGCACGCGGCCGCCGGCCAGCGCGAGACTGGTAGCGACGGTGCCGACGATCCGGGCGTTCTGCTCACCCAGCCGTAGATCGCAATCGACTCCCACCGCTGTGGTCGGCGACAGGCCCAGGGTGCCCGGCCGCTCCCGCCACCGCACCCCGCAGCCGGGTAACAGCGCGAGCAGTTCACCGGCCTCGGCGCGGGTGAGCGCCGTGGCCGACGGTAGTAGGCAGGTGCGTACCTCGCCGAGGACGACCAGGGGCGTGCTCGCGGCCATCTCAGGACCCGTCGAGCAGCAGATGGGACAACCGCTCGCTGATCTTGCGCGGCACGACCACGTCTTCGATGGCCCCGGCCGCGATGATCTGCGCGAGCACGTCCTCGTCCAGGTCGAGGTGATCGAGCACCAACCGCACCGCGTGCTCGATTCCGAGATAGCGTTTGGGCAGCATCGACAGGGTCTGGTAGGCCGCGAACGGCGCGGCCTCCGGGTTCAACTGCACCACCGGCGGTACCTCCTGCCACCGGCGGGGCCACGGTTCGCCGTTCCACTGCTGCGGATCCACCACGGCGGCACCGTGATACCGCAGCATCCCCAAGCGCAGCAGATGCCAGACCGCGGCCAGGAACGGGCACGACCAGCGAGTCACCGTCACGCCGTCGGCGACCTGGGTGCTCCACAGCTGCACATCGAGGAAGATCGAGTGTTCCCGGCGCCCGAATTCCTCGGGCGGTTCGTAGTTGCGGCCACGCATCGCCTGGGCCGGTTCGTGTTCGGAGGACCGGCGGCCGTTGCACAGCCACCCGGACTGGGCGGTGGGTGGCCGGCGCCCGGTGTCGGGTGGTGCCGGTTCGGCGACGATCCGCGCGGCCACCATCTCGGCCACCGGTATCGGTTCGCCCAGCGGTACCCCGTCCACGAACTGCGAGGTCTGCCAACAGCCCGACTCGCGCGCGAGATAGTCGATGGTCAGACCGGATTCGGCGGCGGCGGCGAGCAGTTTGCCGAGCACCTCGGCCGGATCGGTATCGGGCTGGAAGTAGTCGTCGATCAGATAGCAGGTACTGACCCGGACCTGCGGACCGAACCGGACCCGGGCCGATTCGGTGAACGCCGCGACCAGCGGCACGATCCGGCGGAACTCCTGCCGCACCCGTTCCGGGTCGCCGAGCAGGTCGTTGAGATAGAAGTGCCCGACCTCGATCGACAGATGTGACAAGGGAACCGGGGCGACCCAGGGCTGTTCGGTGGCCTCGGTGTAGACCTGCCTCTCCCGCATCTAGAGCCTCTCCCAGCTGGCGACGTCCACGAGACGCCGCGCGAGTTCGGTATAGGCCTGCGCGGTTTCGTGATTGGCGATATGGGCGTTGACATCGCTGTCGAGGATGAGCTGTTCACGCCACTGCAGTATCGGCTCCATCGGCGTGGCCCCCAGGACGGCGGTCGAGCCGAGACGGTTGGCGGTGGCCAGCCGCCGCAGCGCGACATCCTGTTCCTGCAGCCAGGCCGCCTGCGCCGCGCGCTGCGCGGTGAGATGCGAATCGGCGGCCGGGACGGCCGTGCGGATATAGCGGGTCGAGCCGAGTAGTTCGTCCGGGTCGTGGCCACAGGCGGCGCCGGTCTGCAGCAGACCGTGCGGTCCGTGGACCAGTCCCGCCGCGGCCAGGATGTGCTGACGCGTCCAGCGGTGGAAGATCAGCCAGCGCGCGGTCCGTCGGCGCAGTTGCGGGAGCGCGGTCGCCTGCAGGGCGATCTCCAGGGCCACCGACCGTCCGGCGCTCAGATCGACGACCACCACCCGGAACTCCTGTTCCAGCGCTACCAGCAGTTCCGCGCACCTGGTCACCACTGCGTCGTCCGCGGTGAGGAATTCGGCGCCGCCCTCGTCCCCCGGGAACAGGACCAGCCGGCCGGAGCGGGGTGCCACCCGCTTGAGTTCCGGGCGGTCGGTGGCGGTGCCGATATCCACCCGGGCCGCCGTACCGGTCTGACCCAGCAGATACGAGTGCACGCCGCCGTCGGCGATACCGCGTTCGACCGTGCTGATCTCGAAAAGAGCGCCGGCGGTGGGTGATCCGAAGTCGAAGTCCACATAGGCGACATTGCGCCCCGACATACACAACCGGTACGCGATATTGCAGCTGGTCACCGAACGTCCGGTGCCGCCCTTGTCGGAAGTGGAGAAAACCAGCACCTACGCCCTCCTCACCGGGTCGCGTCCTGGCGCGCGTACGCCAGTTCGTCGAGCTGGATCAGGGCCTGGGTGGCCAGGCTGTAGGCGGTGCCGGGCCGTTCGTGCAGCACACCGCGCGCCCGGTCCAGCGACTGGCGGATCCGGTTCACCGCGGCCTGTTTCGGAGTCAGATCGTCCCCGCCGACCTCGAGCTCCTCCTGGTTGAGCAGGTGTTCGGCCTCGCTCAGCAGATCGACCGCGCGAGCGACCATGGTCGCGGGGGCCAGCGGCGGTTCACGGAAGGTGTCGTAGGCGATCACCAGGCATTCCATGACCCGTTCGGTGACGAACCAGGACGGGCCGGCGGGGATCGGCAGCGCGGGATCGAGGATGGCCGCCGGGTCGTCCCAGAGTCCGGCCGCCGGTCCGTCGCGCTGGATGCGCTGGGCGAGATGATCCATGGCCGCCTCGGCCAGGGCCATCAGCTGATCGCGGGTGTCGACGTCGGTGCGCAGACGGGCCGCCTGGAGGCAGCGTTTGAGCATCATCGTCACGAAATCCGGGACGTACCACTCGAGGGCAGGGCCGCCGCCGATGTTTTCGCTACCGGCCAGACCCAGCCGGACCCCCGGATAGTGCAGCACGGCGGCCGCGTCCCCGGCGGTGAGGCGGCTGGTGATCCGGCCGCGGCGCGCGAGCTGGTCGAATACGGCCACCGTCCGGGCCAGATCCTCGGTGCTGTCCCGGTAGACGAGGTCCTGGATGAGGATGGCGGTGACGGTGAGACTGAAATAGTCCGATTCCTCACCGTCGGAGGTCCGCCACGGAATGTCTTCCAACGGCCAGCGTCCACCACCGAAACGGGCCACCGTCGCCCAGTAGTTGCGGGCGAGCTCGAACCGGAGTTGCAGCGCGTCGGCCAGTTTGCGCTGATCGTCGGTGAGCAGGTCCAGTTCCCGGATACGTTGCGAGGACAGGTCGATGATGCCGTCGAGTGCGACGGCGGTGAAGTACAGATAGGGGCGGGGTTCGGCGTGGCCGGGCGCCTGCCCGGCGCCACCGGGTACGAATTCGATGGGCTCGGCGGTGCGCACGATGCCCCAGCCCCAACCACATTCGAACAGTCGCTCGTCGTCGGCGACATCCACTTCGGTGGCCTGGCTGAGCCGGACCTCGTTCGCCGCCTGGACCCGCAGCCGCTCCAGACGTGCCGACAACCGGCGGATCACCTCGTCGGCGGGTGCGTCGTTCTGGTTGATCATGTGCAGGATCGCCTGCCCGGCCTCGGATTTCGGCTCGGGGGTGTGGATGACGAAACTGCGCACCAGACCGGCCATGGCCGCGGTGAGGCGGATGCCCACCGCGTCGATCACCGGCGGAATGCGCTCGCTCAACTGCCGGGCCTCGCGCCGGACCTCGCCACCGACGAAGCGCTGGAATCCGCGCAGGAAGCGCAGCGCGGCGATGCAGAGGCTCAGCGACATGGAATAGGAGTCGACGATATCCAGTGCCAGCTGGGCGTCGGTGGGCGGCCGCTCGTCGGCCGTACGGAGGTAGGAACCGGCCGCGAAGTCCGGTTGGCCGTCTGGACCGGTATAGCGCGCCATATAGTCCTCGAGCAGACCGACCAGCGCTCCGCCGATACGGGTCTCGTCGCCGAAGGGGCCGAAGGCACGCCGGGCGTCGGTCGCCATATCGTCGGGTTGATCCAGGGCGAAGGCCTCGAGCTCGGTCGCCGGATACAGCAGGCACAGCAACTGTTCGGCGTCGCTGATCGAGTTCGTGCCGTCCCGGCCGCCCCAGCTCCAGGTCTTGTCCCGGTAGGAGCAGGCCAGCACGGCCCGCCACAGATCCAGCAGCTGTTGCCGCGGCCTAATTCTCATATTCTGTGTCCTCGCCCCCGCGTTCGATCGGCGCGTCGAACGTCGTCACCTAAGAGTGTGCCCCGAAGTCGTTCGCCTGGACAACTGATCGGCCGGTTCGGTGATTGCCGTGAGATAGCTTGGGGGACAGGTCGTTCGAGTGGCCGCGGCGGTGTTTACCGTGCTCCGGCGGGCTTCCGGTCATCGGATACCGGAAAACGACCGCGGTGATCACCGCCGCCGCGACGCGGCGGCGGAAAGCGGCGGAGTCGGGCCCACCGGTGTCGGACGAGCTCCCGGACGGGGCTGCCGACAACGGCGGATGCGGCCGGTGCACGGCGCCGGCCCCACGGTCGCGCACGCGACTGCGCGGCGGGCGGTGCGGCGACCGGCCGATTCGCGCGCCTCCGGCATTGCGCGTGACCGGGGCGGCCCGGTGGCAGCAGACTGGACGGTCATGGACCAGTTGGTGCTGACATTCGTGATCCTGTTCGCCGCGATACTCGCCGAGGCGATCGGGCGGCGGATCGGCATCGCCTCCCCGGTCCTGATGACGCTGTTCGGGTGCGCGCTCGCGCTGCTGCCGTTCGTACCGCAGATCGCGGTGCCACCGCACCTGATCCTGCCGCTCGTACTGCCCCCGCTGCTCTACGCGGCGGCCCGGCGCACCTCGTGGCGACAGTTCGCGGAGAGCTGGGAACCCATTGTGCTGCGGGCGGTCGGACTGGTGCTGGCCACCACGGCCGCGGTCGCGGCGGTGTTCCACGCGTGGTTCCCGGGGCTCCCGGTGGCCGCGGCCGTCGTGCTCGGCGCCATCGTCGCGCCACCCGATCCGGTGGCGGCGACCGCGCTGGCCGGACGGCTCGGACTACCGCGCCGGCTGGTGGTGGTGCTGGGCGGCGAGGGGCTGTTCAACGATGTCACCGCGATCGTCGTCTACACGGTGGCCGTGCAGGCGGTACTCACCGGGCAGTTCTCGGCGCCGCGTGCTGCGCTGGAGTTCGTGGTGTCGGCGGTGGTGGCCGTGGCGGTCGGGCTGGTACTGGGTATGGCGGGAAGCCGGCTGACCCGCTATCTGGGGGAAGCCAGCTGGCAGGTGGCGCTCAGTCTGCTGCTGCCCTTCGCGGCGTACGGGCTGGCGGAGTCCTGGGGCGGTTCCGGGGTGCTCTCGGTACTCGTGTGCGCGTTGTACCTGACCGACGCCGTCACCGAATTCGCCGACGCCGATTATCGCGTGGTCGGCAATTCGTTCTGGGAGATCACCGAGCTGCTCATCAGCGGGTTCGCCTTCGGCCTGATCGGCCTGGAACTGAGCGCGGTACTCGCGGCCACCGGGAACAGTTGGCCGCAACTGCTCGGTGGTGCGGGCGCGGTGGTCGCCGTCGTGGTGGTGCTGCGGCTCCTCTGGCTCATGACGACCTGGTCGCTGCGCCGGAAACTGTGGCCCGACGAGGACACCGACGAACCCCACACCTGGCGCGAAACGGTGGTCACCTGGTGGGCCGGTATGCGCGGGGTGGCGACGGTGGCGCTGGCCCTGGCCATACCGCTGTCGACCGAGGCGGGTGCGGATTTCCCGGGCCGCACCCAGATCCTTTTCACCGCCTTCGCGGTCGTGCTGTTCACCCTCCTCGTCCAGGGTCCGACGTTGCCGCTGATCGTCCGGCTCACCGGTGTGCACGCCGATACGCGGGCCGAGCGCCGGCTGGAGCGGCAGCTGTGGGAGCGGGTGGTGGGGGCCGAACTGGCCCGGCTGAAAGAGCTGTCGGAGGCCGAGCACGTACCCGAAGAACTCTACGAGCGGCTCCGTGAGGGCATCCGCCGCCGGCTGGCCCGAGCCGATCCGGAAGCGGCCGACGAGGACGCCCGCGCCCAGGCGGAGCGGGACGCCCGGATGGCGGTCGCGGTCAAACGTATCCGGGCCGAGGTGACCGAGGCCGGCCGGCGCGAGGCGCAGGCCGCGCGCCGGGAACCCGGAATGCCGCCGGACCTGGTGGATCGCGTCACCCGGCGGCTCGATCTCGGGCCGGGTCGTTGACCGGCGAGCCGTGGTAGCGGACTCTGGGCCGTTGCTCGGGCCCGCTACCGTGACAGAACCGCGGCTGTGCCCGTCGTGGCCAACGCTGCCGCGCGGTCGGTTCAGGTCGATTCCGCGGCCGGGACCCGAATTCGCGGGGTCGAGG
This sequence comes from Nocardia sp. NPDC001965, assembly GCF_053594175.1. Taxonomy (NCBI): domain Bacteria; kingdom Bacillati; phylum Actinomycetota; class Actinomycetes; order Mycobacteriales; family Nocardiaceae; genus Nocardia; species Nocardia sp. NPDC001965. The sequence goes on from NZ_JBSFDZ010000020.1 coordinate 84,001, forward strand.
GTGCTCGGGTCTACGACCGTCCCAGCGCCTCGGCCAGCTCGTCCTTGGTCATCTTGGAGCGACCTTTGATGTTGCGGCTCTTCGCCTCGTTGTACAGCTGGTCGCGGGTGCGGCCCTTGGGCTTGTCGGTACCCGAGCGCAGCCCGCCGCGCCGCTGCGGGGAGATATCACGGGTCGACGAGCGGCTCGCGGTCCTGGACTGACCGGCCTGGGCGCGGTTCTTGTTGACCGTGCGCGCGCCGATCTCCTTGGCCCGCTTCGTCCCGGCCCCGCGTTCCTCAGCCGATTCCTTGATGTGTTCGTACTGCCGTTCCTGTTTGCTCGTCCATTCCTTCGGCATGACACACACCTCCTGTCTGCCCGGCCGAATACCCGCGCGGGGCCGGGGCAATCAGCATGCTGGTCGACCGCGGGTCGTCGGGCGTCTTACCCCGTACCCGCGGTGATATGCACCGATGTTCCCGGCTCGGCGAATCGGTTCAGCGGCCGGTCGACTCCTGGGTGAGTGCGAGGTGATGGTCACGCATCGCGGTGACGACGGCGCCCAGCACCCGGTGCGCCGCGGCGAGATCGGTGGTCGGCAGCTCGGCCAGCGCCGCACGGGTGCGCCTGCCCAGCGGGTGGAAGAATTCGCCGGCCACGGACATGCCGTGGTCGGAGTAGTGCAGCAGGACTCGCCGGCGGTCGCCGGGATCGGTTTCGCGACGGATATGGCCGGAGGCGATCATCCGTTCCACCAGATACGTGATCGCCGCGGAGGACAGGCCCATGAGTTCGCGTAATTGCCCGGCGGTGAGGGGCCGGCTCTCGGCTTCGGCGGTGGCGATATGCATGAGGGCCCGGAAATCGTTGCTGCGCAGGGAATGCGAATGAGCGAAGAGGTGGCCGATCTGTTCGGAGACGGCGGTGAGGGCGCGGATATCGGTGGCGATCTCGGTTTCGGCGTGTTCCCGGTTCGATGGCCCCGGCTCCTCCGGCGGTTCGTGTGTCACCTGCGATGTCCTTTCCCTGATCCCGCTCGCAAGAGTGTAGGTGCCCGGGGGTGCCCGGGATTGCCAGTTATTTCAGTTTCTGAAATAGTTGCCGTGTGAACGCCTGGGAACGCTTCGCCGCCGTGGTCACCGGCCGCCGCTCATGGGTACTGCTCGTCGCCGTCCTCGCCGCCGCCTGCGCGGTGATCGGTGGTGTCGGCGCGAACGACGACGCCGGGCAGGCTCCGACCTCGCTACCGCAGAACTCCGAAGCCGCGAAGGTCGAGGCTGCCGTGGCGGATTTCCCGGGTGGCCGCGACGCGCCGGCCATCCTGGTGATCACCCGGACCGACGGCGCCGAACTGACCGAGGCCGACCGCGCCGTCGCCGCGGAAACCGTGCAGGAGGTCGCCGGCGCGGGAGCCGACGCGCTCGTGGTCGCGCCGGACGGCAGCGCGGCGCTCGGTCGTGCGACGGTCTCCACCGAGCTGAGCGGCGAGGATCTCACCGCCGAGATCGACCGGCTGCGTGAATCGGCCGCGCAATCCGCACCGCCCGGGCTCACGGTGCAGATCACCGGCGGCCCGGCCTTCGGCGCCGATATCGCCGACTCGTTCGCCGGTGCCGATGTGACCCTGCTCGCCGTCACCGCACTTGTGGTCGCGCTGCTACTGATCGTCACCTATCGCTCGCCGGTGCTGTGGCTGGTGCCGCTGCTGGTGATCGGACTGGCCGACCGCACCGCAACCAGTGTGGGCACGGCACTCGCCCGGATCACCGACCTCTCCTTCGACGGGTCCACCTCGGGTATCACCAGCGTGCTGGTCTTCGGCGCGGGAACCAATTACGCGCTGCTGCTGGTGTCGCGCTATCGCGACGAGTTGCACGGGCACAGCGATCACCGCGGCGCCCTGCGCGAGGCCGTCCGCCGCGCCGGTCCGGCCATTCTCGCCAGCAATGTGACCGTGGTTCTCGCGCTCTGCACGCTGCTGCTCGCGACACTGCCCAACACCCGGTCGCTCGGGCTCATGGCGGCTGCCGGGCTGCTGGTAGCCGTGGCGTTCGTCCTGTTGGCGCTCCCGCCCGCCCTGGCCCTGTGCGGCCGGAAGATCTTCTGGCCGTTCGTTCCGCACGCGAGCGCCGACGGGACTGCTACGCACGGGGTATGGCACCGGATCGCCACCCGGGTGGTGGCCCGGCCCGCGGTGGTCGCGGGCGGGGCGATCGCGCTCCTGCTCGTCTTCGCGGCCGGTCTGACCGGCGCAGATATCGGGTTGTCGCAGACCGAGCAGTTCCGGGTGCGCGCCGAATCGGTCGACGGGCTGGACACCCTGGCCGCGCATTTCCCCTCGGGTGCCTCAGATCCGACTGTCGTACTCACCCAGCACAGCGCCGCCGCGGCGGTCCGGCCCGCCCTGGAAACCGCTCCCGGAGTCTCCGCGGTGATGCCCACCGGCAGTCACAACGGTGTGGACCGGTGGATGGTGACCCTCGAAGCGGCCCCCGAATCCGAGGCCGCCTACACCACGATCGAACAATTGCGGACGACTCTGTCCGGAATTCCCGGCGCCGAGGCGATGGTCGGCGGCAGTGACGCCAAGGCACTCGATACCCGGGACGCCGCCCGCCACGATCAACTGCTGGTGATACCGCTCATTCTGGTGGTGGTGTTCGCGGTGCTGCTCGTCCTGTTGCGCGCGTTGCCCGCCGCGGTGCTGTTGATCGGTGTCACTGTGCTCAGCGCCCTGGCTGCGCTGGGGCTGGGCAGTCTGGTGAGCGCCCATATCTTCGGCTTCCCCGCGCTGGACACCACGGTGCCGCTGTTCGCCTTCCTGTTCCTGGTGGCGCTGGGTATCGATTACACGATCTTCCTGGTGACCCGGGCACGCGAGGAGACACCGGGGCACGGCACTGTCGACGGTATGGTCCGCGCGGTCTCGGCGACCGGCGCGGTGATCACCAGTGCCGGGATTGTGCTGGCCGCGGTGTTCTGTGTGCTGGGCGTGCTACCGCTGATCACGCTCACCCAGCTCGGCATCATCGTCGGTATCGGGATCGTGCTGGATACCTTCCTGGTGCGTACCGTCGTCATTCCCGCGCTGTTCGCGCTCGTCGGTCCGAAGGTGTGGTGGCCCAGTGGTCTCACCGGGAGCGCCGCCGAGGCCTCGCCCGCCGAACTCGCGGGGCAGCGGCGGTAGCCCCCTTGGTCGCTCGGCCGGGGTCAGCGGCAGCAGTTGGGGTCGAGCACTGCGCACAGCGCGGTGAGGGCATCGCGCCGGGCGCGGTGCAACACGCTCATGCCGTGGCGTTCGGAGTCGATGAATCCGGCTCTGCGGAGCTGGGTGAGGTGATGGCTCACGGTCGACTCGGACAGCCCGACCGCGGCGGCCAGGTCGCCACCGGTGCGGCCGAGATCGGGGTCGGCGAGCAGCAGGGAGATCAGTTTGACCCGGACCGGGTCGGCGAGCGCCTTGAGTCTGAGTGCGACGTGCAGGGCCGCCTCGTCGTCGACCGGGCCGGCTGCCACGGGGGCGCAGCAGACGGGTGCGGTGATATCGATGACGGGCAATGCTTTCGGCATACGAGGGATTCTACCCGAGCTTATTGACTTATGTCGTAAAGGTGGCAGACTGACACCGTCAGCTATTCGATATATGTCACACAGGTGGTGGTCATGATGTCCCGGATACAGCTCGCGCTCGACGTCGACGATCTGGAAACCGCGGTCGGGTTCTACTCGGCGCTGTTCGGTACCGCACCGGCGAAGGTGAAACCCGGCTACGCCAACTTCGCGATCGCCGAACCGCCGCTGAAGTTGGTGCTCATCGAGAACCCCGGCCACGGCGGCGGCCTGAATCATCTCGGTGTCGAGGTCGAATCCTCCGAGCAGGTCCATTCCGAGATCGCCCGGCTGTCGGCGGCAGGCCTGTTCACCGAGGAGCAGATCGCGACGACCTGTTGTTTCGCCACCCAGGACAAGGTGTGGGTGACCGGGCCGGGTGCGCAGCGGTGGGAGGTCTACACGGTGTTGGCCGATTCGGAGTCCTTCGGTACCGCGCCGGAGTTCGCCGAGGTCTCCGATGAGGAAGCGGTGCCGGGATGCTGCGGTACCGAAGGCCGCGATCCGGCCGAGACCGCGTGCTGTGCCCCGGCCGCTGGTGCTGCCCGATGACCACGGCGCGACGAAACGGTGTGGTGCGGGTGTGAGCATCAAGGTGCAGGCGCCGGCCCCGCGGTTGCCGATGCTGGACCGGCTGCTGCCGGTCTGGATCGGGGTCGCGATGGCCACGGGGCTGGCGCTCGGGCGCCTGGTGCCCGGACTGGGCGGAGCGCTGTCGGCGGTGGAGGTCGAGGGGATCTCGCTGCCGATCGCAGCCGGGCTGCTGATCATGATGTATCCGGTGCTGGCCAAGGTCCGCTACGACCGCGTGCGCACCGTCACCGGCGATCGGCGCCTCCTCGCCGGGTCACTGCTGCTGAACTGGGTGATCGGACCCGCACTGATGTTCGCGCTGGCCTGGCTGTTGCTGCCGGACCTGCCCGAATACCGAACCGGACTGATCATCGTCGGCCTCGCGCGTTGCATCGCGATGGTCGTCATCTGGAACGACCTCGCCTGCGGGGATCGGGAAGCCGCCGCGGTGCTGGTCGCGATCAACTCGGTGTTCCAGGTGCTCATGTTCGCGGCCCTGGGCTGGTTCTATCTGTCGGTCCTGCCGGGGTGGCTGGGCCTGGAACAGACGGCGATCGAAGCCTCGCCGGTCGCTGTCGCGGTCTCGGTGCTGGTGTTCCTCGGGATCCCGCTGGCCGCCGGATATCTCACCCGCCGGATCGGGGAGAAGGCCCGCGGCCGGGACTGGTACGAAACCCGGCTGCTCCCGGCGATCGGCCCGTGGGCGCTCTACGGGCTGCTGTTCACCATCGTGATCCTGTTCGCGCTACAAGGTGAGCAGATCACTGCGCGGCCACTGGATGTCGTGCGGATCGCGGTGCCGTTGCTGATCTACTTCGCGCTCATGTGGGGCGGCGGTATCGCCCTCGGTGCGATCCTGCGGCTCGGGTACGCGCGGACCGTGACGATGGCGTTCACCGCGGCAGGCAACAACTTCGAGCTCGCCATCGCCGTCGCGATCGCCACCTACGGCGCGACCTCGGGCCAGGCTCTGGCCGGGGTGGTCGGCCCGTTGATCGAGGTCCCGGCCCTGCTCGCTCTGGTCTATCTCTCTCTCGCCCTGCGTCGGCGCCTCTTCTCGGCACCGGCCGGCTGAAAGGTCTCCGCCGTGTCCGCCGCTCCCAGTGTGCTGTTCGTCTGTGTCCACAACGCCGGGCGTTCCCAGATGGCCGCCGCGTTCCTCGCCCACCTCGCGGGCGACCGGGTCCTGGTCCGCTCCGCCGGCACCGCACCCGCCGGCACGGTCAACCCGGTCGCGATCGAGGCGATGCGCGAGGCCGGGATCGATATCTCCGCACGGACCCCGACGGTCCTGACCGCAGATACTGCCGAATCCTCCGATGTGGTGATCACCATGGGCTGCGGCGACGCCTGTCCCTACTTTCCCGGAACCCGCTACCTCGACTGGCGACTCGACGACCCGGCCGGCGCCGACCTCGCGACAGTGCGCCGGATCCGCGACGACATCGAGGGCCGGGTCCGCGGCCTTCTCACCGAGCTCGGCGTGGCACCCGCTCGGTAGCCGGATCGGACTACCCGAACAGGGCCTGGCGTTGCCAGAACCGCTGCTCGACGTGTTCTAGGTAAGCAGACGGATCTGCTACGGAAGTGGTCTTTTCGATGTCTCCGTCGTCGGTGACAAAGTAGATCGCAGTGGTGCGCTGTCTCCCGACAGCGGGTGAGTACACGACCCAGCCGACACTGAATCGCTCGGCGACCAGCCTGCCGGAGAATGCCCGGTCGATACCGGAATCGCCGGCGAGTATGTCCTTACGCACCTGTGCCAGGGCCAGCGCTTGCGGTATCGGTCCGGGGGCTCGTTCGGCATCGTTCCCGGTGGCGCCCGCCAGTGGAGACGCGGCGGTGTTCCTGTGCCACGGGGAAGGCTTTTTCGGCGCGGGTGCATCCTTGTCGTCCGGTTCCTCGGCGGGGATGTCCAGCTCTGCCGACGGGGAGATCCGGCCGTGCATGATTCTCGGATCTTCGGTCGAAACCCCGCTGCTCGGATGGGGTTTCGGTTGCTTCTGCTTCCCGAAGGGGTAGGAGACGACCGGCGTCTTCTGCAGTGCGACAACCTGATGCTCGCGCGATGCGGACCAGTTCAGCGGTCCCTCACTCATACCTACAACGGGTCCTCTTCTGGAGATACAGGCGGCAACACCTTTCGGCCGTATCCTACAACCGTAGGCGTTCGGCCACGCGTGGTTGTGCCCACCGGTGACAATGTGTCGGGTCCTGCGCGGTCGCGAAATTTCCTGCCGCGGAACAACCGCGGACGTTCGTGACCGATGCGTTCGGCGATGCCCGTAGCCCGGCGCGACAGGTGACCGCCACCTCTGGGAACGGTGATGTGCCCCTGTGTGATGTCGCGAGATACCGTTGCCGGGCTTGCTCGCGCGAAGAGATCACGGCACCTCGGGTATCGGTGGTGTGGTGCGGAACCGATCACCGGAACGAGGAAATGGCCGCCATAGGAATTCTCGCGTGGGGTTTGGTCGCGGGACTGCTCAACATCGTCGCCATGGCGGCGATATACGGAAACCCGTGGGTCGCGCGTGTCCATGCCGAGCAGCGGAGAACCGGGGTCGCCGCCGGAGGCGGGCGTTCGGGTGCGCGGGGTCCCGCCCAGCATTTCCTGGGTGACCAGATCGAGGTGTACGCCATGACCGTCGGCTACGCGTGGTTGCATCCGCTGCTGCCGTCGAGCGGTCCGGCGGGTGCGCTGGGCCTCGCCGTGCTCTTCGCCGCGTTACGGATCTGCGCGCCGGTGTGGGCACTGTGGATGCAGGGCACATATTCACCCCGCTATCTCGCTGTGGAAGTCGGTGCCGGTCTGGTGAGCAGCCTCGTCGTCGTGTTCACGCTCTACGTGCTCATGTAGCGGCGGGTCGGCCGGCGCTTCGTCGGGATCGGAACCGAGCCGGTCCCGGGGTGTGCTGTGCCCGATTGCTGTGCTCTCTTCGTTCGCCCCGCGATCGACGTCACCCTCTCCGAACTGCATCTCCGAGGCGTTGCGCCCGGCCGACTAGGCGACCGGGCGGAGTCTGCGTGCCCGCGTGGATAAGTGAGCCGGGCCCGGTTCACACTGGTTTTGTAGGTAAGGCTAACCTGAATCCGATTTGTACGATTCAGAGTAGGACGGTAAAGCGCATGGCATCGAATATGCAGCGTGCACGGCGGTGGAAGCGGAGCTTGCCGCCACGGCGATGGATGGTCGCCGGCATGATCGGGGCCCTCGCGCTGACCGCCGGGTGCTCGACCCGGGAACCGCAGACCGAGGACGTGGCGACCACCGGGGCGCTGTCCATCGTCGATCAGCGTGGCGAAACCGTCGCACTGGACGGACCGGCGGCGAAGGTGGCGTTCACCGTGATGCCGGCGCCGTCGATCTTCGCCGCGGTCGACCGCAGCTACGACCGCATCGTCGGCATCAACCAGTCCACACTGGTGGCCAACAAGGGCGGCATGTTCGCGACCATGTTCCCCGAATCGGCCGAATCGGCCGTCGTCGCGGGCAACGACTTCGTGCCGAATGTGGAGACGCTGCTGCAACTCGACCCGGATGTCGTGGTGCAGTGGGGCGACCGCGGACCCGATGTCACCGCGCCGATCGAGGCGGCGGGATTCCCGGTCGTGGGCCTGAAATACGGCACCCAGGACGACCTCGAACAGTGGATCACCCTGTTCGCCCAGATCGCGGGTAAACCCGAACGTGGCCGGCAACTCGTCGACTGGCAGCGTACCGAGCAGACCGAGATGCGTGACCGGGTAGCGGCACAGCAGGGCCCGCGGCCGAAGGCGATGATCCTGTCCCGGGCCGGTGACACCTACAGCACCACCAGCCCGAAGGGCTACGACGGCTACCAGTTCGACCTGGTCGGCGCGGATCTGGTGACCAAGGGCTTCGTCTCCGACGCCGGGCAGGTGAGCCCCGAGCAGATCCTGGCCTGGAATCCCGAAGTGATCATGCTCAGCGGTTTCGACGAGAGCACCCCCGCCGATATCTACGCCGATCCGCGGCTGGCCAGTGTCAGCGCGGTGCAGAACAAACGGGTATACAAGACTCCGCTCGGCGGCTACCGCTGGCAGGTGCCCAGTGCCGAATCGCCGCTGATGTGGCAGTGGATGCACCAGATCCTGTACCCGGGCGCGCGTGACGGGAAGTTCCGCGCGGATATCCGGGCCGCCTTCGACGACCTGTTCGCGTATCGGATCTCCGACGAAGAGATCGATCAGGTGCTGCGTTTCGATCTGAACAAAGACGCCGCGGATTATGACCAGTTCCGCCGCTGAACCTGTCGCGGTCGCGGCGCCGGAAGTTCCGGCGCCGCGCCGCGCGCGCTTCGATCGCCGGTTGCTGGCGATCCCGGGCTTCTTCCTCCTGCTGCTGGTCGTGGCGATCGCCGCGCTCGCGGTGGGTCGCTACACCGTCCCGCCGAACGAGATCGTGCGCATCCTGCTGGCACAGGTCTTCCCGCTCGAGCAGACCTGGTACCCACAGGAGAGCACCGTGGTACTCGATGTGCGGCTGCCGCGGGTATTGCTGTCGATCCTGCTCGGCGCCGGACTGGCGCTCACCGGCGCGGTGATGCAGGCCGTGTTCCGCAATCCGCTGGCCAGCGCCCAGGTACTGGGTGTGTCCTCGGGAGCGTCCTTCGGCGGCGTGCTGGTGCTGCTCGCCGGCTTCGGTGGTGCGGCGCTGGTCGGCGGGGCCTTCCTCGGCGGTGTCCTGGCATTGGTTCTGGTGGTTACGATCGCCCGGGCGGTACCGGGCGCGCCGTTGTTGATGATCATCCTCGGCGGCACGGTGGTCGGTGCGATGTTCCAGGCCATGGTCTCGTTCATCACCTATATCGCCGACCCGTACAGCGAACTGCCCTCGATCGTCTTCTGGCTCATGGGCTCGCTGGCGACCGCGAGTTATCCGAAGGTGCTGACCGCCGCGGTTCCGATCGTGGCGGCGGGTGCGGTGGTGCTGGCCCTGCGCTGGCGGCTCAACATTCTCGCCATGGGTGATGAGGACGCCACCGCGCTGGGCCTGAAACCCGCACGCCTGCGGAATTTCCTGCTGGTCTGCGTCGCGATGATCACCGCGGGTTCGGTCTCGGTCGCGGGGGTCGTCGGCTGGGTGGGGCTGGTGGTACCGCATCTGGTGCGCATGATGGTCGGTACGGACAACCGGTTGGTGTTGCCGGTCAGCGCGCTGCTCGGCGCCGCCTACCTCACCGTCATCGACACCCTCTCGCGCACGATCAGCACCGCCGAAATACCGATCGGCATCCTCACCGCCATCATCGGCGCACCGTTCTTCGTGGTGCTGTTGATCCGCAACCGTTCCCGCCTATGGGGTGCCGATGCTTGAAGCCAGCTCGCTGTCCTTCCGCTATTCCCAGAAGGGACCGTGGATCTTCCGCGACGTCTCGGTCCGCGCCCGCGCGGGCGAGGTGCTCGCCGTGCTCGGACCGAACGCCCGCGGTAAGACGACCATGCTCAAATGCCTCTCGGGTCTCATCCGGCCGGTCGCCGGCTCGGTCGAGGTGTCCGGCGGAGTCGGTTATGTCCCGCAGAGCCATTCGGTCGTTTTCTCGTTCTCGGTGCTCGATATCGTGCTCATGGGCCGGGCCCGCACGGTGAAGATCTACAGCACACCCACCGCCGTCGATCGCGCGGCGGCCCGGGAAGCGTTGCGCCGGGTCGGTGTGCCACATCTGGCCGATCGTGATTACACCGGGCTCAGCGGCGGGGAGCGTCAGCTCGTACTCATCGCCCGCGCACTGGTCTCCGAATGCGACACCATCGTTCTCGACGAACCCGCGGCCGCCCTGGACCTGCGCAACCAGGCCCAGGTGCTGACCGTGCTACGCGCGCTGGCCGACGAAGGAATGGCCGTCGTGATGACCACCCATCACCCCGATCACGCCCTGCACGTGGCCGAGCGGTCGATGCTGATGGTCGCGCCGGACGATCAGCGCATCGGCCCGACCCGCGAATTGCTCACCGGCGCGCTGCTCTCGCAGATGTACGGCGTCCCGATCGTGACCGCCGATATCGAGACACCCAGTGCGATACGGCGTCTGACGGTCCCCGACTTCGGGCGGGGGATCGGATGACGGTGCTGAAAGCGGTGATGGCCCCGCGCACCGGGGAGATCGCGGGCGGGTTCCGCGAGGTCGACGTCTACGATCTGCCGGGGGAGTGCACCGCCGAGGTCACCGGTATCTATCTGACCGGCGATGTGGACCAGGAGTACCTGGCCGGACAGCGGCCGCTGCTCGACGCGTTCGTCACCCGTGGCGGCCGGGTCGTGGTGAACGGCCATGTCCAGCGGTTGTTCCTCGACGGCCTGACGAAATGGCGCAAACTCGAATTCCGCAACCCGAGCGATCTCGCGTTGACACGGGTGACCGAACACCCGGTCTGGGCCGGAACCGATCCGCGCGCCTTCCTCTACAACACCGGCACCCCCGGCCCCGTTCCCTTCGCGGAACTGGAACGTATCGGGGTCGCCGGGTTCTACGGGCGCGGTTGCTATCTGGACCTGCCCGAAGGCGCGCGGGTGGTGCACACGATCGGCCGGACCCGGGCGCCGATCGACTACGACTATCCGCTGGGTGCCGGCCGGGTACTGGTACACGGCGGTAACGACTTGGCGCAGTTTGCCACCGCCGCCCGCGGTACCGCCCGGTTGCACGACCAGCTCCTGCAGTGGCTGGAGGCTCGCGATGAATGACCCCGCCCCTGCTTCGGGGATAGTCCTGCTGCACGGCGGCAGCCACGCGCAACTGGCCACTCTCGCCGATCCCGCACTGGCGCCCTACCGGATCCGGCCGGTGCACATCCGGACCGGTGCCCCGGACGAGATCACCGGGGCCGAGGTGATCGTGGTCGCCGACCGGCTGCGACCGGACCTGCTGCGGCGCTGGACCGAACCCGTCCTGACCGGGCTGGAGCGCGGCGCGACGGTTCTCGTCTTCGGTGAGAACGAGTGCGGGCGCTGGCTACCCGGTGTCCGGGAGCAGGCCCGGCCCACGGTGTTCTGGTGGTGGCGCACCGGCGAGGACCACCGGCTGCGGAAACTCGAACCCGGCCACCCCGCATGGGAGTTCTTCGCCGACCGATCGGTGATCTGGCACTACCACGGTGTGCTCGAACCGCCGGCGGGCGCGGTGAGCCTGGTCGACCTGTACACCGAGGAAGGGGTCCGGGACGGCTCGATCCTGTACCTGGACGAGACCTCCACCGCGGGCAAGCTGCTCGTGACCACGATGGATCCGGTGTACCACCACGGATCCGGATTCATGCCCGGCGCCACCCAACTGCTCTATTCGGCGTTGCACTGGGCCACCAGGAACAGAGAGAAGACATGCTGACAGTCCTCGAAGCCGGTACGCCGATCGAATTCTCGTTCGACGACCTGATGAAATATCACGGCACCGAATTTCCCGGTGGCGTCGCGCACGCGTACTGCGCTGTGCGGCACGCTGTTTCGCTGCTCGGCGAGATAGAGCGGCGGGAGATCGCGGTCCGCACAGCCTTTCCCGGCCCGGGCGGGCGGGATGCCGTGGAGATGGTGTTGCGCGCAGTCACCGGCGACCGCTTCACGGTGGATCCCGAACTCGCGGACACCGCGCGCGGCCCGGTACTCGCCCGCTACGTCTGGGAATTCACCCACGGCGAGCGCGTCGTGACGCTGCGACTGCGCGACGCCGGCTTCGTCACCGGCGAATTCATCGAGCTCGGTGCGCGCCGCGACCGCGGTCCCGCCGAGAATGCCCGGCTGACCGTGTTGAAGCAGGAGATGACCGATCGGTTGCTCGCCGGTGCCGTGGGCGAGGTCTACGAGGAGATACCCACGCCGACGCGCTGATCCACCTACCCTCCGGACCCGGATCATCGCCCTACACTCGGCGCGCACCGCTCGCGGGTTTTCCCGGTGTGCGCCCGGGTACGTGTACACCGTTGATCAGAATCGGAAGGAGGGCCCGTCCATGGTGGCCGACGGGGTAGAGGGGTTGCGGACAGTCGTACTGGACTGCCCGGATCCGTGGAAGTTGTCCGAGTTCTATGTGGGACTGCTCGGCGGCGAGGTGGTACGCGAAGAGAGCGACGACACGTGGGTGGCCATGGTCGACCCGCAGGGTCGCCGGCTCGCGTTCCAGCTGTCGCCGGAGTACGAGCCGCCACGCTTCCCGGATCCGGCCGGTTCCCAGCAGATCCATCTGGATGTGCTGGTGCGCGACGTGGAGATCGCCGAACCGGCCGTGCTGGCGCTGGGCGCCACGTTCGTCCACGCGGAAGCGACTTTCCGGGTGTACACCGATCCGGTAGGACACACCTTCTGCCTGGTCTGGTTCGCGTGACCGCCGCGGCGGTCGCTCTCTTCACCCGCGACCTACGGGTCCGGGACAATCCGGTGCTCACCGCAGCCCATCGCGACGCCGATACGGTGGTCCCGCTGTTCGTACTCGACGAGGCCATTCTCGCCGGCGGCGGATGCCCGCCCAATCGCGCGCATTTCCTGGCGGCCGCCCTGCGCGAACTCGACGACGAACTCCGCGAACTCGGTGGCCGGCTCATCGTCCGCTCCGGTGATCTCGCCGAGGAAGTGGCGCGGGTGGCGGCGGACGCCGATGCCTCGGTCGTCCATATCGCGGCCGATTTCAGTGCCTTCAGCCGCAGGCGTGAGCAGCGGCTGCACGACCGCCTGGGGCGTGACGGCCGCGAACTGCGGGTGCACAGCGCCTCGCTGACCGTCGTCGAACCAGGCGATCTGCTCCCGTCCGGCCGCGATCATTTCGCGGTTTTCACGCCCTACCTCCGGCAGTGGACCGCGGCCCAGCGCCGGGCGCCGCTACGCGCGCCACACCACCTCGAGTTGCCCGGTATCCCGGCCGGGCTCCTTCCGGAGCCGGGCGATATCGGTGCCGGGGAACCGTCGCCGGAGTTGTCCGTCGGCGGCGAGACGACCGGTCGGAAAATATTGCGGGACTGGCTCTCCCGCAGCGCGAACGACTATGCGACCGGTGGTGACGATCTGGCTGGGGACAGCACCTCGCGGCTTTCGCCGTATCTGCATTTCGGTTGTCTGTCCCCGGCCGAAGTGGTCCGCCGGGCCGGTGATTCCACCGAAGGGACCGCGGCCTTCGTCCGGCAGCTGGCGTGGCGGGATTTCCACCATCAGGTCCTGGCCGCCCGGCCCGATGCCGCCTGGGCGGACTATCGCGATCGGGGGATCCGCTGGCGCGAGGACGAACAGGCGGTCGAAGCCTGGCGCGAAGGGCGGACCGGTATTCCGATCGTCGACGCGGGAATGCGGCAGTTGCGCGCCCAGGGTTGGATGCACAATCGGGCCCGCCTGATCACCGCCAGCTTCCTCACCAAATCGTTGCGCGTCGACTGGCGGATCGGCGCGCGGCACTTCCGGTACTGGCTGGTCGACGCCGATGTGGCGAACAATCAGCTCAACTGGCAGTGGGTCGCGGGCACCGGTAACGACACCCGGCCCAACCGTGTGCTCAACCCCCTGCGTCAAGCCGAACGCTACGACCCGGACGGCGGCTATGTCCGCCGCTGGGTTCCCGAACTCGCCGATATCGAGGGCAGGGCGATCCATCGGCCGTGGCGGCTGCAGGTGGACTACCCGGCGCCGATCCTCGAATTCCCCGGTATGTGACACGACGCCGTCACACGACGCTGCCCGGGCCGGAAGCCCGGGCAGCGTCGTGTCGGTCACCTGATCGGCGGGGTCGGGCTCACTTCTTCTTTGCTTTCGCCTTGGCCTTGGCCGCCTTGGCCTTGGTCTTCGCCAGCTGGGCACGCTGTGCCTTCGCCGACGCGGAGAGCTCGCTGCCGCGGTGTTTGGTGTAGTCGGCGAGTTCGGTGGCCCGGTTCTTGGCCGCCTCGGCCCATTCCGGTCCGCGGTGTTGCGCGGTCTCGGCGAGTTCGCTGCCGCGGTGTTTGGTGTAGTCGGCGAGTTCGGTGGCCCGGTTCTTGGCCGCCTCGGCCCATTCCGGCCCGCGGTGCTGTGCGGTCTCGGCGAGTTCGCTGCCGCGGTGTTTGGTGTAATCGGCCCACTCCGCGGCACGGTTCTTCGCGACTTCGGCCCATTCCGGTCCGCGGTGCTGTGCGGTCTCGGCGAGCTCCGCACCCCGATGCTTGGCGACGTCGGCCCAATCGGAACCCCGCTGTTTTGCGGCCTCCGCCCATACCGGTCCGCGCTGCTGTGCGGTCTCGGCCAGTTCCGCACCCCGGCTCGCCGCGGTACTCGCCAGATCCCGGCCCCGCTCGGAGGCCTGCTGCAGTTGCTGCCGCACGGCGTCACCGGAACCGCCACGTCCGGACGATCCGACCGGGAGCGCACCGCTCACCGTGGTCGCCGCCCGGCGTGCGGCCCGGCGCCCACGCCAGCCCAGCGAGGGTTTGCCCGCCGTATCGGAGGCGGCGATCAGCAAGCCACCCAGCAGGCTCACGTCTTTGAGGAAGGCCGTTCGCTTGGCCGCCCGGCGCTGCGGATCGTTCTCCGCCCAGAAGTTCTGTTCGGTGACCGTCGCCGGCACCACTGTCGCAGCCAGCATCAAAGCCGCCGGCCTGGGCGCTTTGCCCAGTGCGAGCAGGGTGCCTCCGGCGATCTGCACCGCCGCGGTGACGCGCACCAGCGTGCTGGGATCCTCGGGCAGATTGCCCGCGATATCGGACGGCAGCGTCTCCTTGCCCTTGTTCACCAGAGTCGACGCCTCCTTCACCCGGGATTCCGGATGCATCAGTGATTCGACTCCGTTGACGACGAACGCACTCGCCAGTAGGGGGCGGGCAAGCCGGCGTAGCAGCATGATGTGCATCCCTTTCCTCGGTGTATCGCATCTGTCACAGCTGGTCACCAGGGGTAGTAGGCCAGAGTACTGCCGATCTACCCGGCATCCGGTGCGGGAAACAGCGCCGGACCGTTCGTGTCTGCTCTGGCCGGAGCCGCGTGTGCCGGCGAATGCTCGGTAACGGTCGATTATGTGTCGAATATCACACCAGACTTGCCGAAGGTATTGCTGTCAACAGGAGAAAACCGGATCCGCGCGCCCAGTGCAGGATTCGGACAGGACAGATCTATGCCGCGCGGATACCTTTCGGCAAATCCGGCGGCCGACCCGTGCCATCCACGCGCAGAATGTCTACGCTCGAACGCAGTGAATCCACCACCGCAGGTGGGCGGCGCCGGTGCCGCAACGAGCCGCGGTGGGGTGGCGACGCCGCTTTTAGCGGCCACCCGGCGGGTTGCACGGCCGGGAAATCTCCTCATCGCCCGTAACCGGAAGGACGAAACACAATGCCCTGCGCGATCCTGGATCGTGAGGTCACCGATACCGCCCTCGGCCTGGCAGTACGAGCGCCGTCCGTCCACAACACCCAGCCCTGGCGCTGGCGGCCCGTTGCGGACGGTATCCAGTTGTTCGCCGATACCGGCAGGCAGCTGACAGTCACCGACTTCAACCAACGCTCGCTGGTGGTCAGCTGCGGAGCGGCGCTGCACCATATGCGCGTCGCATTGGCCGCGCTGGGCTGGGCGTCGACCGTGGACTACTGCCCCGATCCTCGCGACCCGGAGCATCTCGCCACCATCCACACGGCCCGCAGTCCGGCCGGTGCCGCCCAGGTCGATATGGCCGCGGCGATCATGTTGCGCCGCACCGATCGGCGCCACTTCCTGCCCAGGCCGGTCCCGGCCCGCCATCTCAGGTCGTTGGCCGCTCAGGTGTCGGCGCACGGCGCCGCCGTCCGGCAGGTCCCGGATACGCTGCTGCCACGCCTGGCCACCCCCTTGCGGCGCGCTGTCACCGCCCACGCCACCGACCGCCGATACCAGGAGGAGATCGCCCGCTGGAGCGGACGGAACCGGCTCACCGACGGCGTACCGTCGCAGAACGCCCCCGCGGCGCGCCCGTCCGGTGAACTCCCGGTGCGGACCTTCGCGGACCCGGCTCTCCTGGATCCTGCGGATCAGCCCGACGCCGCCCAATGGCTGGTCGTCGGGACCACCCGCGACGACCGGCGGGCACAGCTGCGGGCCGGTGAGGCGACCAGCGCGCTCCTGCTCACCGCGACCGGTCTGGGGCTGGCAACCAGCGTGCAGACCGAACCGCTCGGGGTGGCCGAATCCCGGCAGGAGATCCGGACCGGCCTGCTGCACGACTGCGCCTACCCGCAGGCCATGGTCCGGGTCGGCTGGGGTTCGCGCCGCGCCGCGCCGCTGGCCGATACCCCGCGCCGTCCGATAGCCGAAATCCTCGAGGTCTGACCGGCCACGAGCCCGGAGACGCGGTTCAGTAGCCGCGGTCGATCTCCACCAGCGAGAGCAGCGGTTCGCCGGCCGCGAACCGCTCGACATTGGCCCGCACATGCTCGGCCAGCAGACCGGGCAGGCCGGCCGAAGGGTTCGCCAGATGCGGCGTGATCACCGCATTGGGCAACGACCACAGCGGGTGCCCGTCCGGAAGCGGCTCCGGATCGGTGACGTCCAGCGCCGCGCCGCCGATGGTCTCCGCGCGCAGCGCCCGCACCAGTGCCTCGGTATCGATCAGCGATCCCCGCGCGATGTTGACGATCCACGCCGTCGGTTTCATCTGTGCCAGGGCGTCCGCGTCGACCAGCCGCGCGGTTTCGGCGGTCGCCGGTGCTGCGATCACGAAATGGTCGGCGCGCGAGAACAGTTCGGTGTTGCGGCTCGAATCCACCGTTTCGGCTGCTCCCGGCACGGGCGTCCCGGACCGGGTGGAGGCCAGCACCTCCGCCCCGAATGCGGTGAACAGCGGGATCATCGCCCGGCCGATACCGCCGCAGCCGATGATCGCGACCGTCGCGCCCCGTAACGTACCCACCCGCGCTTCGAACTCGGTCTTGCGCCATGAACTCGCGCGCGCCTGCTCACCCAGTCCCCGCACGCCCGCCAGCAGCAACAACACCGCATGCTCGGCCACGCTCGACGCGTACGCTCCGGCCGCCGAGGTCCAGATCCGCCTGTCGTCGACGATTCCCGCCGCGAACCACCGTTCGATCCCCGCACTCGGCAACTGCACCCACCGCACCGTGTCCGGCAGTCGTTCGGGGAAGGAGTCGGGTCCGCCCTTCCACACCACCGCCTCGGCTTCGCCCAGCGGAACCAGGCGGCCACCGCCCGCTTCGATACCGCGCGCGAGGGCGAGGTCGTGATCCGGACCTAGATGGATTGCGGGAACTCCGGTGGGCGGCACAGTTCACTTCCGAGACGTCGGGGCTGGTGGCCGCATCATCATCCGTGAGTCCCGGCGTCGTCAACAATTGTCCTCACCCGTGCCGAGACACTGGAGGTGAACCCGTTCCCGTGAACCCGCCCGGACCGGGCCCTCACCCGGCGGTCAGCGCCCGCACGCCCGCCACCGTCCCGCCGTCGACCAGCAGATCGATCCCCGCGATGAAACTCGCGGCCGGATCCAGCAGAAATGCCGCCGCATGCGCGATATCGTCCGGTGTCCCCAACCGGCCGGTCGCCGACGCGTCGACCATCGCCCGCATCGCCGCCCCCGATTCGCCGTCCAGTTCCTGCCGGCCCATCGGCGTCGAGATCACCCCCGGACTGATCGAATTGAGCCGCGCCCCCCGCCGCCCCCACGCGACCGCCGCGGCCTGAACCCGCGCCACATTCCCCCGTTTCGCCGTCGCGTAGGCGATGCCCGGATGCGCGTCGTGGTCGAGGAACGGCAACGCCAGCAATTCCCCCGCCGAAGTATGCGCGAGCGCGGCGACCTGGTCGTCCGGTAGCGGCGCCAGATACGCCGACATACTCGCGATCACCACACCGGCCCCGCCCTCGGCGACCACCCCCTCGAACGCGTCCAGCACCAGCGCCGTCCCGAGCAGATCCACCTCCAGCACCGCCTTCGTCACGGCCTGCGTGGGCGACACCCCCGCGGTATGCGCGATATGAGTGACCCGCCCCAGTTCACCGGCCGCCTGTGCCAGCGCAGCCACCGACCGGGCATCGGACACATCCACCTGCCGCCCGACCACCTCATGCCCTTCCCCGGCGAGCAGCTCCACCACCGAGTCCAGATTGTCCCTGTCGAAGTCGGCGATCAGCAGCCGCCGCCCACCCCCTATCCGGCGCGCGATGGCCCGCCCCATACCGCCCACCCCGATAACGACCGCGACATCATGTCCCACTTGGCGCTCCTCACCGCGACTGCACCGTTGCGCCCATAATCTACCGACGACCCGCAGCGGCCGGACCCGAATTCGTCAGCGGCTGACAATTGTGTAGATATCCGCAGGTGGGACCCGCGATTTTGCCCCGGTGGCACGATCCGATACTCTTGCTGAGCACACCGGTCCGGGTGGCGGAATGGCAGACGCGCTAGCTTGAGGTGCTAGTGCCCTTTATCGGGCGTGGGGGTTCAAGTCCCCCTCCGGACACTTTTTTGCTGCATTTGTGCCCCAGAAACCGTGTCCGTGCACTGCCTGGACACCCATTTTCCCGTCACCACCGTGACCTGCGGTTTCACCCCCAGCGGGGGTGAAACTTGTGACCGATGACACACTGCGGCCGTTGCTTCCCTCCTTCGCTGCCGGACCTGGCTTGGGCGATTCGTCCGTCTTCGCCTCGGGTCCCGCCCTGCCGATGGCGACCCTCGAGGAGCCCGTGCGATCGAGGGCCGTGCACAGCATCCGGCCTGTCGACACCAACGGCCGCGTCGTCGACAAAGCCATCGTCGACGCCCTCGACTGGCACCCCGGCGACCTGCTGTCCTGGCGCGTCACCAGTGGCCTCGTCCTGATCACCCGACCCGGGCACGGCCGCCGCGGCGTCACCAAATACGGCCACATCTCGATCCCGGCCGCCGTCCGCCACGCCGCCGGAATCCGCATCCACGAGCGCGTCCTGCTCGCCGCCGACCCCGACCAGGCACTGCTGGTCGTCTATCCCGCCGACGTCGTCGACGACATCCTCGCTCGCCGCTTCGCCGAAGGAGCACCCGAATGACTGCTGGTACCCAGGCCGATATCGCTGCGGTCCAGATGATGATGGAACGCTTCGGCCTCACCGTCGCCGATCTCGACGCCCGAGCCTCGGCCGAGACTGCCCGTCTCGCACCGACCTTCGCCGAGTTCATCCCGGCCGCGATCGACCGGATGCCCGCGGGCCGCACTCGTGAGCACTACTGCACGTACTGGCACAAGATCCTGATTCAACCCGGCTGGGGTGAGAGGCGACTGGACGAACCCACCACCGCGGACCTGCAGGTCCTGTGTGAACAGATCCGCGCCACTCGGGTGATCCGGCGTTCCGATCGCGGCGGCAACGAAGTCGTACGCCACGTCATCGACGCCCTGCGCAAGCTGTATCGGCACGCCGAGGACAGCCGACTCGTCGACCCACGCGACAACCCCGCCGCACGCCTGACCAAACCCAAGCGCACCCGATCCAACCGCCGCGCCCTCCCGACCGATCTGCTGGCGCAGCTCGTCGAAGTTGCCGCCACCACCGGCAACGACCCGGAACTGGACAGCCTAATCCTGCGGCTGCACACCGAAACCGCCTGCCGCCGCGCCGGAGCGCTGGCCCTGCGGCCCCAGGATCTCGACCCGGTGCAATCGGTGATCCTGCTGCGCGAAAAGGGCGGCACACAGCTGTGGCAACCGATCTCACCGACCCTCATGCAGGCCCTGTGCCGCCATGCCGAACAACGCGGCGCACCCGCCTCCGGTCCGCTGCTGCGCGCGCGGAACGGCAACCCGATTACCCGCCGCCGCTACAACCACCTGTTCGAACGTCTCGGTAAGCACCTGCCGTGGGTGCACACCCACGGGATCTCCATCCATTGGCTGCGTCACACCACCATCACCTGGGTCGAGCGCCACTACGGCACCGCTGTGGCCCGGGAATTCGCGCGCCACAGCCAAACAGGTGGGGGAGTGACCGGTATCTACACCACCGCCACTATCACCGAAGTCGCCCTTGCTGTCGCGCACCTCACCGGCGAACCACACCCACTGGCCACCGGGTCTACTGATCACCGGAAATCTTCACGGAGCATGGTCCGGCTCAAGTAGGAAACTTGCATCGATAGCGGCCTTTAGTGGGCCGAGACGGTTTCCACATCAGGATGTCGGTTGCCAGAGCGCGAAACGTCTCCGCCGGCAAAGCCGGCGGAGACGTTTCGCGTTGTCGGGGGGTCACCGCCGTCGCTGTGTAATGTTTTGAACGACCACACGCGGTGGCACGCTGGCCGACGGCCAGGCGCAGGCGCTCCGCTCACTGTTCAGCGTGTATGGTGGGCGACCATGCGACTCCACGGAGAATCGGAGGCACGATCCCCCGGTTCGTCGTTCACTTCGCGGGAGCGGACTCGCGGGCGGCCGAGATTTGGGCTGGCGGCAACCTCCGGGTAGAAGCACACCCCGCCGACTGGAAGACGCACGGCAAGAAGGTCGGCGTGCTCCGGAATCAGGCGATGGTCGATCTCGTATGTGCGTTCCCCGTAGGCCGCTCGGCTGGAACAAAGGACTGCATCACGCGCGCCCGGGTGGCTAGAATTCCGGTGTGGGTGTTCGAGGCCGGGAGTGTGAACTCTGTGCTCATCCGGTGAACCTTCCGAGCGGTTCATGATGCACCGCAGACGATGTGGCATGCCGAAAATCGTGATCCACCCTGTCGATTTGCCCGGCCTCGGCCCGATGCCACCCGAGCTCTATGCGCGTATCGCCAAGATTTGCCGGGAGCGACCTGAGATTCTGGACCAACTCCTCGCCCGCCTTGTGCAGTCCGAGGGGCGAAACCAACCGCGACCTGAATTGGCTGCGGGATGTTTGCTAACGCCATAGGCTGGGCTACGCATCTGGTGCCGTGTAGCCCTCGCGCCCATGCCTACGGCCCCTCGTACCCCTTGTGGGCCGTAGCTGTACCGGGAGGTATCCCGCAGTGTGGACCGGCGCCGGCGTTAAATATCGACGCATTGTTTGTACCTGTTACGCGGTGGGAAACTAGAAACCCCTGTGGAGTGAAATTGCCTCTACCGCAACCGGGTTGCCGACTGCTAGCCTGGCTTGTCCACAATCGTGTTGGCGGGCAAACAGGGCGGAATCCGTATGGCAGACAACAAGTTCACGTTCAGAGACAACGACATGTCCGGGTCGAACAACGCGTTCGGTGGCGAAGGGTTCCATCAAACCATCAACCAAGCCCCGCAGGCCGGTGACCGAGACCAACTCGAAAGCTCGCTCCGCCGGGCGGGGGTGTCCGACGACAACATCGCGAACCTACTCAGGGCGATCGAGGTCGACGGTCCGATCCATGGCGGTCAGGCCGGGTCCCGCGTGCAAGCATGGTTGGCGGATGCCCGGCTGGCCCTCACCGAGGCGTCGATGAATGCAGTTGTCGCCGCAGTGTTCGGCTACCTCGGCTTCGCGGCCGCAGGGTAGCGATGACACTGCTGCAAGATGTCATCAACGATGCACAAGGCACAGGTCCGGTCGCTGGCCTTCTCAGAAAGCTGAAGGTACTGGCGACTCGAACCGGCGCACCAGAGATGCTGCAATGGGTGAATCAGGAGCTAAACGGCTACCCGAGAAATTCTCCGGTGCCCACCTATCGGGGCCCCTTCACGACGATGCCGCGGGCTCAGTTCATAGGCCCGGCCGGATTTTCGGTCAAGAATCACGTGGTGCGCCGTTCAGTGTTCCCGGAGGAAGCCCAATCGTCCTATCTTTTCGAGATGAAGTTGCCTCACCCGGTCGCCGAGATCGAGAGCTTCGCAGCGTCCGAAGACGAGACCTCGTTCGGCTGGCCGGCCGAAGCTCTGGCTATGTACAACTACCTCATCGAGCAGGGCAAGGGTGATGTCGACCCCATGCTTCGCTGTGTGGGCGTGCGTTACTCGGTCCCGGATCATGTGTTTGTTGGCATTCTTGACCAGATTCGGAACAAGGCGCTTGACCTGGCGCTTGAGCTTGAGGCAGTTGCGCCGGATGCTGGTGAACCGGACGCCTCAGACGACACAAAGCGCGAAGCGAGGCAGGTCATTGTCAACTACAACTTCCTCGGAACCGACATGTCGGGCGCGAACAACGCCTTCGGCGGAAGTGGCTTCGGTCAAATGCTAGGCGGTCTGCTGCCAGGTGCCGTCGGAACGACCGGAGAGTAGAGCGCGCCGATGTCGCAGATCCAGGAGGTTATCGACCTTGCTCAGGAGAACGGCCCGGTTCGCGATCTGCTGCGGAAGCTGAAGGTTGTTGCGTTCCGGGCGGGCGCGAAAGACATGCTCGAATGGATCGAACACGAACTCCGCGGATACCCTCACGGCACCCTGTTGCCGGTTTATCGGGGGCAGATCGAGGTGAGTCCTCGCAGAGAGTACTCCGCGGGTGGCGACAGTCGGGTGGTGGCTTTGAAGTTGGAAGAGGTGCCAGAAGCCAGCCGTGGAGAATGGTATTTCACGCGGGCATTCCGTGAATCGGTCGCGGACCTTGAGGAGTACGCCAAAAAGGCGCAAACCAGGTTTTTCTGGCCGCTGGAAGGCGAACCAGACGATGTCCGGGCCGCGTACGAGACAAGAACATACCGAACCGGGAGAGCGAGCTCTGTTGGCGGTATGCACCTGGGTAGTCTGCGCGAACGCGAGACGCCCGGCCGGACCTACTACTACGTCTCTGGGCGAAAGTTTTCACAGATCCTAGACACGATTCGGGATCGGGTTCTTGATCTCGCACTGGAGATTGAGGAGCGGGTACCGAACGCTGGTGACGCTACAGCTTCAGAGGATGACGCACGCGCTATCGCTGGCGTCGTGAACTTCCACTTCAACGGAGTCGACTTTTCGGATTCGAACAATGCCTTCGGGAGTGGGGGCTTCGACCAGGGTCACTGATGCCAGACTGACCGTACTCGCCTGCGGGTGTCAACCTCGATAGCGGCAACCGTCAACCGGTTGTCAGGACGATTACCCAATCGTGAAGCCGCCCCACCCATTCAATCTGCGGACAGGCGGGACGCTTTCATAACTGATCATTCGCAGGCGACACCGTCCTTATTGCGATCCAAATCCAGCCGATACCCGGGCTTACCCGCGTGAATCGGCGCGGCAGGGACTATCTCGGTAACGGTGTTTCCGGCGGTTTCTCTCAGTAGGTTCGGGCGTCGGGCCAGCGGTCGGCGAAGGTGATCGCGAACGCGTTGACC
>NZ_JBSFDZ010000021.1:0-105964 GCF_053594175.1 Nocardia sp. NPDC001965
GGTCACCACCAACTCTGGACCCGATCTCGGCCGCCCCGTCCTCGCCACCGCCGAATCCTACAATTAGCCAACGCATTTCAGGCGCAGAACACTAGCAGTAGCGCTTACGACGGTGCGGTCCGGTGGTGATCGGCTCGATGAACTTCACGTCGATCTGCACGTGATGGCCCGGCCGCTGCTTCTCGTAGCATTTCCACCGCCGCTTGTGACGTTTATAGCGTTGCGAAGCCGGCAGCCTGTTCATTGCCAGCCGCTTCAAGATCCGCCACACCGCGGACTGGCTGATCGAGACATCGCGGTAGCGCTGGAGATACATCGAGATCTCGAGCGGCCCGAAGTGGTTGTGCTGCCTCAGATGGATGATTTTGCCGACCACTTCGGGCCGGTCACATTCGGGCAGTGCAGCGGCGCGCTGGAACGGTCCTTCAGCCCCTCGAGGCCCTCGTCCTCAAATCGGCGTTTCCATCGATAGAAGACGTTGCGGCTGATGCCGTAGTAGCGGCACGTCGCGGCGACGTTGCCGCTGACCTCCTCGGCATGTCGTAGAACAGCCAGGCGCCGACTCACGCGCCTGATCAAATCCTCCTCACTCCAAACACGTTCGGACATGAGGACTCCTATTCACATTAGGAGCCCGAACTGTCAACAACCATTGTCAGTTTTAGATGACATTGCATTGGCGGAACCGGTTGGGCCCGATACAGATCGCTAGCCGACTCGCGATGTCGGCCTCGACCGTGCACGCAGTACCGGTGCGATGCCAAATCAACCGGTCGTCGTGCATCAACGTGTCACCGGTGTACCCCGGCTCGACGACGAATATGCCCACCCCGGCCTGATGATCCACGTCGATGTCACCAAGTTCGCCAACATCCTCGGCGGCGGCACCCGTTATCCGCTGCAGCCAGGGCAAAATGAACGCTGGCGCGCCCGCGCCCCTAATAGGTGAACGCGGCGCCGGCAACCGACCCGTCATCGGCACGGCCTACGTCCACATCGTCATCGACAACTACTCCCCGGCGAGAAAATCTGCGACTATCGCGTTAAAGGCGGACGGCGCCTCCAAACTCGGGGTGTGGCCGGCGTGGTCGATAGCGGCAAAGCGGCTATGCGGAATAACACTTGCGAGTTCCACCCCAAGAACACCCCGGTCAAAGACATCTTCAGCGCCCACGACAACAAGCGCTGGAACCATCAGTGCGCGAGCAGTATCTGTATAATCGCGACGAAATGCTCGACCACGCAATGCAGCAGCCGCGGCACCCGGATCAGCGCCGGTCATCATCTCGATTGCGCGGGCCGCGATCGTCGGACGCAACCGCGCAGTCCGGTCGCTGAGAACCTGCGGCAGGAATTCCTGAGCATACCGCTCTAGACCCTCCCGATCCAGCCGGTCTGCCAATGCCAGACGCCGGAGGCGCACCTCCGTGTCGTCAAGACCGGCAAAAGTGTCCGACAGGACCAGCGCGCCGACCTGCGTTGGGTAGGCTGCGACGAAATCCAGTACTACCTGTCCTCCCATCGAGTAGCCCACGAGAACTGCTTTATCAATACGCAGCACTGCCAGCACAGCTGCGATCGCTTCAGTGTGTGCGGACATTGGGATGATCGGCCCAACGATACCGGCGCTCTTGCCAAAACCGACTAAATCCACGCAGATCACCCGGAACCCCAGTTCCGCGAAATGATCGATTTGCGGTGCCCACATACTCTTGTCGAACAGAAAGCCATGGATCATTACAATCGCGGGGCCCGACCCGCTATCGGTATAACCCACAGGACCACGCGGAGTGTCAAGGACAGCCACTATCGACCCAATCAGATCTTGGACGGATGCGCGGCAAGTGGAGTTACCTGGATATCCATATACTCAAACAACGGCAGCGCCGAGAGCAGTTGGTGAAGTTCATCGTGCGATTCGACATCGAAGATCGAAAAGTTGGAGTACTCACCCACGATGCGCCACAGGTGTGACCATTTACCCGCTCGCTGCAACTTCTGGCTATAATCTTTCTCACGAGCGACGATTTCAGAACGTCGTTCGGGAGACAGATGGCTTGGGATGTGCACATCCATCCGGACGTGGTACAGCATGGGTGAATCTCCTTCTTGCCTTATGGATTTCAGACAGCGACCGGGTCCAGTACGAAGCCGTAGGTCACAGACTGCGCGCGGCCGTCTTCGTCGGTCTGTGGATCCAGCACCAACTCCGGCTTCACCGCGGAGGCGATATCGTCTTCGTTGTGCTCGTCACCAGGGAAATACAGCTGCGCGGTCAGCAACTCATGACCAGGCGCCGAGACCTTTACGTGCAAATGGGCTGGGCGCCAAGCGTGCCACCCTGCCGCATCGATCAAGCGGCCACACGCGCCGTCGGTAGGAATCTTGTAAGGCGCCGGTCGTACGGTGTGGATCTCGAATCGACCCTCAGCATCGGCAGTGAACGAACCGCGCAGGTTCCATTCGGGAATCCCCGGCGCGAACTGCGAATACAGACCATCGTCATCAGCCTGCCAAAGCTCGACGGTTGCACCGGCTAGTGCGACACCGTCGACAGATGTGACCGTTCCGCTCCATACTAGAGGAACACCCGGTTCATCATCGCGCATGGGAACCCATCCCGCGGAACCTATTTCGGGCGCACCGGGCACATAGTAGGGGCCCTCGATGGTGCCCTTATTCCCACGTCGGCGTTCCGTGGCAACCTGCTCGACGACATGCTCCACCCAGACGTCGAGAAACAACGGCCATTCGCCAGTCTCGCCGACGTCGATCAGCCACGCCTTGACAGCGTTATACTCACCGTAGGTCACCGAATGCTTGCGAATGGTAGCGTGGACTGCATCGATAACTTCGCGGGCGAGCAGGCTGACTCGCTCCTTCGGGGTGTCGACGACAACAGGCTTGTCGGACTTGAATCGGTCGGTAGCGTTCGCCCCGGATCCCGCCGCCGTCGGTGCCGGAATAATACTGGTCATAACAAACTCCTTTTTGCAGGGACTGTGTGGTATTCGGTCAGATGTCGCACCGAAAATGCGCGAGCTTGTCCAGGTCGAGATCCACACCCAGACCGGCGCCGGGACGAACAACTAGTTCGCCCCCTTGAATATTGAGCGGTTCAGTGAGCAAGTCGTCGGTCATGTCGAGAAAATTCGACAATTCACCAGCGCGCCGTGACGTCCTCTCGTAGGCAGCACCGAACGCGACCGTGCACGTGGAGCCCAGTTGGCCGTCGATCTGATTGCCCATGATGACCTCCACTCCGAGACCCTCGGTGTGATGATGGACCCGCTGCGAGCCGGTGAATCCAGTACGCGCTGTTTTGATGCTCACCGCAGTGGCGGCGCCAGCAAGTATCTCGCGCGTGATATCGGCCGCAGTTGGCACTGATTCGTCGGCGATGAAAGGCACGTCCAACCGCGACACCAGCCAGCGACGACCCAGAACATCATCGGCAGGGCATAACTCCTCGGCAAAGGTCAGTCCGAAGCTCGCCAGCTGTCGCATCGCGGCTAATGACTCTGTTGCCGTCCATCCACGATTACCATCGATATAGAGGTCGATTTCAGGGCCTAGATGCGTGCGCAGCGCTTCCACGACAGCCACGTCGAGGTCGATCGGCCGACGGCCGACCTTTACCTTGAACGTGTTGATGCCGTACAGATCTCGCATCTTCTCGGCTTCGGCAACCATGACCGCGGGGGCGTCGAACCCTAGCATGTGCGATACTCGCAAACGATCGGTGTAGCCGCCGAGCAGATCGGTCACGCTAACGTCAAGCGTGCGACCCAATGCATCCCAGATCGCCATGTCAATTGCAGCTTTTGCGACTGGATTTCCGACTGTTCGAGCCATGCGGCTATGCACTATCTCGCGCTGGAACAGGCTCAACCCCACCACTTGGGGGGCAAATATCTTACGGATAACCGCGGTCACGCTGTCCTGAGTCTCTCCGTAAGTGAACGGACGCGGCGGCGCCTCGGCGATCCCAACCACGCCTTCGTCGGTGCGCACTCGCACCAGCACATGCTCAGCTACGTGCACCTCGCCGGATGCGAATCTCAGCGGCTTGCGGTACGGGATAGCGAAGGGAATTGCCTCCACATCAACAATTTTCATATTCAATCCTCTGCGCGTGCGGGGGCTGGCCTCGGCAGTGCGGTACGGCCCTCAGTCAATGTTTCGACCACTGAACGGACGAGTGCGGACTCACTGTCGCGTCGCCACGCCAAGCCAAGTTCGACAGTTTCTGCGTCGACCAGGTCGCGGAAAACCACTCCAGGTAGCGAAAGTGCCCGTGCGGAGGAGGGGACCACTGCTATTCCGAGCCCGCCGGCCACGAGGGCGAGCAGCACGCCTGTCCCCGTTGCCACGAGTTCACGGTTCGGACTGAACCCTGCGTTCCGGCAGCTGCGCAATACTGCGCTGTTGACCACAGAGTCGGAGCCCGCGTAGCTGATGAAGCTTTCGCTGCGCAGATCCGCCATCGCAATCCGGGACTCCAGGGCAAGACGATGCTCGCTGTCCACGGCCAGCACCAAGGGTTCCACATCCAAGATGTGTACAGCGATACCCTCACCGCGAACCGGCGGCCGCAGCACCCCCAATTCGAGGCCGCCGGTCCGCAGTCGATCACATTGTTGTACCGTCAACAGATCCGAATGCACTTCGAGCGCGATTTCCGGAAGGTGTGTGCGTAGGGTGCGCGCAATTCTGGGCAGGTGCGACAGTATGGCAGTGCCGGTAAAGCCGATTCGGACCTGACCGAGCCGCCCCTCGGCGATACGCCGTACTCCGCGCACACTGTCGTTCACGGCGGCAAGGACCCGTAGCGCCTCACCGAGCAAAAATTCGCCTGCCGGAGTGAGCGCGACCTGGCGCGTTGTGCGCACGAACAACGGAGCTCCCAGCTCAGCTTCCATCGCTCGGATCGCTTGGGACAGCGCGGGCTGAGCAATATGTAACTGCTCGGCCGCGCGACCGAAATGACAGGTTTCTGCAACGGTCACGAAGTAGCGCAGGTGCCTCAACTCCATTGATGACCTCCATCCTTCCTGCTGCTACCGCGCCCGTGCATCAGCTACGGTAAGCACCAGGATTAAGTCGAGACAAATACTCATTTTTCACTCATTAATATGTACAGTCAATGAATCCCACCCTGGGTGATCACTGGCCATTCGCCTAGGGTGATCGGAGTCACAGTATGCGACGATCGTGACCAGTGTCGTGACGAGCAGAGCGCTCGTCACGAGCTTGAAACTCGTTCGAGGCTGCTGGAGGACGCCATGACCCCTACATTCGACCGTCTGTCGCAGGTGCTCGCTGATGCGATCATCGACGACCGCGAGGCCGCGGCCTTCCGGGCGAACCGCCGCATCTTCACTGACGAGGAGATCTTCGAACTCGAGATGAAGCATATCTTCGAGGGCAACTGGATCTACCTCGCACACGAGAGTCAGATCCCCGAACCGGGCGACTACTTCACCACCTACATCGGCCGGCAACCGGTGGTGATAACCCGTGGTCGCGATGGCGAATTGCGCTGCCTGATCAACGCTTGTGCTCACCGGGGCGCAATGATCTGCCGCCGCAAGACCGACAATCGTCTGACCTTCACATGCCCGTTTCATGGCTGGACATTTCGCAATGACGGTACGTTGCTGAAGGTCAAGGATCCGGAAGGCGCAGGTTACCCCGAGTCCTTCAACCGCAACGGATCGCACGACATGACCCGAGTCGTGCGATTCGACAACTATCGAGGGTTCTTGTTCGGCAGCCTGAACCCCGACGTTATGGACCTCCGCGATCATCTGGGCGGCACCGTAACCGTTATCGATATGCTCGTCGATCAATCTCCCGACGGACTCGAGGTGCTGCGCGGCTCGTCGTCATATACCTACGATGGCAACTGGAAAGTTCAAGCAGAGAACGGCGCCGATGGCTACCACGTGACCGCAACACACTGGAACTACGCAGCCACCACATCACGTCGCAACACCGGTGCATCGCAAAATGAGACAAAGACCGTCGACGCCGGCAAGTGGGGCAAATCCGGTGGTGGCTACTGGTCGTTCCCGCACGGTCACCTGTGCCTGTGGACCTGGTGCGCCAACCCTGAGGATCGCCCGCTATGGCCCCAGTTGGAACAGCTCAAGCACGAATTTGGCGATGCCCGTGGAGACTTCATGGTCAAGGGCTCTCGGAACCTTCTGCTCTATCCGAATGTCTATCTGATGGACCAATTCAGCACACAGATCCGTCACTTCCGACCGATCGCACCAGACAAGACCGAAGTCACTATCTACTGCATTGCACCCAAGGGGGAGAGCCCCGAGGCGCGCGCGTGGCGCATCAGGCAGTACGAGGACTTCTTCAATGCCTCAGGTATGGCCACCCCCGACGACCTCGAGGAGTTTCGGTCCTGCCAACTCACCTTTCGCGCCACTGCCGCACCCTGGAATGACATGAGCCGTGGTGCTGATCACTGGCTATCCGGCCCCGATCCGGTAGCCGAATCGTTGGGAATGACCGGCGTGGTGTCAGCAGGTGTGAAAAATGAGGACGAAGGCCTTTATACCGTTCATCACGGATACTGGCTCGAAACCATGCGTGCTGCACTCGCCCATGAGCAAACAAACCAGAGCGATACCCCGCGCATTACTGCCGAGGCCTGAGGAGATTACCATGTCTGCCATCGCAGATAATGTCGCCAGCACTGCAAAAATCGCCCACAATGACATTGAACAGTTCCTCTACCGCGAGGCGCGCTACCTCGATGACCGCGAATTCGAAAATTGGCTCGAGTGTTACGCAGACGATGTCGTCTACTGGATGCCTTCATGGGGCGACGATGACTTGCTCACCGAGAACCCGCAGACCGATATCTCACTGATCTACTACCCCAATAAGGGCGGCCTCGAGGATCGAGTCTTCCGCATCCGGACCGAAAGATCCTCGGCCACCTCGCTTCCCGAACCACGGACCAGCCACAACATCACCAACGTGGAAGTCATCGATCGCCGAGGCGACCTAGTCGACGTCCGATTCAATTGGCACACAATGTACTTTCGGTACAAGGCAATCGACCCGTACTACGGGACCTCGTTTTACACGATCGACTTCTCCGGCCCGACGCCACTGATCCGTCGCAAGACGGTGGTGCTCAAGAACGACTACATCCACCACGTCGTCGACGTGTATCACTTCTGACAGCTCCGGGAGTAGACCATGACCTACCGCGTCGCGTTATCGTTCGAAGACGGGGTCACGCACTTCATCACCTGCGCGGCAGACCAGACCGTCGCAGATGCGTCCTACCGCCATCGCATCAACATCCCGCTGGACTGCCGTGACGGCGCGTGCGGTACCTGCAAGGCGCGTTGCGATTCCGGCGACTACGACGGCGGCAACTATATCGATGATGCGCTGACTGCTGAAGAGGCGGCTGCCGGCTATGTGCTGCCGTGCAGTATGCGGCCGAGATCGGATCTGGTGGTGCAGATAGCGAGCACGTCCACAGCTGCTAAAGCTCAGGCAACAAGTTTTTCGGGCACGATCACGTCATTGGACCACTTGTCCCCGACCACGGTTAGACTGGCCGTCGAGATCACAGACCGTGACAAATTGGCCTACCTACCCGGGCAATACGTGAACATCGCTGTACCCGGCACCGAGCACAGCCGGTCCTACTCGTTCAGTAATGCTCTCGCCGACAAGGTGCTTACCTTTCTGATCAAGATCACTCCCGGTGGCGCAATGTCGAGCTACCTCGAAGAGCGCGCCGAAGTAGGCGACAAGCTGAGTTTCACCGGGCCCAACGGCAGCTTCTTTCTGCGCGAATCCGAGCAGCCGGTACTGCTTCTTGCCGGAGGTACCGGACTCGCGCCGATGCTGGCGATTTTGCGTTCGTTGCGTGACGCGGGCTCCCCCCGGCTCGCGCACTTGGTCTACGGGGTAAGCAGTGACGACGACCTGGCGGAATTGGACACGCTGCGCGACCTGAGCGAAGATCTGGGAACATTTACGTGGGAGTATTGTGTTTCCGACCCGGATAGCACAGCGCCGAACAAGGGTTACGTCACCACGCTGATCCGCGAGAAACACCTCTACGACGGGGATGTGGCGGTGTATCTCTGTGGGCCGCCGCCCATGGTGGACGCAGTGCGCACCCACTTTACGGAACGTGGCGTCAGTCCCACTGGGTTCTATTACGAGAAGTTTGCGCCGTCGGGGATCGCCGCCTCGGACTTGGCAAGCCATGTTTCGCCAGTCGGTGAACTGGCAGCGCGCTCATCGGTACTCGACCACGAGGTGCTAAAGCAAGCCGTGCCCATCGCTGCCCTTCCGGTAACAAAGTCGCATATCGAGCCGGTTGCCCCGGAAGGTGGTGTGTTTAGCAAAGATTCAACAGAACATGGTCGCCCCTCGACCGAGACACTGATTGGCGTCGGCCGCGATCTGGCAGGACAGCACATCTTCACTGCCGCGCCACTCAATCCACTACGAGTGGGTCGAAATTCTGAGCACGCAACGACGCAGTCTGCGCCGGGCTGGACAGCGCGGCCTTCAGCGCCCGACGCGAAGATTCGGATGATTGCGGGACAAAGGATCTGGCCCGAGAACGGCAGTAGATCACAAGCGATCGACCGTGGCGATCCGCTGCTCCCTGCAGGGTCAGCCCGAGCAATCGTGGGGCAGCAGATTCTTCCGCCAATTCCACCTGAACTCGTACCCACAATCACAAGCCTGGCGAATGAGACTGATAGCTCTCACACCAGAGGCTATGAGATCGGCGAGGAACATCCACCGATCAACCAATCCGACGCGGTGTTCGAGGCCCGCGAAGCCCTCGAACTCGGTGCTCTCGATATCACCATAGGTCGGTTGAATTCTCAACAGCTGGCCGGCTACCGGTTGCTGGCAGAATCTACACTGCGCTACGTAAACGGAGACCGTTTCACTGATGCTGCGGCATACACCGAAGCCAACGCCGCGTTCCACGATTACCTGTTCACATTGACCGGGAACACGCATCTACTCGAGGCTTATCGCGCGCTTGGCGTCCGGGCGCAAATGGAGGAAACCCTACGCAACGCGACCTGGTGCCACCCGCGATGCGCAAGGGACCATATCGATATCGTGGCCGCCTTCGAGGCGGGCGACCGTCAGGCGGCACGCCGACTAATCAGCGATCACGCCGAACGATCCAAACAAACCATGCGCCGCGCAATGGTGACCCCCGATGCGGCGAAGCGGCTCAAGTTCCTCAGCCCTGGGCGCTTCGACAACAAGGTCGTTGTGGTGACCGGCGCCGCTCAGGGTATTGGCGAGTTCGTGGCCCGTCGCATCGCCTCCGAAGGCGGCTCTCTGCTTTTGGTCGATCGATCCGAACTCGTCAACGAGGTCGCTGCCGATCTAACAGCCCAAGGCAGAAAGACCTTCGCAATCACAGCTGATCTTGAAAGCTGGGAGGGGGCTGAGCGTCTATCAGAATCAGCATTAGCCCATTACGGCAGGATCGATGTGCTGATAAACAACGTCGGCGGTGCTATCCAGTTCAAGCCGTTCACTGAGTTTTCTGCCGAAGAGATCCAAGCTGAGATCACTCGGTCGCTGATGACTACGCTACTGGCCTGCCGGGCCACACTGCCGACGATGGTCGAGCGTGGGCAAGGGGTTGTGGTCAATGTCTCGTCGGTAGCTACACGCGGCATTCTTCGGATCCCCTACTCGGCAGCGAAAGGCGGAATCAATGCTTTAACAGCATCTTTGGCAATGGAGTACGCAAATTCGGGAATTCGAGTCGTTGCGACCGCGCCCGGAGGCACCGAGGCACCGCCCAGACGCATACCCCGCGGGGGAACAGCTCCCCGGACCGATCGAGAGCGCCAATGGTTCTCAGCACACGTGGATCAGACATTGGACTCAGCCCTTCTCCACCGCTACGGCACCCTCGACGAGCAGGCCGCGGCGATCGCCTTTCTCGCCTCGGACGAAGCTTCTTACATCACCGGGACTGTGTTGCCGGTAGGCGGCGGTGACTTGGGTTGAAGGCGCGCACGACGCTGGGCGCCAGCGCTCGGAGATCGCAAGGCGGGTACAAATATGCAGGTGGGCCACAGCTGAGAGTACGGTAGCGGCATGGCACCCTCTGATACGGTGCACGCGCACCCGGTCGCTCTGAGCACCCTCGTCTCCAGGCTACACGGGGTACCCACGCCACAAGCCGGGCTTGTGGTGATCCGAAGTCGACACGGCATGGGCCGAACGACTCTCTTGCGAGAAATCGCGCGTGGCTACGGCGGTCCAGTATGGTGGGCGACCGCTGCCGAATGGGAGGCAGACACACCGCTAGCCGTTCTGGATCAGCTACTCCGGACCGCCGAAATCAACAACGATCTGGCTGAGGCGCCGTCCAGCGAAGCTACTGAAATGTTCGGCTGGCCTCTTTCCGAGTCAGATTCCGATCTCCAACCGAACGTGGAGCTTCGAACTCCGGCGACGCGACTCCTGCAACTCGCGGAGGGGTCCGCGCAAACAGTCCTCATCGTAATAGACGACGCTCACTGGGCAGACCGGCCGTCGCTTCAATCTCTTTCCACACTAATTCGGCATCATCCCAGTCTTCCTTTTCTGGCGATAGCATCAACCGCGACAGGAGACTCGACTGTAGATCCGGTCACAACACGCTTGCTGCAGCAAATCTGGACAGAGGAGATGGAGCTTCTGCCTCTCGACGCCGCCCATACGGAGAAGTTCGCAGCGGCGCGCGGAATCGAGCTCACCCCGGCGACAGCCGAGCGGCTTT
The DNA here is from genome assembly GCF_053594175.1 of Nocardia sp. NPDC001965. NCBI lineage: Bacteria > Bacillati > Actinomycetota > Actinomycetes > Mycobacteriales > Nocardiaceae > Nocardia > Nocardia sp. NPDC001965. The sequence goes on from NZ_JBSFDZ010000021.1 coordinate 10,808, forward strand.
CTCGACACACCGGAGGGGTGGTTCGATACATCGCTCAACTACTCACCGAGGTCGACCCGCAGGTGTGGCATCGATTCGATCCGGACCTGCCCGCACCGGTCGAGGTCGCGGCGCATGTTCGCCGGGTTCTAGATGCTAGCGACAGCTCGGTCCGGGCGTTGGTGCAGGCGATATGTGTCCTTGGCGGCGACACCACAGTCCAGGATGCCGCGCTGCTCGCCGGTCTGGACAGAGATCCGCTCGGCCCCCTCGACCAGGCGCTCTCGAGCGGCTTAATCGTCTTCGGCACACACAGCCCGACCGATATCGCCCCAGCCGACTCGATGGTTCGCTCCGCCGTGCTCGACGCGATGGGCACCGTGTCTGCAACCGTGGCTCGCCGTCGCGCCGCCGAACTGATCGACGATCCTCAGCGCAGGCTGGAACTGCTTGTCGCAGCTACTGCCGTCCCCGATCCCGAACTTGCAGATCGACTGGACGCTTTGGCAACCGAACGCGCCGCAGTCGGCGCGTGGGGCGCGGCGGCGGGGTTGCTACGTGCAGCAGGGAGGCTCACCGAGGACCGTCTGCGCCGCGAAAGTCGACTCACCCGCGCAGTCGATGCGCTGATCGGATCGGGTGATGTTTTCGCTGCCTCGGCGTTGGTTCCCGAAATGGAGAGTCTGCGCGAGACGCCTCTGCGCAACGCAGCCCTCGGCTACCTCGCCATCCTGCGTGGTCGACCGGCACAGGCCGAGACGCGGCTTTCGCGCGCATGGGAGCTGGTCAGCCCAGATCACGATCCGGACACCGCGGCATTGATCTGTCAGCGCCATGTACTGCACGCACTGTGCCGATGCCGCCCGCGATTACTGGTCGACTGGGCGGACCGCGCCATTGCCCTTGTCGGCGCAGATACCCCCGCTGGAGTCGAGGCAGCCGCAATTCGTGGGCTCGGTTTGGCCTACGGCCGCATGGATGAAGCCCGCCGCGCCTACGAGAACCTCACCGATCGAGTCCGTCACGGAGCGCAGGTCCAACGTATCGCCGTGGGTCGCGGCTGGCTGCATCTAATTGCCGATGAGCTCGACGAGGCACGCGCCGACCTCGAAAGTTCCGTACCCACGACCTATCTCGGTGGCTCCACTCGCATCTCTTTGTGGGCACGAGCCTGGCTGGCGCGGGCGCAATTCCTAGGGGGCGACTGGGACGATGCTCTGCGCACCGTCCGTGACGCGACGCCGCTGCTAGATCACAGCGGTATTGTGCTCTCTGGTCCGCTGCTGCACTGGACCGCTGCAGCTGTACACTCCATGCGCGGCGACTGGGACGCGGCCGAGGAGGCAGTGCGCCACGCTGATGCGGGCCCGCAAGACTACGAGATTATGCGGGTCCCTTCGGCTCTCGCTCGGGCTCATAGCTGCGAAGCGCGCGCCAACAGCGCTGGGGTGCTGCGGGCACTGCGTCCACTCACCCGGTCATGGGCGTGGGAGGGGATCGAGGATCCGGGTCAGTGGCCCTGGGCGGACATGTATGCCCACGCGCTGATCGCCGAGGGCTATTTCGACGAAGCGGAAAAGTTCCTCGAACATCATCTCCGGCGAGCGGATGAATTGGGCCGGATAGGCGCGAGAGCTCGGCTGAGCGCGGCGCGTGGCCATCTGTCGGGCGCCCTCGGCAATCTCGACGCGGCTCGTGAGGCTTTCGACGAGGCGCTGGATTTGCTAGAACGGAGCCCGTTGCGGTACGACCGGGCGCGCATCGGCTTCGTCTACGGCCAGATCCTACGGCGCGCCGGCAAACGCCGGGACGCCGATGCTGAGATTACAGCCGCTAGAGATATCTTCGTCGCGATGGGCGCTCATGCGTACGTGGTTCGGTGCGATCGCGAACGCAAGGCTGGTGGAGTTCGAGTTCCCCGAAGTGGACGGGGCGCGGATTCTCTCACCCCGCAGGAAGAAACTGTGGCTCAATTGGTCGCACGTGGGCTGTCAAATCGGGAGGTAGGCGCCGAGCTATTCATAGCCGACAAGACAGTTCAATACCACCTGACGAGGATCTACACCAAGCTCGGTGTCCGTTCCAGGACCGAGTTGGCCGCTCGTTTCGGTCCCCCGTAACCCTTACACTGATCGCGAGCCCTCCCGAATAGTTGGACCACCAACGGTTCAGGGCGTGAGTGTTAGAGATCTCGGCGTCCGCTAGCCTGTCGGTAATCTAACGACAAACGCGACAGACAACGAGCAGGCCAGTCCTGGACGGTCACCGATGCGCACCCATCGCGGATCCCATTAATCTATATATAGGCCTCTGAGGCCGCGACCACCATCGGGCAGCCATTGCTTCAGCTGCGGCAGAATGATCTAGCTTTCCGCACCTGAAATATATTGGATAAATCGGGCGAGGGAGCCGAGGACTTCTCGGCGGCCGCGGCGTGCAGACCGCGTTCTGGAGTCGTCGATCGATCGTGCCCGCCGAACTCGATGTCCACATGGCCGGCGACAACCTCGCCACCTATAAAAATCTCGACCGACTCGTGCACGCTTAACATGCCGCATTCACGGGCACCCTAAGGGCCAACGCAGAATCCCGCTCGTCGACCGCGATAATTGAGCGCAGCGCCGGGAGCTGGTGCGGGGTGCGCGGGCCGGCGACGTTACGCCAAACGAACGGTCGGGGGCTTTCGTTCCAGTGCTCGACTCGGGTAGAAATATGCGATGCCCACGATATAAATGCTATCTCCTATCGCATACCGGAACGGCCAAGTTTCAAGCATTCCAATGTCCATCATTGAGGAATTCGCAGGGCCCGAATCCTGTTATAGAGAGTGGTTCGACTGATACCGAGCTGCTCAGCCGCGCGTAGTTTATTACCGTCGCATGCTTGAAGGACTCTTACGATCGCATTATATTCAACTCTTTGTAGAATGGTACCAGTATGCCGCCCTCCAGGCCGGTATCGCTCAGGAAGATCGTTTGGAGTGATACATCCCGCCGACCGACTCTCAAGGGTTACTCGCACAACCGAGCGAAGTTCGGTCAAGTTTCCAGGCCATGGTTGCATGGCAAGCGCCGCAAGGGCTGCAGGTGTGAAAATCACACGATCGCCGGCGCCCAGATCATTGACCATTTCACTAATCAGGCGCGGCAGTTCGTGAGCGCGATCAGATAAATCAGCAAGCTCGACATGGCTCTCGCATATGGCCACAAGAGCTGCCGACGCCCCGGTGAGCTGACTAGCCGGGCATCCAGTAAGTACTACACAGTTCCTAGCAGGTCGCAGCATACGACGCAATCGATCTACGTGCGATTCACTCATAAGATGTATATTCTCTGCGACAAGAACGATCGAACGATCGGCAGAAAGGTTGTCAGACAAAGCCCGCCAATCAAATTCCGCCATCTCGGCGCCGTCCAGCGTAACGATTGAACGAGCGCCGGCTAAATGGAATGCGGTTGTCGTTCGACCAGTTCCCGATGATCCGCTGACATAGACAGGCTGTCCCTCCACCAGCATCGTCGTCTCTGATTTCAATCGACTCGCCTGCCCTGAGCTATCGACCTGTGGTCGTGGCTCCAATTCAGCCAGCACTGCATCGACACCGGGCTCTACAACTCGGAACCGCGCGACGACCGATTGCCCGGATGCCAAGGCGATCGTCTCGATGCGCTCGGCGATACGCTTACCAGGGCGAGACGTCATCTCGACAGCCATCTCACTCACGCGGGCATGGTCGGCAGGGGTAAGCAGCTCTGTCGCTGCCCGGTTCGCGAGTATCAAGTCGGCCGCCACACCGATAAGCGCCCGCTTACTGCCGCTGGCTGCTACCTGAAACTCGGAAAGCAGGCGCCGCTCAGAATAGCGCCCGATTTCCAACAGATTAAGCTCGATCTCCCGAACAGCTTGCGCCACAATTGGCTTCAGCAACTGTGTGGAATCCTTCGACAGACATGTTATGTCGAGGACTCCCTGCAGACGGCGCGTGGCTGGATGGAGAATCGGGTGGCCATAACAACTAAATGCCTTAAATGGCTCCAAGTAGTGCTCTTCCCCGTGTACGACAACACCATGGCGCAGCTCATATGCAGTAGCGATCGCATTCGTTCCGGTTGTTTCCTCTAGAAAAATTCCTCCCACAACAGCGCCCACACCCTCTAGCCGATTCTGAAGAGCAGGCGAACCGATCGGATGCGCAGCAATGCGCGAATCACGGTCAGAAATTAGTACGCAGCACGGTGCGTCGGAGAGCTGATCGGAAAGCCGGTTCAGTACTGGAGACGCAGCAGTCAGCAGGCGCGTCCTTCGGGGCACAGCATCGTGTCCGATCTGGATACTGGCATTATCGGGTTCCAGGCCGCTAAGCCGTGAACGATGCCAGGACAGAGCGATCTCCGGGCGCAACTGCTCGCCAACACCGGTGCGCAAGGCTACTTTTTCAGAGCACATGGGATGTCCAAATCACGTATTGGTGATGGGTACCTAAACGGTGCGTACACGCGGGCAATCGCACCAGTCCCACGCGGTGTTCGGAAGCAGTGATCCGGTTCGGAGATCCCTTTCCGGAGCCCTGTTGACCAAACGATGTCGGAGTTGACTGTGCGACTTGAAACAGCGGAGAAGTCAGTGCTGCCAGCCCGCTCTGACATCTCCGTCTGTGCCACGGCGTAGACTACTCGCTTCCAATCTCAGCCGGTCGCGCTGGCTCACCGGACGACTGGACTGCGTCGGCCGACGTACTGATTTCGTATGGACATCCGCCGGTCACCGACGAAGCTGCGCCACCTCTCGCCGCGGCCGCATCCCGAAGCTTCCTACTCCTGTCCATCTTTCGACGATCAAGATACGTTTCCGTCGGATCGGGTAGGATTTTCTCGCCCATCAAATACATTCCTGCCGTAATGAGCCTGAAGAAACGGATGGCTACACGATTGGGCATGTCGAGCCCAAATGCGTTGACCAGATGATCTGGCAGCAGGCTCAATCCCCACGCACGACCGAAGCCGTGCAGCGGCTTGGGGAAATTCTTGTCCGCAAATTGTTCGATAATCACCTCGGTACACGTCTTCCCGAGCTCGTGAGAAGGAACCTCCTGTGACTCGAATTGGTCCATGAAAGCCATGATGTCATCGAAGGTTTCCGGAAATCCGCTTACAGATTTGCCCGTGCCGATAACCTCGAAGTGCGCACAGATTTGGTTCCAGAATTTCTGCGACGCAGCTCTTTCTTTTTCTGTGAAACCAGGAAGTCCTACCCGGCGCATCAACCTATGAACGCCCGCGGCCTCATAACACAGCGTGTAAAGATAGGTTTTGTTCAGCTCGAAACCCTCGGGGTGCGTCTTCGCAACATGCGCGTGCAACCTGTTCACACCTTCGATGCTCTTAATTGTCAACTCGTGATTAGCCCCGTTCTGCCACCATATGTGCATCTTCCGCATCGTATCGTCAGCACGCTTATCTGGGTCGTTGAGTATCTTTCCGGCACCACTGGAATAGACCGACCTTGCCACAGATTCGAAAAGAAAAAAATGAGGGAAGGTTACAGTGTAGTGGAGATTATTGATGAAATCGTTCGACCGATACGAGGTCATGAGCTTCCAGATTTCATCATAGTCCACTTCAGGATCGAGCCCTGAAATACGATCCGCTATCCATTTACGCGGCATTTTATTACCCTACTTTCGGTAGTCACCGTCTCAAGTGATAAGAATTAATTTTGTCAACAATCCAAAATCAATGGATGACGATCCTCTCCTCTTACAGGAAGCCGGGGCACGCCTCGAAGTCGATTCGAGCATTGCCCTTACTCATAGGCTCCAGTAACTCGATCCGCGGCGATGGAAGCAGGGCTCAAAATGGGTTTCGGGCCACCATCGAAAACGCCCAAATACTTGCCAAAGCCAGGCAATATCGCACAAACCTCAGCATGCGTTTCATCGACTGAAAGCCTGCTCTACTGCAGGAAGGCGACGCGCAATCTTGACCCAACAGGGTTCAGAGAGCTTCTGAGAACAGGCAGCGGACCTGTTCAGTGCGTCCGACCAATCCATTATTGATCGACAGCCTGAGAGAACTTCTCGGAACTGCAAATTTGTGATGCATCATCGCACCCTCCAAGGAACACATCGTGTGACGCAACCGGCATGCTGTGTCCTAGATAACATCGCAGACATCGATCGTCCTGGTCACTAGTGCAGGAGCCGAATTTTCCAGTGCCGGTTAGTACTGGAGTACAGCACCTGCCCAATCATGTCACTGCGCGTCCAACACGACGGGTCCGGCGGAGTCGACCAGCATGAGGGCAATTTCTAGATCTGCGCATGCGTCCGCCAGCGATCGTCCAAGGATCTTCTCGATCCGATTCAGCCGATAGACAACCGTGTTGCGATGAACATGGCTCTGCTCCGCGGCCCGCAACAGGCTTCGCCCCGTGCGAAGGTACGCCCATAGAGTGGCTCGCTGTTCCGACGCTCCCTCACTGTCAGTTGCCAACGGCCCAAGCGTCGTCTTGACAAACCACGATGCCTTTTCAATGTCCGCGCCGAGTAGTGCGACCAGCGAGCGGTCGACCCACCTCACCAGGCGAGCTTCCGCGCGCTGCGCCTGCGCTTCGAAGGTGTCGATCGCTCTCGCCTGCAGATGACTTCGACGGAATCCTCGCTGGCCGGCGGCCAGCTCACCAATCGCACAGCGCAGACCATCCGGAGTCCCCGGTGGAAGGCTGAGGCGCTCAAGGTCCTGCCGCTTCGGCTCCGACGAGGTCGACAGCCACGCCCAGAGTTGATCGTGACCTATCCGAATCACAAGAGAGGATGCGTTGGACAGGTGGGCGGTCATGTCTTCGAAGACATGCTCCAAGTCACTTCCGTAGGTGCCTGGCCTGCAGAGGACGAACCCGATGTGAAATCTCTCTATTTCAACTCCAAGATCCTCTCGAATCTGACCTGGAGTATAGTCCTGCTCATCAATTATTGAGTCAATAATAGTGCGGCGTCGCGCCAGGACGCTATCCATCAGGAAATCGCGCTCTCGCATGTAAGCGACGACGAATCGATTGACATGCCCATCGAACATTTTGGAAACCAGCATCGCCAATTCGCTCGAAAGGGTTTCCTTCAAAGCTTTCGGCGATGCATCTACCAGGCGTGAAAATATGTCACGCTCAAGTACACGTATCTGCTCCATAATGTCTTCGAAGGGTACGTCCCTTTGCGCCGCCGCTGCCGCCATAGGCGGTACCGCGGACGGGCCGAGTAGCTGCTCGTTCGGGGCGAGAACGTCACTGATCATGTCAATAAGGAGCGCCTCAATAGAGGCCCCGATTGCGGCTACGGGCAAATCTGGAACTGTATCGAAGTACTGCGCTACCACCTCAGTGTTCTCCGCTGCGGCATGCAGGGCCCACCCGGCAGGACCTGATCCAATTCGCGATTTGGCGTTGATGACAACCTCTTGCGCCAGGTAGGAGTCAACTTCGCCCTCACGCGTCCAGGAGGGTGCCAGACTTCGGAAGATGCCCATCAAATCGGTGGACGACACCCTGTCACATTACCATTCGTGGGCCCGGAAGGCGCCATCGAAGCGACATGCCGCATCAGTGCGGTTCGCTTGAGGCCACTCCGGGGTTAGACTGAGCGGGCTAATTCCATTATTTTGGGATTCTTTAGCACCGCGGTGACGCCAGTCGGCTCAGAGGCTGAGATCATCAGCTCAGTTGCCGGGATACTGCAATCAACAGTCCGCCTGCGATATTTGCGCCATTCGAATAAATTCTAGGCCAGTTTCGATCCGCAGCGGTATCTAAATTTCGGTGAGAGTAGGTAGATTGTCGCTAGACGACACGATCCATTCGCTTGACCGGCGCCTATTCAGGGCGGGTATTCCAACTCACGCACGCACAGCTGCTCGAGCTTGAGCCAAGACTGCCAGACCTGGCGCCACTCACAGGAGTGACTGGTCCGGATCATGTCGCCAACGCGTAGCCTAATACCGCGCAACTCTCGGCTAGGCGCCGTCGAAGCGGGGCAGATTCAGAATTGGCGGTAGCTATCGCTCGACTGAAGGTTCACACATTTGCGAATGATCGGCTTTACTGCTCGCCGACTTGGCCCCGAGCGCGCGGGCGCCTGCTAGGACAAGATCGACTTGCCGTTCAGCGTCTCCGCGAGTGAAGCGTCGCCCGCCGAGTGTGATGCGGAAATGGACCGGTCCGCAGAGCTGCTCGAAGAGGACCTCTGCGTCTGTGGCGGGGAGTTCGCCACGCTCGATGGCCCGGCGTACGACATTTTCAGCTGCGGCGACGCGACTGCGCCATATTTCACGTCCCAGCTCTGCCACGTCTCGTGCGTCTTCCCGGCTGGATTGGGCGGTGCGCAAGACGGCTCGGCCGGCGTCACTTTGTAGCAACTTGGCGAGAGAAACAAGTATCCGAATAAAATCTTCTCTGACACTGCCGGTGTCAGGCATGGGGACCGCTTGCATGGTGTACTCGGTGATGGCATCACGCACCAGATCGGTCCGGCTGGGCCATCGACGATAGATTGTTGTCTTGTGGACGCCCGAGTCGCGAGCTACGTCCTCGAACCGCAAGCCCTCATAGCCGTTTTCTACGATGAGCGCGATCGTCGCCTCGAGCACCTGCTCACGCACCCGCTGAGTCCGTCCACCGGGCCTTGTCCGCTTCGGCTTGAACTCTGTCGACGTCCTCGTCATGGCAACCCACTTCCACTGTCGCAACGCAAGGCTGCAAGCTGACTGTATCAGCAGTTCAGCCTATGACATGACCCCAAGCCAAAACTAAAGATATAATCAGGGGGTTTCTCGCTGCGGAACTCTGGCCAAGTAATGGTTCTCCATTCGCCAGTGGACCAGGCTGAGAAAGTCAGATGCTTAGGGGCGTGCCTGAATCTTTCCAAGAGTGTGCGCCTAGTTTTCCGCACCTGAAATACACTGGTTGATTGTAGGCTTCGGAGGTGGCGAGGTCGAGGCGGCCGAGATCGGATCCGGAGTTGGTGGTGGCCGAGGCGCAGCGTCGGGAGTTGGTGCGGGGTGCGCGGGCTGCGACTTCGACGGCGTATGCGCTGCGGTGCGGTGCCGGCTCGTGCTGGCGTGCACGGAGCCAGGGACAGCGAATGCGCATGTTGCGGCAGCGGTCGGTGTCATGCCGGCGACCGTGGCGAAGTGGTGCAAACGCTTCATCGAACACAGTCTGCCTGGGCTGGCCGATTAGCCTCGGCCGGGCCGGTTGCCGTCGATCCTGCTGGAACGGATGGAACAGATGCTGGTGTTGACCCCGGGAACAGACACCGCGTGACGCCACGCGTTAGCCGCGGTCGTGGTTGCCCCGCGGACCGGCCTGCCGAAGTCGACGACCGGGCGGATCTGGCGGCGGTTCGAACCGAAAACTCATCTGGTGTACGGGTTCAAACTGTCAACCGACCCGCTGTTCGTGGGGAGAATGGTCGATGTCGTCGGCACGCACCACAATCCGCCCGAGCGGTCCGTCGTTTGTATGTGGACGAGAGACCACGGATGCAGGCATTAGGGTCGTTCCCAGCCGGTGATGCCCACGATGCCGGGTATGCCCGCGCGTCGCACCCCCTACTACGCCCATCACGGCACTACTAGCCTGTTCGCCGGTTGAATATCGCCGACGGCACCGTGGTCGGCGAGCTGCACTGTCCGCGCGGTCGCACAGGCACGATCGCTCGGCCCGAACCACATCGAAAATAACCGTCCGCGACGAGAGCAGGGAGTAGACAGCGATTTCTGCAGCTCCTACCGTGGCCGGAGAGGGTTTACGTTTTCGAACGCTGCTACTCCTCTACTTTCGGGCGGAGCACTGACTCGGACGACACTGATTTAAGTCCAACTTCAGGAATATAGAATTCTTCTCCATAGAAAATTCACTGCAAGAAAGACGCAATTTTCGCCTTGAAGTCAGCGATATCGAATGCATTTACGCTACAGGATCGAAATGACCCACAGTGGCAATTGAAATATAGTCGCGCGCCGCACATTTTCTGACGCCGCCATCGGGTTAGCCACCGATCTGAAAGAATTGTGGAAGCGTTGTTTTCCAACTACTTCAGCCCAAAAACCAGCTATATCGGAGCCCGGGCTCTGAGCGGTGTCTCACGTCGCTATGATTCATTCTCCGTGCCGGCCAAGTTCCTGTGTCGCTGTGCATTGAGCGGTAAGGAGGTCGTTGCCGTGTTCGAGCACCCATAGGCCGAGCGCTTTCATCGGTCCTTCGACCAGACTGGAGCCCAGACCGGTCAAGCAGTATTCAACGCGCGGAGGTGCCTGCGCGTATCTGTGACGCTCGACCAGGCCGTGGCCGAGGAGGCGTCGCAGTGCTTCAGTGAGGGCTTTGTCACTGACTGAGCCGATACTGTCGCGTAGTTCATGGCGGCGGCGCGGCCCGTCGCGCAAGGCCGCCAAGACGACCGGATCCCACATGTGAGCGAACAGGTCGGTCGCTGCGCGCAGTCGACAGTCCGCAACCCATTCCTGGCAGTCGTCGTATCCGCTCATCTCGTGATGATCCCACGTTCGTTGTGAACCGATCGGTGCGCATCGGTTTGTTTATCGTAGCTCTCTGTTGACATACGCAACACGGAGGAGCAACTGATGCGCATTGGGATATTGGGAACAGGCACGCTTGCCGGTGCATTGGGCAGTCGCTGGACCCACGCTGGGCACGAGATCCTGGTCGCCGGGCGTTCGCCGGTCAAAGCCCAAGAGCTGGCCGCGCGCCTAGGAGGCAAGGCACAGGCAGTCAGGATGCGGGAGGCGGTAACCGAAGCGGATGCGGTGCTGCTGGCTGTGACATGGACTGGAGTCGACGACATTCTGCGGAGCGTCGACGCCGCGTCCGGGACGCTGAAGGGCACCACGCTGATAGACCCGACCAACGCCATCGACCATGGTGTCGGCGTCCTGCGCACACCATCCGGGAGCTCGGGTGCGCAGTACATTGCCGACCGCGCCCCCGGCGCGCACGTGGTGAAGGCATTTCACATGTTTCCCGCTGCGCAATGGAATGACGCGACAAACCCTCCTGTGACAGTAACGATCTGCGGCGACCACCCGCCTGCACTGCGAATCACCGAGACCCTCGTGCGCGACGCCGGTGCGGAAACTGCAGTGCTGGGTCCGCTCGGCCGGGCGCGGCAGCTGGAAGAAGCAGCCGGTTTTGTCATCGGCCTCACTTTCAAGGGGTTCGATCCACGCTCCGCAGTCCCACGGGTGGTTGAAGCGCATGCGGTGACTGCAGCGCAGTGACCATCGGACGCCAAGCCGTCTTTCGTGGGTCACCGTAACAGTCTGTGCTGCAGATGTTTTGAAGTGATCAATAAGTTGGTCCAGCATCTGGGGCAAACGAACTGTGAGGGCTGACCGACTGTGTTGCCGAAGTTTCTCCCGCGCAAGCAACGTGATGGCACCACGCCGGTAGCCCAGCCGACTGCATTTACCGCCGTGGTGCATGTGCTTACCAGCGTTTGCGCAAGGCGATGTTGCCGCCGGCGCTCGGTGTGACCGTCCCGATAGCGCATTGCCAGTTTACTGGATGGACTCGCACAGGTCTCTGGCGGCGACGACATCGTGCAGCGCTAAACGACCCAGGCAACTATGACTTGATCGCAGGTCACAAGAGATAATCGACGCGGCGTCGGTACGAGCGAAAAGGGGAAGCGGAATGACCGGACCAAACCCGGTCGACGGCGGCGAGACCGAATACACACTGGCTGACCGTGGAGGAAGTTACTCTGTCAGTGAACATTCCGGCCCCAACTATCGATGTCGGCTAGACGCTGAACCCACTGATAGGCGCGGTCCCTTCAGCGTGGTCGCGAAGCGGGACGCCACGGAGCCGACCGGATGAACTGCATGCGGACAGGGCGCACTACAACTGCGCCACTGAGTCCGGTACAGAGGCATCGTGGTCCAGACCGCATGCAAAGGCAGCGGTCCGCAAACCACCTCAGCCGCCATGATTGGGTGATAGTCGGCACTTCTTCCTCGATCATCGAGGATCGCACAGTATGCGGACTGTGAACGGCTCGCGAGATGGACACTCGCAGTAACTATTTGCGCGCCCGTGCACGATCCGCCTAGCTTGAGTTTTAACCTCTAATCTGCTGTTCTGTGGACTTTCTACGGGGTCGCGGCTCGGCTGTTCGGAAAGGTTTCTTGTCGCTGGCGGTCTTGATGTGCACGTCGTACCGTGGCGCTGGCCGCTTGTTGCGGTGCCCGGCCGGTCGACTCGGTCCGGGGCGGGAGGGTTTCGGTGCTCTGGCCGGACATGCCGCTTTCCGGCGGAGGCGCCGAAACCCTCGACGGACACGTGCGGGTGTAAGCCGTTGCGGGGCTGAAGGTTTCTCCCAGGGTCGCCGGATATCGATGGTGAGTTCACGAGCAAGGCGCAGTTGGGTGTAAGCGGTGAGAAGCAGCCAGGTCCATCGGTCTGCAGTGGCGGGGTCGCGGAGTTTGGGGACGTTCCAGCCGAGGGTCTGTTTGAGCATGCGGAAGGTGTGCTCGATATCGAACCGCCGCAGAAATGCCTGCCACAACACCTCGACCTCGCCGGCGTCCAGGTCGACGACCGAATGCCACAACCACACCGGTGTCGGTATCGCGCCGATGGGAGCCGGTCGACGTCGAGCCGGATCTCCGTGCCTTCGATCACCGGCAGTTTCCCGGCTTGGGCGACCCAGGATGACCGATGTGTGAGCTTGGGGTGCAGGCGATTCCACGACCGTGCTGTGGCAGGGCCGTAGAGGCGGGTTCCGGTCCTGACGGCGGTGTCGGGTTCACCCCAGCTCGCCTGATCGCCGAAGGCGAACTCGTCACCGTGACGTGGTGGACGGCCGGCGATCCCGGGGTGCCATGCTGGTGCTCGGCGGCGCAGGACCCGGTCCGACCGCATCCGGCCCAGCACGGCAACGGGCAGATCGGCCAGCAGAAACGCCAGCCGGGGTGCGTCGTATCCGGCGTCGGCGATGATCCAGACCTCCGGGCCACCGGGGCACCAGTGCCCGGCTTCGATCAGGTTACCGATCACTGTGCGCAGCTGGCCGGCGGTGACGGTGGCAGCATCATCACCGGGCGCCAACCGCACTGCATCCAAAGGTGTGGTCCAGGAACTACGCCCCGATTCCAGAGCAGCGACCACCGAATACGGCCAGCCCGGAATCATGTGCGCGGTGTTCTTCGCACGCCCGCAGGTGTGACACAAGATCCGCTGCGGGCAGGTATGAGCTTCGGGCCGCAACCAGGAGGTGATATCCACCGCCAGCAACAGCCGGCCATCCGCGGCTCGCGGTAGCGGCACCAGCGCCCGCCGGCGGGCGATATCGATCCGTCCACGGTCCAGACCCGCATAGACACTGCCGTGTCATCGGCGATGCTCACCGATCAACGACAGCTCCGGCAGTGACCGCACCGAACCGTCCGCGCACAACACCGCATCAACCACATCGAACACCGCATCCGCCCGCTGAGTCAGGCACCGATACAACTCCCGCCGAAACCCCGAAAGGTCCCCGACCGTGTCGGCGGACCCGGTGTCGTGCACACTGTTCATTGACGCCCGTGGTTGTTGAAAGTCTTTCTATCGCAAGGAGACATGATCAACCAAGGGCTTCACCCCTGATCACCCGGGGTCACAAAACAGCAGCTCAGAGGTTAAAACTCAAGCTAGTACCGGCGGGGTTCGACCCTGGCGTCGTCGCCTCACACCTCACACCACCCGGCACTTCCTGCAGCTCCACCTGGTGGATTCACTGACATCGCGCAGTGCGCTCGCACAGGTGCCGCAAGGTGGTGGCCGTCGTAGCGCTATGAGCAGAAGCGTGACGGGCATTCGGGCTTTGCCGTGTCGGCTCCGGGCAGCAATGGCCATACGAAGAGGCCCGCTCAGCCGTGCTGTTATCGGGGAGATGCTGACGATAGCGGGTTCCAACAGGCATAGTCGGAACTGGCAGCGATCCGGGTGTATTTTGGTGTGGCTCTGGCGTCACAACTTCGGGCCGTTGATCCGGAACTTGCTGCCCCAGAGAGGATGTTGCCGCTCGCGAAGGCCGGCGGCTGGCGCCGAGCCCGAAACAACTCGGGACGTCACTTGCTCGGAGCCATGATCTAAACAAGCCTGGAAGAGAGAAGAACATGGGAGACAAACTCGAGCTGCTTAGCGCGGTGCTCCGGGTGACTGGTATTGCCGCTGGCGAAACCATTCGAGGCCGCAAACCAGTGACCACTCGAGACGAGGTGCCTGCCAGCGTACGACAACTGACTCCCGCGTGGCTGACCAATACGCTTGGGAGCGCGGTACCAGATGCGGCAGTGATCGACTTCGCATTTGGTGAAGGTTCGGACGGAACCAGCTCGCGGCGCGCATTACTGCTGTCCTGGAACGAGGCCGGACGGGCTGCGGCTTTGCCTCAGAGGGTCTACACCAAGACATCTCCGAGGTTGACCAACCGACTATTGATCGGAGTCACCGGCGCTGCCGGAGCAGAAGCGCTATTTTACAATATGATTCGACCACACTTGCCGATCGGTGCACCCGTGGGCTACTACTCGGCATGGAATCCTTGGACCTGTAGGTCAATCGTAATTACCGAGGATATCGCCGCAGAGCGCGGCGCAACATTCGCTGACGCGACCGCGCTCCATGTTGATCGCGCCTCGGCTGAGAGTATGGTAGCCGAGCTGGCGGCGTATCATGGTGCGCTGTGGGACGACCCTCGTCTGGCGAAGGTCTGGAAACTCGATACTGCGGAGATGTGGCAGCGCAAGTTTAACGCCAGGACGGCTTTCGACTCGGGCGCGTTGCTGGGGATTCGGTTGGCTGAGGAGCATGTACCTTTGGAACTGCATCGGCGAAGAAAGGAAATCCGGCCGGGTTTGATGCGCTCACTGAGCCACAACGTGAGTGGACCACACACGCTTCTGCATCAGGATGTTCATCCCAACAACTGGTTCCGGCTGCCTGATGGCTCGCTGAACCTCTACGACTGGCAAGGCATCGCCCGAGGTGGATGGGCACTCGACTACAGCTACGCCATCAGTGCAGGGCTGACACCGGAGAACCGACGAGCCTGGGAGCGCGAGTTACTCGCGTTGTATCTAGATCGTCTTGCATCGGCGGGTGGTAAGCCACCTACTTTCGAGGAGGCATGGCTTGCCTACCGCCAGCAGATGCTTCATGGCTTCATCTTCTGGACTTACACTTTCACGGTTGGAAAGATTGCACCGCTCCAGGCCGACGCGCACGTCCGCACTCTCATCGAACGGACCGGCCAGGCAATGGTCGATCTGGAAACACTCGATGCGCTCGAACGCACACCTCGCTGGAACTCATGACCGCGAATCTCACACCGTACACTCGCTGCAGATCAGTCAAACACTGTGCCAGCCACAACATCATCTCTGCAGCAAGCCCTGACCGTTTATAGGTCCTGCCCTTTCTCCGTCCCTAGCTTATGAAGCCGTGACATCGGTGACGCCGGCAGAGGGGCGGCTGGCCGGTTTCCAGCGGCCTAGTGGGGTCGATAGTAGTTGTAATGGATGTCCCAGATCTGTAGCGCAGGCCGGCGCTGCAGATCCGAGGTCCATTGGCGGGCGGAAGGAATTCTCTTCCAAGATCCGGTTGTAGCGTTTCACTTCCCGTTGCGCCAGGGCGTGGAGGGAACGGTCCGCTGCTGGCGGGCCCAGTGAAGTACCTTCGCGAAGCCATGGGCGGTGCAGCAAGCGCCGTTGTCGGTGACCATCCGCTCGTCCGGGTGATGCCGTGAGCGGCGAAAAATGCTCTGACCCGGAAATGAACGCGATCGCGGTGATCGCTTTCTCGTCGTCGACAGCTTCGGTATAGGCAAGGCAGAATCGCCGTCGACCGCGGTGTGCAGAAACGCATCCGCTAGCGTTCAGCTGCGGCCCGGGCTGCCAAGTCCTGGGCCGAGCCTCGGCCATGGACACGCCAGCCGCCGCCGTCGGGGATACGGTCGGCTTCTTGAAGTCGATATGCACCATACGCCCTGTTCGGCGGGCGATGATCCGGCGTGGTACCGGTTCGGTTCGCCGTTCGGGTCCAGGTAACGACGCCAGTTCAGCCCGAGCTGGGCCAAGTGCCGACCGGCGGTCCGCACCGATATGCTGGTGCCCTCGGCAGCCAGTTCCCGCACGCTTCTGTATGACGACCACTTCCTGGTCCTGCGCAGTTGCTCGATTCGGTTGACAGCTTGGGCGGGGTCGTTGTCAGCTACCGGTGCGGTGCCGGGAATCGGTCGGACAGGTCGAATTCGCCGAACCGGCGGAACCTGTTGACCCACTTCGATGCACATTGCCGAGAGAGACCCAGCTCGCCGGCGACATAAGCGATCGGGCGAGTTCGGCAGCGGTGCACGAGCCGGTGGCGACCCTCGACGGTGAGCGGGGCATTACTATGAGACACAGCGGTTCTTTCGGTCTGAGGTTGATGTGTGAGTTGGCGCTTCGCATCCTGCCGCCGAGAGAAGCACCCTTTCATCTCATCTCATACCCCGCGTCACCAACGTCCCTACACGCAAACACCTAGCACCGCTATAACCCCATCGGCACTATGGGTCCGAGCATGCGCCGTCAAGAGCAATTCTTCAGCCATGCCCGGATCGGGCAGTTCCCGCAGCGCACATGTCGGTTCCGACTGCAAAGAGAGACCTGGGCTGGACCGTTGATCCGCACAAGAAAGCATCGCGGACCGAAACACTGGTCCTTCCACGGCTAGTTACCTGCGCTGAGTGCGCGGTCCTCCGACCCCTGCTCCGAGTCTCAAACCTCAACAATCAATCACCCGGCGCGCACTTGCCTTCGCCACTTACCCCCCACATCGACCAGGCAGGGTTTTCTACGACAGCAACCACACGAAACTCAAGCTCAGCTCGCCCTTGAGTTTCAGCCCAATCAATCATCCGCTGCGTCAACCGAGGTAGCGCGTTATCGACGTGCTCCTACGCGCAGAGTCCCGGGCAACGGTCGGCTCGGGCGAGTCAATGTATGCCGAGAACAAATATGCGGGCCAACTCCGTTACAGAATTCCGAATTATCATCGAGATCAACTTGCCGACCGACGATATGCATCCAGTACGGCGGTCGGTATCCGGCCACGGTCAGGTACTTCATGTCCGTTGCGACGCGCCCACTCGCGCACTGCTTTCGCGTCCTTCTGCCGCCCAGCCGCAGGAGCCTTGCTCCTGTTGCGCCCGCCAACCTTCCGTGCAAAAGGGACCCACTTGTTGAGTCCAACGCGCAACTCTTGTGCATTCGCCTCGGATAAATCGATCTCGTAGGCCATCCCATCGATACCGAACGAAACTGTCTCGGCCGCAGCCGACGCACCGTCCACATCGTCGACCACAGTCACTGTCACCTTGCGCGCCACACGGCACCTCCTCTAGCTCAAGCCCTGCCCGACCCCCGCCCCGATTCGGCATCTTAGCAGGAGCACACTCATACGCTTTCCTCCAACTCGGTGAATCGGATAGACCACTCTGGAGGGCACCGAATGTCCGTATTTGGTTGGAACCTGGACGTGGGGGAACGCAATAGTCCTCGGGCTTGTCTCGAAGTCCGCTGAGACCAGTTCATCGTCCTGCCGAGCAACGGCCTCCCGCACGTTGTCTACCAACCATCTCTCAGTACGTTCGGCGGCTTGACAGGGTGATCAGGTGAACTACTATTTCATTGGCAGACGAACCAAAGGCTTTGCAGCCGTTGAGGACTGTTGGGGTAGCCGCTCATTTCGAGCGCCATACGCCTGCTTGCTTCACCAGCGTCTACCGGCGAACCAGCAAATTCAGTTGAATGTTGCTTTGTTCCGTCATCCAGGCTGTCCTCGCTGTACACCGCGCCAAGGACACGCGGTGGAGAAAGCTCGTTCGTTCACGATTCATGGAAGCTGGGAGATCAGCGATCGGATGTGGAGTAGCCAGGCTGGCCCTCCCTCACCCACTCTCGATCATGCCATCTCCGAACAGATCTCCTCAGCCATGCCATGCTCCGCGGCCGGATCTGTGGGTCACCGCAAACCAATGGAGAGCCCACAACCCGGCGAGGACGCTGTTGGGTCAGCCGTCTGAGCGGCAACCCCCGGTCCAGGGCCACGGTCGACCCTCATGAACACAGCATCCTCACCGGACAGCTCCAGCAGCGCACGTGGCGACCGGATCGAAGCCCACTGATCGGATGAACCACCCGAGCTCATCGCGGCGGCAGCCAAGGCACTACTCGCGCTGCTCCTCGATCATGGCCGCAAGCACCCCGACGACAGGAACAACGACGATGCCGACCAAGCCCAGCGCATGGGCCGCCCTCGACGACCTACTCGGGCTCGAACCCGAGACCAGCGATAACCGCACCGACCAGCAGTTAGCCTTCTACGGCCGCTACTCAACCGACCCCGACGACATCGCTGCCGCCGACCACATCGTCCCGTTGCGCCGCTCCCCACCCACCCCATCATTCGCTCCGAGAAGCCCGCCCACCCGGCCAATCATCACCGTGGACACCTTCGCCGAAGCCCAACTGCTGCGGCGCCGACGAGCGGGCACAGGCGATCGCAGCCGCGGCGCACTCGAACGGACCCGAGAGGGATCCTTGCTGCGCCCCTACCTGCCCAGGGACCGCATCCGATGCGACGCGTGCGGACGCGCCCGCACCCGGGCAGCCGATATCCTCGACGTGCCCGTCGAGTTCTTCGCCGTGGGCCGGCCCCTGGCCCATCCCGACGGCGCAGGCGCGCACTTCCGCAGTCTGCGCCCGACCAAGGCCGTGCAGCGCGTCAAGGCCATCGCCTTCGTCGATGCCGAGCGAGGCAGCCTCGACCGCAGCTGACGCATCAACCAGATCGTCGATCGCTGTGACCACAACCTTGCACACCCGCCTCCACTCCTCCACTAGCCAAACCCTGGCCATCCCACGCCTCGATCCGGCGCCCTGGCGGTGGCAAACACGGATTCTCGCTTCCTGCCGGAGAAGCCGTCAGTGCAGAAGTTCCGACAGGCCTCCTGACAACTACCAAGACCTGTGCCCGGGCATACGCCTGGACACGCGACAACGGAACACTCTCGGGGCACGTAGTGACGTTGCTGATAAGGATGAGTCAGGCTGCGGTACTGCAACTTCGACATTATCTACGCCCGCGAGGGTAGCCAGGGTCAGAAGACAAGAGTCAAGCAGTCGGTTTACTGTCGATGCACGGCGTCGCAATCACAAATTCTCCCCCTGCTTCACTTCCACGGGCCCGCTGATCTCCCGCATATCTACGGCAAGTGGGTGGGGTTGCCCGGTGAGTACCACCAGCGCTTCAGCGCACTCCACCAGAGTGGCCTTGGTGTAGATCGGTGTCGCGGTCGTCCCGGGGTCGCGATGGGCTGCGTACCTGCGAGCCACCGCTTCACCGCAGACTCGTTCGACGAAGGTCAAGGTGGTATGCCGCAGCCAGTGCACGGTCACTCCCTTGGCATCTGCCCACGCGAGATGCCGGTGAAACCGGGCGTGGAGGTTGTCGTAACGGCGATCGGTGATCGGCCTCCCCGACCGGGTCCGCAGTACCCGATGCCCCGCGTCTGCCGCCGCACCACCTCGATCGCGGACGTGCTCCTGTAATCGACGCATGAGAAGAGGGGTGATCGGATGCCATGCCTCCACACCACCCTTGTGACGCAGCAGAACAGTGCAGTCCTCGGCACTCAGGTCATCGACCCGCAGCTCGAGGGCTGCTCGGCGCCGGCAGGCGGTCTCGATGTGCAGGCGCACGATGAGCGAGTCCAGTTCGACATCGTTGCCGGTTTCCGAAGCAATACGCCCCAGCTCGGACACCTGGGCTGGGGTCAGGGCGTGGCGGGTGCTCTCCAGCTTGCGCGGCATCGGCACCCTCATCGCGGGGTTGGCGGCGGCGGTGATCAGGCCGTCCATCTCGGCTAGCCGATACAGCCGCCGGACACCATGAAGGAAGTTCCTCGCTGCGGCGCTGCCCCCGCGCCAGTTCGATCTGACCACCGCGCCGGCCTGGTAGCAGTGCATCAACGCCAGGATCTCCGTCGGAGTTGGTTCGTCCAAGCGACGGTCGCCCCACTGCGCCAGGATCATCCGCCAGTACGCGCCATAGGCTTCACGACGCAGCGCGGACTCCACAACGAACACCCGAGGAATGAACTCATCGAACCTCGGGGCCAAGGTCGCGAGGTTCTCCTCGGGTTGGCGCGCCACCGTCAAACCCATCCGGGACATGGCCTGCAGCAGTTCGGCGACTTCGGACTCCTTCATCGCCCGCGCCCCCAGAGATCGGGGCGGTGCTCCCGCAACGCCGCCGCCAGGGCGCGCGGCGGGTACACCACGAGCACCTCGTCCTTGAGTGACGCCGCGAGCAGCACTCGATCACCGGCACGCAGCCGGCACTGATTACGGACACCGGAGGGCAACACCACGAACCCGGCCGGGGACAACCGGCGGCCGTGGCGTGAACGACGTACCACCACAACACCGTGGTTCACACCGACCGAGACCTGCTGTCCCGCCGCCCATCCGAGTTGCCGCACGCTACCGCGGGCGGCCAATCGACCTCGAACATCCACCACAGTGACCGAACAATGCAACTCATACTCGACGACCTCGGAACCGTCGGGGAAGGCGAACTCGGCCGCGAGGATCTGCGAAGACGATCGTGGAGCGACCACCGCATCGAAGAGGCCCTCGAACAGGCTTCCGGCCACGCTGAACCCATCGTCGTTCACCGCCGACCCGTCCCGGCAACCACAGGGAACCGCATTGGCGGCTCTATCCGATCAACGGACACAGCCATGAGCAGGGGCATCGGGCGACCAGCAGCTTCGGCAACAAGAGTGACTACTTGCCTCGCCCGCGGCGGGGACATCGTGGAAAAGTGAGGATCAACAAAGGAGGTAGGCACAAGGCACCGCTTTCATGCCCCGCCTGCTGATCTTCCCAGTTTTCAGGTTACCTGGGCACACGCACAGTTTCTATCTTCTAATGCGCATATCACAGTACCGAAACTCTATAGGCTGCGGGTCTGGGCTGATTTGGCGCCCACTCCATCGAGCCTTCCGCCGTGGCTCGAATCCGCGAGCGCGCCTCCGAGACCAGCCGGATCGGCAGAGTGCAATCGAGCCCGAGACGGTTTCACCGCGAACGCTAGCGTGGGGCCATGCCCGGCCCACTCCCCCACCTGCAAGAGAATGGCACGCTGCTCGTGCTGCGCGGCAACTCCGGATCCGGCAAATCCACCGTCGCCTGCGCCCTGCACCAGCACTTCGACCACGGCCGATCCACCCTGATCGCCCAGGACAACATCCGACGCACCGTCCTGCGCGAACCCGACACCCCCGGGGCATTCAACATCGAGCTGATCGAACTCATCGCCACCACCTGCCTACCCCGTCGGCAACTGGTCATCGTGGAGGGGATCCTCGACGCCGACCGCTACGGGCCCATGCTCGAAACCCTCGCCACCCGAGCACAACGCGCCTTCTTCTACGCCTGGGACCTGACCTTCGAACAGACCCTCACTCGGCATGCTCAACGGCCACAAGCCACCGAGTTCGGCGAAACCGACATGCGGGCCTGGTACCACGGCTGGCAACCACTGCCCTTCGTCACCGAAACCCGTATCGACCACACCTGGGGCCAGAACGCCACCATCGAACGGATCCTTCACGACCTGCACGAATCAGAGCATCAGGACCGGACCGCGTCGAGCTGAGCTCCGAGCGAACCATCGGACTGCGCCCCTGGGGCCCAAGACCAAGTCTCTCGTAACACCAGTTCGTGGCCCAGGTCAACAGTAATTCATGCCCATACAGGCCGCCGGGAACACCCTGCAGCCCAACGGTATTTCCGCAGCCACCCGACCTGTCAGGCTCGTCCTGGAATCAGCTGCCGCACGCTGGTATGCCTGCAGCACCGTGGAGGGGATCCGGCCCCGCTCGGGCACATCATGCCCATTGCGGCGCGCCCACTCCCACACCGCCTTCGCATCCTTCTGCCGACCCGCCACAGCAGCCTTGACCCGGCTTCGTCCCCCGACCTTTCGCGCGAATGGAATCCACTTGTCCAGGCCCGCGCGCAGATCCCTCGCATTCGCCTCGGCAGTCAGCGGCAATGTCCTGACTTCGGGGGGTGAAGACGGCGCCGTGCGGTGTGTGGGACCTCAGCCGTTCAGGTGACCGCACGACCTGCACCTGGACGATTGACCACCGACACCAGCTCGTGGCCGGGGAGCAGCGACGATTCGCTGACCGTGTCCGCACGGTCTCCCGCCCCGCGGACCGTGTCGTCGGGGGGACCGAGGACGCGCACCTGCACGTCATCGACTCCGGACATCTGACCGCCGATATGGCGATGCCGCCCGGAGCCGACTGGATCCGCTCCACCGCCATCACAGACACGGGGGGTGTGATCGTGGCCTGCGAAGACGGCGCGGTCCGGTGCTGGCGTCAGGGCCACCTCACCACCATCGCCCCGGGACCAACACGGTGTGGTCGGTTACGCATACCCAGGACGGCTGCCACACTGTCCTGGGAGACAGTGTCGGCACACTCACCGTCGCCGACGAGTCCGGCGCCGCGAGCACACTGTCGATCGGACACGGACGCGTCTGGTCCCTCGACTCGGCAGCGCACTATATCGCCGCGGCCTGCGGAGACGGGACAGTCCGGCTCCATTCGACCGCCGAGACCGACCAATCGACAGTGCTGGTTACAGAGGCAAGCCGCATCTGGGCGGTGGCGATAGCACAGTCCGGCGACCGGCTCGCCGCAGCGGGCGACGACGGCCGGGTCCGCGTATGGAATCTTCCCACCGGCACGTTGGCGTGGGATGCCATCACTGATGCCGGGCGGATCCGCTCGCTGGCCTTCAACTCCGACGGCTCCGTACTAGCCGCAGCATGCGGCGATGGCAGCGCAAAACTGTGGAACAGCAACGGAGATCTCCTGATGCAGGCACAGGCCGGACAGGGCTGGAGCCGCACCGTCACCCTCGATCCCACTGGCACCCGCTTGGCTGTCGGCTCCGGTACCGGCGACATCGTCCTCCGCGACACCGCCACCGGCGAAGTCATATGCGAACTCGCGGGCCACACCGGTCGGGTTCTGATGCTCGGGTTCCTCGACGACCACTTGATCTCGGTCGCTGCGAATGGCACGGCGCGATGGTGGAGCCTGACCGGGGAACTCGACGCCGAAGTCCGGGTCGACGCGTCCTGCCAGGCGGCCGGCTTCGATGCTGCCAGCCGGCGTGTCACGATTGCCACCGCCGCCGGAGTGACAGCTTTGACCGTCCCCCCGCCAGTCCGCGAACGGAGCATAATGGCCGCCAGCACCACCACCGTCTCGACAATCGTGTCCACGGAACCGGAATCGTTCGCATGGAGCGTTCTGACTCACCGGCACCCTGCCATCATCAACCAGGTCCGCAACGCCCACCCCTACCCGCCCGACATCCAGCACCGCCTCGAAGCACTACGCGAACAGATCACCACAACCGTGCAGCCACTTCCCGAGGGCAGCCACGGAAAACCTCAATGGGACCAGTGGGGCGCCGAAATCTACGGCAGGCGGTGGCTGGACATCCCATTCCTCTGGGCCGAAAGCTACTTCTACCACCTGCTGCTCGACGCAGTTCGCTACTTCGGGCCCGGCCCCTGGCAAGGAATCGACCCGTTCACCCGAAAACAGGCCGAACTCGACGACCCCGCGCTCGACACCGAGCTGGCCGCAGCGCCGAAACCTGAAAGTCTCTCGCCTGAACAGCGCACTACCGCACTGATCCATGCAGCTCTCTGGGGAAACCGCGCCGACCTCGGGTTCCGTCTGTCCAGATCCCCCGGAGCCGCTGATAACGCGCCCGGCAGCATTTTAGACGACCAGACCGAGGCGGTGGTCGACTATCTCAACAACCACACAGCCGGCACACTTGTCCTCATCGCCGACAACGCCGGCCGCGAGCTCATCCCCGACCTCTTGCTGGTCGACCACCTCCTACAGAGGCACCCAGCGTTGATGGTCGAACTGCACCTCAAGCCACGGCCCTACTACGTCTCCGACGCCACCACCACGGACCTGCTCGCCGCCCTCACCCGCCTCGCGGGCATTCCCGGACACACCCGCTCAGCAGCCGAACGACTCAACGATGCACTGGCCCAGGGGCGCCTGCAGTTGCGTGTGCACGAGTTCTACTGCGCCCCTCTATCGTTCCACCATCTGCCCACCGACCTGCGCGGCGACCTCGCACGAGCCGACACCGTAATCCTCAAGGGCGACCTCAACTTCCGGCGCCTGGTCGGGGACTGCCACTGGCCGGCCACCACCCAGTTCACTGAACTCACCCAGCACTTCCCCACCCGGGTCATCGCGCTGCGCACCCTCAAATCCGACGTCGCGGCAGGCATCGACGGACGCGTGCTCGCCACCCTCGAAGCATCCGAACCTGGCTGGCGGACCAGCGGAGCCCACGGGGTAGTGCAGCTATGCGACAAACATCCGAGCACCTGCTGACCCGAAGGAGCTGTGGTGCCCGAAGCACTGTTCGTGGGTCTATCGACCCTCGATATTGCCTACGCCGTCGATCGATACCCGGGCGAAGATACAAAAACCCAAGCTTCGGATCAGTTCCTGGGCGCCGGTGGACCCGCCGCCAACGCCGCGGTCGCGTGCGCGATTGTGTCGGGCCAGCCCACGACGCTGATCACCGCGCTCGGCCGCCACCCGATCGCCGACCTCGTACGCCACGACCTCACCGACAGGAACCTCACCCTGGTCGACACGACATCTGAAAGCACAGACAAGCCGCCAGTGTCATCGATCGTGGTCGCAGTGGAAGCCGGTTCCCGCACGATCGTCGGTCTCGATGCAGCCCGAATCCAAGCGCCATACTCCCCCAGCCTCGATCGATACGTCGACGAGGCCACGATCGTCCTGATCGACGGGCACCATCCCGAACTGGCGATAGGCGTGGCACGCCGCGCCGCAGAGATCGGAACGCCGGTCGTCCTCGATGCCGGCCGGTGGAAGCGATCCACGACCAACTCCTGCCCTGACCGATATCGTGATCTGCTCCGCGGCCTTAACGCCACCCGGCTTCGAAGGTGGCACCGCAGCGTTAGTCGATCATTTTTGTTCGGCTGGGCCCAAACACGCCGCGGTGATGTGGGGCCCGCACCCGATCGTGTTCGCCGAGGACGGCCGGCAGGGCACCATCGACGTCACACCGGTCACTGATGCGACCGACACTCTCGGCGCCGGCGATATCTTGCACGGCGCGTTCTGCGTCCACTACATCGAAAACCGCGATTTCGTCGACGCGCTCGCCCGTGCGTCGGAGGTTTTGACCTTGTCGTGCCGCACGTTCGGCACGCGAAACTGGGCTACAGCATTTACCTGATCACAGCGTAGTTCCCACCCGTCTCGCGCAGCACAACGTCGGCGCAGTCACGCGTGTCTGCGACCAGACGGGGCGTTCGGCATATTCCTGTCGGCGATCTTGACCTGCGCCTGCTCGATCGTCCTGCCGCCGTGGAGATGGCGGGCGGTCAATCTCTACAAGCCGGACAACGGGTTCACTCCCCAAATATCGGGCTTATGAGAGGCTCTAGGCGGCGCGCAGATCGAACTCCTGCGCGTTGGCGCCTGCGGTGAACGCGGCCCATTCGGTGGGCGTGAAGATCATTGCGGACACCTCGGTG
Source organism: Nocardia sp. NPDC001965 (assembly GCF_053594175.1). NCBI lineage: Bacteria > Bacillati > Actinomycetota > Actinomycetes > Mycobacteriales > Nocardiaceae > Nocardia > Nocardia sp. NPDC001965. The sequence continues at coordinate 36,527 of NZ_JBSFDZ010000021.1, forward strand.
CCCGGACTACGTAGGACGACGTAGCGGTCTGTGCGCTGTTCGATTTCAGGGAGGCCGTCGCCGAGTGGGTGGCTGCTGCCTGCCTTCACCTGGTCGAGGAAGCGTGGCCAGAGGTTGATGTCGATGGCGACGATGGGTTGCGCTGCGGGATCGTTGGCGGGATCTCGGAGGTATCTGCTGTCGCGGATGAAGACCGTCTGGCTTCCGAAGGCGACCTGGACGCATTGGCCACCGTTGGTTCCGCTGTAGCTCGAGGTCCGCCAGTGCAGGCGGTCCCGGGAAGTCATTCCGTTCTCCCTCAAACGTGTAACACGACATAGTTCCCGGTGGATTCACATAAGCCGGAACCGACCACTGCGCAACGACAATGAGGGGACACGTTGACCAACCCGCACTATCCATCCCAGCCCCAGCAGCCCTACGGCACCTATCCGCAGCCTCAGCTGCCGAAGAAGAAGGCCGCGTGGCCATGGCTGCTGTTGATCCCCGCCATCTTCCTGCTGTGCGGGTTCGGTGGATGTGTCGCCCTCGTCGCCAACAGTGACGACGTAGCCTCCTCGGCATCCGAAGGGCTCGAAGACGGTGCCGCCGCTGCGGCACCCGACGCCGACTCCGATATCGCACCCGCCGGCTCGCCGGTGCGTGACGGCAAGTTCGAGTTCCAGGTCACCAAGGTTGAGCAAGGCCAGGAAGCAGTGTCCTGGTCCAGCCTGGTCCAGCGGGAGGCACAAGGGCAGTTCGTGCTGGTGCAGGTGACGGTCACGAACATCGCGAACCAAGCCCAATACTATTTCGGCCAGAATCAGAAGTTGATCGACCAGCAGGGCCGCGAGTTCGAGAACGACACGCTCGCGGAAGCGTACGTGAACGAACCCGGCGGCCATACCGGCGAGATCAACCCGGGCAACAAGATCGACGTCGTGCTCGTGTTCGACGTCGCTAAGGACGCGGTGCCCACCACGATCGAGTTCCATGACTCAGCGTTCTCCGGTGGCGCGCAGGTCGCGTTGAAGTGAGCCACTGAACCCACCAGACGAGGGCGCTCTCGCGGGGGCGCCCTCAGCTATTTGTCGACATCCAGGAGGCACGCATGTTCGGTCAGTTCATCATCATGCTTCTCGCACTCGCCGGCACTGTCTACAGCCTGTTCAACGGTTGGCCGGTGGGGATCCTCGTCGGGCTCATTATTGCGGTTGTGGCGTTCTTCCGACTGGTCGGACAGATGGCGAAGGGCATGGGACCCTCGTCCAACTTCTAACCCCGCTGGCCCTGATTCGCACATGCGTTCGGTGCGGTGGGTAGTGCGGAGCCGGGCCATCGAGCCCGGAAAGCTCTACCGCGCCCCCGAAGGCTGGTCCGATCCGCAGCCCGAGACCTGCCACAACGGGCACCCACTCGGGCCGAACAGGGTCCTTGTGGGTCATGACGCCTGGTGCGCACCGCTGCCGCGCCTACTATCGCTGCCGAATCGTCACACTGCCGCACTGCCAGTGGATTGAGCAGTGAGAGTGATTGGCCCGGTGCCATCTTCACCAGGCCATATCCGCATAAGCGCCCTCAGCAGTTCGATTGGAATGGGAAGCAACTATTATCGGCCGGCGCTGGAGCTGGCGGGAACTCTTCGGTGGGTGTGGGCAAAGGAGGATGCACTGGCTCTCCGATGACCGAGCTGATCGGCTGTTCGTTTCCGATCGGCTTGGGATCGGATTCACCGTCAGGTTGGGCCAACAGCCATAGCCCGCCGCCGAGCACTGCGATCGCGGCGAACGCCGCCGTGGTCTGATACACGCTCCGCCTACTGGCGGAGGCCGGAGTGGATTGCCGTGCCATCACTTGCCGTGGTGCTGTCTCGGTGGGCCTGGTCGGCTTCGGTGAGGCCGGTGGGCGTGGCGCCAAAGCCTTGGCGAGAACCGGTGGTTCCGGTCGTGCAGGACTGGATCGTGGCATCGTCGGCGACGCAGCCGGCGAAGGGGCGGCCTGCCTGCGCGGGAAGCCTTCGGCTGCCAGTTCGGCGACGGTGATGCGGTCGCCGCATTCGAGCGCATCGACCAGTGCGTAGGCCTGCTCCGCAGTCCAAGCGATGCTGCCGGAGCGATGGGCCCTGTGAAACCAGGCCCGCAGTGGACTGTGGTTCTCACACAGCAGCACGGCGCAGCCATCAGGCGCCGATCTCTTGTCGAGCCGCATAGTCGAGTTCCGCGGAGGAACGACAACCACCAAACCCGGGACATACACGCCGCTTCCCACTCGGCTGACCACACGCTTGAGCTTCAGCGCGCTGTCGCGGGCTTGGTCGTAGGGGGTGGTGTCGTTGACACGTACATGGACCGGATCACCCACATAGCCGGGGACCTGCCATCGGCTGTTCGACGTGCAGATCAGCACACCGTCGCCGGGTACGCCTGGCGCGGTGCCTTTGATCTCGACCGCGACGGTGGTGTGCGGGGTGATGATGATCAGGTCGACTTCTTGGCCGGCGACGTAAGCGTTGGTGATCGCGATGCCGGGGATCTTGAATTGCCCTGTCCACCCCTTCAGCCACTCGAAGACGCGCGATTCGGTACCGGATTTGGGTTTATTGGCGATGACGAGCATCATGATCACCCCTCCCTGCTACTGGTGATACCTATACGGTATCGACCGAGTCCGACACGTTGCAGGGAAAACCGTTGCGGCTCCGCCGCTTCCGGACCAACAGGGCGGGTGGGCGTAGCTCAGGGGGCACTGCCAGAGTGTCGGGTACACCAGCGAGGGCGGTGGGCTGCGGCGCGACATGCTTCTGTGGCTGGCTTGAGGCTGCTGAGTCCGATCGGGACCAGGTGGTCGAGCAGTTGAGGCTGGTGGAAAGACAGTGCAGGGTGGTGAGCGTGTCTGGAACTCATGGGGCTCTCGACGCCGCAGACGGCTCAGACGGCGCAGACAGCCCCTACGAGGAGATCGGTGCGCCGGCGCCCCGCCCGTGCCTATCGTGTCCGTACCGGCGGGATGTCCCGAGCGGGATCTGGCATACCGAGGAATACGAGAAGCTGCGCCGCTACGACCGCGAGACCGGCCTGCAACCGGACAGGGTGTTCCAATGCCATCAGGTCGATGCCGATAGCGACCGCCACCGCATGTGCGCGGGATGGGTCGCATGCCATGGCGAGGAGTTGCTCAGTCTGCGGCTTGCGCTGCTTTCCGGCAGGATCAGCGACGCCACCTTCGAGGCTGCGGTCACCTACCGTTCTCCGGTGCCGGTGTTCGATACCGGCGGTGACGCCGCCGACCACGGGCAGGCCGACATCGAGCGCCCATCGGAAGAAGCGCATCAGGCGATGACCAAGATCATCGGTCGGCGCTCCGACCTCCACGGATGAGCTGCTCACGAATTCACCGTTCGATATAGCGCCTCTGATGGCGGCGTCCGCGCTCGGGCAAGTTGGTGCGAGAGGCCTGTCCGCTGCCACCTCACGGAAGTAGCGCGGCGAGTTCTCGGCGGGCGCGTTCGGCGTCGGGCAATGCGAGTTGGTGGTAGATAGCTATAGCCTGTCGCAGCGCGGTGATTGCCTCGATGGTGCCACCGAGATACCCATGCGCCCGGGCGGCACCTTCCAGTGCGCGGGCGCGTTCGAGTTGGCTGTTGATGGAGTGGGCAAGGACTTCGGCGTCGGTGAACATTTGCAGGGCGTTGCGTGGGTCGCCGGTGTCCAGGAGCAGGTTCCCAAGGTTGCAGAGGGCCTCGGTTTCGCCGGTTCGGTGTCCGAGGTCGCGGTACAGGGCGAGGGCTTGAATGGCCAGGCTTGCTGATTCGTCGGTCTTTCCGGTTTCCATTCGTGCTTTGCCAAGGTTGGCGAGTGCCTTGGCTTCGCTGAGCCGGTGTCCGAGCTCCCGCGCATATTGCAGAGCCCTTTCGTGGAGTTCGACGGCTTCGATATGGTGGCCGGCCACTCGGCTGAGGTCCCCGAGTTCGGTGAGTGCGATCGCTTGTCCCAGGCGGTTGCCTGTTTCCTGGAAGATCTCCATCGCTTCCCGGTACAAGGTCACTGATTCGGTGCGGTCGCCAAGGATGCGCTTGACGCTGCCGAGAGTTATCAGAACATCCGCTTCGCCTGGACGGTGTCGGACTTCGCGGAACAGAGCCAGCGCCTGTTGATGCATGTCAACCGATTCCGAGAAGGCGCCGGTGCGTTTGAGTACTTCGCCGAGGTTGGCCAAAGTTCTGGCTCTGCCGATGCGATTTCCCAGTTCGCGAAAGCGCTCCAGTGCCTGCCGGTAGAGGTCGGCAGATTCGGTGTAGTCGCTGGTTTCGCTGTAGGTGAGCCCGAGAATCATCAGCGTATAGGCCTCGCCGACGCGGTTACCGAGAACCCGGTACTGGTTCAGCGCCTGCCGGTGTAGATCGGCCGCCCGCATGTAGTCACCGGTGAGCCGGCGCACGCTGCCGAGATTGGCCAGCGAGTTCGCCTCCCCGATCGGGCTACCCAGCTCACGGTAGCGGGCCAGCGCCTGCTCATACAGCCCAGTAGCTTGAGGATAGTCCCCATTCCACTCGCGCACACGACCGAGGTTGGTGAGGCAATTGGCTTCACCCAGCCGGTCCCCGAGGTGGCGGGCGGCAATCAGGGCGTATTCGTGCAAGGTGGCTGCCTGAGCGAGGGGGGGCCGTCACATTCGAACAGGCCTGCCAGCACTTCGGTCAGCTCCACCACGCGCCGAGGGGCGTGCTCGGCGGCGTAATCGAGACAGGCCAGCAAATTCTCGCGCTCGATCCGCATCCAGGCCAGCGCTTGGGTCTCGTTATCGAACTCGCGCGCTACCGGCGATCGGGGGGCGGCGGCTGGATGGATGGTGGGGCGGGTGCTGCGCGCCACGTACCAGTCAGCGGCGATTGCACTGTCTCGGTAGTAGTCCATCAGCGCTTCGATCACGGAGGCGGTGTCGTCGGCGTGGGCTTGTGTCCTGGCGTAGGCGCGCAGCAGATCGTGCAGGCGGTATCGACCGGACTGAGTTTCCTCTACCAGGTGATCGGTGTAGAAGGCTTCGAGCTGGAGTCGGGCTTCGCGGACCGAAACCCCGGACAGTGCGGCTGCGGCATGTGCGTCGAAGTCGGCTCCTGGGTGTAGGCCCAGACGCCGGAACATTCGCTGGTGCTCGGGTGGCAGGTCTTTATACGACGTCGCGAACGCGACCCTGACGGCCCGCGGACCCGCCTCGAGTTCATCGAGGCGGTCGTGCGCCGCGGTGAAGTTGTCCGCGAGACCGAGAATGTTCCATGCCGGATGGTGGGCCAGCCGCCCCGCTAGCAACACGATCGCCAGCGGCAGGTAACCACAGAGCGCGACGATCGATTCCACCGCGGCGCGTTCGTCGTCAGTGACCGCTTGGCGATGAGCGAGAGTGAGGAACAGGTCGACTGCTGCCAGGGGTTCGAGCACGTCCAATGCCAGCGGGACAGCGTTGTCGAGTGCAGTCAGGTGGCGCCTGCTGGTGATCAGCGTCAGGCACGAACCCGTCCCAGGCAGGAGCGGCTCGATTTGCGCATGGTCGAGAGCATCGTCGAGCACCAGCAGGATCTTCTTGCCGGCGACCCGGTCCAACCACAGATCCCGGCGCCGCACCACGGTCTCCGGCAGGTACCGGGAGTCGACACCCACAGCGACCAGCAGCCTCGCCAGGACATCGGCGGGGTCTGTCGGCGTCTGCCCGGGGGTGTGGGCATGCAGTTCGACGAAGTACTGCCCATCGGGAAACCACGGTGCCAGCTCGTGCGCTGCGCGCGTAACCAGCGCGGTTTTGCCGATACCGGCCATCCCGTCGACGGTATGAACCGATACCACCCGCCCTGGACCTGCGGCCTGGACGATCCGGGCCAGCTCGATGCCTCGCCCCACCAGCGTCCCTACGCCACGTGGCAGGGTGCCGGTCAGCCTAGAGAACGGCGGGGGTGGTTGCTGCACCGTGTAGTGAACCGCCAGGTCACGACCAACGTCGGCGCCGCGGATCGCTACAGCGGAGGATATTTCCGGCGCAGCAGGGTCCCGCCCTGCGCCTACCGCGCCGACGAAGGGAACTGGCGATACCCGCTGCCGGCCCGGACTCCGCTGATGGTCATCGTGCCATCGACCGCGGCGCTCTCAACCACCACACCGGTACCGTCGGAAGCGACATCGGTGATCGCCAGCTCGCCTGCGCGGATTTCGCGCAGTTCGACACCGACCACACCGGCGGCGTGGGGTGCGTGTCGATGAACGGCCACCAACAGTCGGCCCGCGATCGCTCGGAGTTCGTCGTCTTCGCCGGCGCCGGCGCCCTGGAGTTCTTCGGCAAGGACTGCTCGCCTGTTGAACGAATCCGGCGCCCGTTCCACCACATCGACATCCACCGATGCGTACCGTCGTGCGATCAATTGTTTGATCGCCTGATACGAATCCGCGATGGTCTGTTCGGCAGCGCCGCCCAACCCCGCTGCCGCACCTGCTGCGACGGCAGCCACGACCAACGTCACCGGTTCCATACTCGCCCCCTACACCGCAGACCACCCACATGCCCGACGGTGGACGGTCCGGGAGCTCGCTCGCGAGCTTCTCCGAACCAGATTGCTTGAACCTGAGCATATCCCGAAACGGGCCAAGCATTTGAGCTAACGCGAATCTGACCATGGTGAACTGGGTGGCGCCCCTGAGCCGATCCACTCGACATTCGAATTTCCTAGGAGCGCAAATTTGCCTGTCATAGTCGAGCTCGAGTCTCCCACCCTGCATATGCGCAGTACGCGGCTGTCGCACAGAGGCTCTCAGTGGACAGACCATGGCTACCGCATATCCATCTCGCAGTCGCGGCGACCCGCTACGGTGTGCCTCTACGTATCCGTACCCCTGGACATTTTGAATCCTGGAGACAGGCATGAGAGCGCTCCCAGCATTTGCACGTGCAGTGGTGGCCACTGCAGCCGCCATGTGGCTCACGCAGCCCGCGAGCGTAGTGGCCGAGCCGCCGGGCATTCCGACCCCTGACGCCGCTCGCACACTGCTGAATGGGCTTACGGTCGCCGAGGAAGGGTCGCTCAGCGGCTATTCCCGCGACGCGTTCCCGCACTGGAACACCTCCGGAGAATGCACCACTCGTGAGACCGTCCTGCAGCGCGACGGAGACAGCGTGACGGTCGATTCCCAGTGCCGCCCCACAGCCGGGAGCTGGCACTCCCTCTACGACGAGCAGACGACGACCGATCCCGCCGATATCGATATCGACCATGTCGTTCCGCTCGCCGAAGCCTGGCGGTCCGGCGCGAACGAATGGAGCGCCGACCAGCGGGAGCGGTTCGCCAATGACCTTGACAATCCCCAGCTGATCGCGGTCACCGCTTCGTCCAATCGCTCCAAGGGCGATCAAGATACCAGTCAATGGTTTCCGCCGAGCGCCGGATACCGCTGCACCTACGCACAAATGTGGGTGGCAGTGAAAGCCCAGTGGCAATTGACCCTCCAGCCGGCCGAGAAGGACGCACTCGGGCAGGTGCTGCAGAGCTGCTGACGCGGGTGGATGGGCTCGAAGGCTGCGCGTCGACACTTTCGATGCCGAAGAGTTGGACTCGACTGCGCCACCAAGCCGACGTCGTCGGCGTTGCAGTTCGTAGTGGCAGCCTGGCGGCGATCGGTCCTGTTCGGGGTGTGGGAGCCGACCCTCTACAGTCACGGTTTGCGGCCGACCCCCACCAAGATGAGCCCTTCCGCGATCGTCGGGAACTTGCGGACCGGTCCGGTCGGCCACCACTCCCCTGGCACTACCAGACCGGGTTCGAGTACGTGCAATCCATCGAAGAGGGCGGAGATCTCTGCGCGCGACCGGTACCAGCCCGAACCCATCAGGTCGAGATACCGGTCCTCACAGCCTGCGGCCGCAGTAGCCGACCGTGTCCCGTCACCGGGATTCCATTGGTGGGTGAGTAGAAAGTACGACCCGCCAGGTACCGCGTCGATCCAACCGCGCACCACAGCGGCGGGGTCGAGCCCCTCACCGACGTGATGCAGGACCCCGCACAACAGCACACCGATCGGGCGGTCCAGCTCGAGGTAGGTCGCGGCCTCCGACTCCGCCAAGTTTGGGTCGAGCAGATCTCCTCGCACGTAATGGGACTGGTCGGTGGTCTCCAGCAGCACGCGGCCGTGCGCGATACAAACCGGGTCGTGGTCGACATAGACGACCGTCGGGCGGTCCGCCTCCGGCAGCGGGTGCAGATGCGCGGCCGCCTGATGGGTGTTCACCTGGTGCGGCTCCGGGATAGGCAGGCCTGCGCCGATATCGAGGAATTGCCGCACCCCCGCAGTCTCGATGAGGTACCGCACCGCCCGCTGCTGGAACTGCCGGGACGCCCACGCTCCAGCCCGCTGACTGGGTGCGACCGCGTCGAGTTGCTGCCCGATTTCCCGTTCTCGGGCGTAGTTGTCTTTCCCGCCGAGCATCCAGTTGCACAGCCGCGCCATGCTCGGGCGGCTGGTGTCCACCCCGACCGGCGCACGCACCCCGAGCGCACGGGTTTCGGTCATGTCGCCACCGCCCCGATGAACCGGGCCGCCTCTGTGTAGCGGCCGCAGCGGTGCCCGACGTGGACGGCCATCACCTGATGGGCGTGCACGTACCCGCGGATCGGTGCGGTGCTGCGGCAGTGGTGCGCCGGGTAGGTGTTTGATGATGCCCTTAACCGGTAGGCGATCCGTTCCAGTAGTGCGCGGTTGCTGCGTCGGCTGGTGTGCCAGTACCTCAGCGGCGCGGCCTCTACCCAGCGTTTTGGTGGTCGTGTCGGCAGTGGTGGGAGAGTTTCGCCCATGGGGTCACCTCACGGGTCCAGGGATTGGTCGGGAGGTCACCCGGAGGTCGGCGACAGCGGCACGAGGCGACTACCGGGTGACTGGTCACCGACGGTAGAGAACCTCGACCATGCAGGTCCATGATCATGCTCCGACATGCTTGAAAAACTACTTCGCATTACATTACCGGCAACTTTGAGCGATCATCGAATCAGCGCGAGCATAAGCACGCATGACACTAATGGAGGTCACATCATGCGGTTACAGTTCCTCGGCAAAGGCGGCACCGAAGGCGGCGGCTGCCCCAGCCTGTACGCCACCGACCAGGGCAGTTATGTGGTGCAAGGGTGGAAGACCGACAGACCTGGAACGGTCGAGATTCCCCATCTGCTCACTGGTTTCGCCGAGCCCGACACCTATATCGGCGCGCTGCTGACCGACACCGGTCGCGGCACGTTCCATCTGAGTGGGGCGCCGGTGACCGACCCTGCGACGCTGGCTCAGATGGATGTCTACCCGGACGAGACCTGCATCGAGGTGCCCCGGACCGGAAGGGAGTTCTACGGCCATGCTGCTGACGCAGGATGATTCATTTCTGAACTTGTTCCGGGAGGCCAAGCGCGAAGCGTTCCACCTCGAGGTGAAGGACGACTACTATCCTGCGGACTACCCGCCGGTCGTGCGTTTCCTGGCGGGCGAGCCGGAGGACTACGAGTGGTTCCAGCCGTGGCTTGAACACGTCCGGGAGACGACCGCGCGGGGCGTGGCAGTCAACCGGGCCCGGGTCGTCTCTGTGCCGCACAACAACTACACCCGCTATGCCCGGCATGTAGCCCAGCTCAACGCTGAGGCCGGCGAAGACGTCCGCTACCTGTCACGGCATCTCATCGCGCCCGATGAATTGACCACCGATGACTGGTGGCTATTCGATGACTCGACTGTCGCGTTCACCGTGTTCGAACCCGGCGGGCGATGGGTTGGCGGTGCGGTCACCACCGATCCGCAGATCGTCGCCTACATTCGAACGGTGAAAGAACGTGTATGGTCGATGGCGGTGCCGCTACGGGAATACCCCGACAGGTGACGAATTCGATCGACGAGTCGAAGGAGGCTCTCGGAGCTCGGCTCCGGGAGCTTCGCCAGGATGCCGGGCTCACCGGGACCGAGCTGGCACGCCTCGCCGGCTGGCACCAGACGAAAGTCTCCAAAATCGAGTACGGCAAGACCAAACCCGCAGAAGCCGACATCAGAGCATGGTGCGCGCACACCGGTTCGGAAGGGCAGTTGGCGGATCTGATCGCCACGGTCCGCAATATCGAGTCGGCTTATCTGGAGTGGCGGCGGCTGCTCGGCTCGGGCACGAAACGTCGCCAGCAGGCCACACTGCGCATCGAGGCAGAAGCCGCGTTCATGCGGGTCTTCCACCCGTTTCTGGTGCCCGGACTGCTGCAAACCGCGGAGTACGCCGAAGAGATCCTGCGGAACGTGATCGAGTTCCAGGGCGTACCGAACGACGTGGACGAAGGCGTCTCCAAGAGGATGGAACGCCAGCAGATCCTGTATCGGCGCGACCACACATTCCATTTCGTGATCGGCGAGCAGGCTCTGCGCACCACCGTCGGTGACGACCGGATCATGACCGGGCAGCTGGACCGCCTGCTCGCCGTCCTGGGGATGCCTCGGGTGCACTTCGGCATCGTGCCCGGTGAGGCGAACTACCGAGTCCCCAGCTACAACTTCGCGATGTTCGACAACCGGATGGTGATGGTGGAGAACGTGACTGCGGAGCTGACAATCACTCAACCGCGTGAGATCGCGACCTACGGGCGGGCATTCGAGATCCTGGCAAAGCAGGCCATGACGGGGCGCGACGCTCGCGACCTGATCACGAAGGCTCTCGCTCATCGGTCTCGGGAGCAGTAGGTTCCGGAGCCTTGTGACGTTCGTCGACCCAGCCCCGCCATGCCTCGGAGCTGTCTATTGACACACTGCGGTCGCCGGTGAGCGGCGGCTCGTAGCGCAGGATCGGATGCATCTCGAATGTCATGCGGAAATAGACGTTCCGGCCAAGCAGCTGGTTCCGCAAGCTCATACTGCAATGTCGTACCGGGGCGATGTTGGCGCCCCGGTACGACTTTTTGGGTTCTCGTGGTCTTCGCAACACCCCAGCTCAAGGGGTGCGTTGGAATTCGAGATCCGGGAGGGCCGGGGCACCAGTTACGCGTCGATCCTTCCTTGCGCTCCTCCCATAGTCAGCGATCCTCCTTCTCGCGAGGCCCGTCACCCGGCCGGTATCCGCAGACATTGCAGCGGTGGGGTGCGGTGCCCGTGCCGGCCCAGGGCGACGCAGGCGGCCCTTCTGATCGTGGCGCGGCACTTCGCCGGACGATGGCACGTGGGCACACGCACGCTCAAGCCACCAGGAGTCTCACTCTTTGCTCCTCGTCGGGTCGGCGCCGAGATCGATGATCTCAGGCGGAGCCCACGTCAGGATATTGATGCAGTGGTCATCGACGAGGAAGTACTCGCGGATACTGCCCTGCTCGCCCCTCCAAAAAGTGGGGCGCGTGCGCTCAAGCTCCAGCCAGCCGCCTCGCTCGACTTCCCACAGCCATCCACGAGGTTCGCTGTAGGTGTTCCAGTACTCGATGAGGTCTCCCTCATCCAGCACCCGGAACCCCATCACGACCTGGGCGAACGAGAAGCCAGGGCCTTGAATAGCGATGGTGAGATCGCTGTTGTTGTAGCGCAGGTCCCGAACGACCTTCCGTGCATACCGACTCGACTCGGGTACCAGACGACACTCCGGCGTGAACCTCGGAGCGGATTCAGGCTCTTCTGGCCGGCCGACGGTAGGCATGTACTCGATCATGCCGTGGCCCGGGATGGCTCGGCCAAGCGACCAGCATCGACGGGTAGGGCGCACTCTGTCGCCTGGCACCGACGGCTCCAGTAGCGGCGCGACTGTCCAGCGCGAACGTCAGCAATGCCGACACTCGACTCGTCCGGAAGGTCATCCCGCACGCTGTCCTCGCCTCGACGAACTCATTAGCCAGCCGGTATCCCGACTCTGCGTGCCGGCTTCCTGGCCACCTATCACGTGACCGCCCCAGAAGGGACTCTCCAGTGCACGCCGACCCGACCACACCCGATCACGATCTCGATAGTCACCGTGCACAGCAGGCGGCAGTGCGGCCGCCGCGTACGCACACTTTCTTTTGGGCGGTACTCATCGCTGCCGCCGCGGTCAGTATCACCGGCAACGCTCTGCACGCCCTCCTGCACGCACCCACGCTGCCGATGCTGGCGGCCGCAGTCGCGGTCATCCCGCCTCTGGCGTTACTCGCGGCCGTGCACGGGGTGGCGTTGCTGTTGCGTGCACACGCCCGTGCCCGCGGCACGCACCTGGTCGCGACCGCCATGACAGCACTGATCGCCGCGGGCGCGTTCTGGCTCTCTTTCACTGCCCTGCGTGCGCTCGCGGTTACCGCCGGAATCCCCGCCCGAGAGGCATGGCTGTGGCCACTGATCATCGAAGGGTCCATGGCCCAAGCCACCGTTGCCCTGCTAGCGCTGGCACATTCCAACGCACGCACCACCGACACACAGCAACAACCAGGCGCCACAGGACCTAAGCCCGCCCACCCAACGTTGCCGACCACCAGCGGTTTCGGCGCAACGACATCACGAAGCACGCCTGTGCGCACCCCCGCACGCGGTCGGCGCACTCAGCACGCCGGCCGTACACAGCCCAAACGCGTGCTCACCGCCGAGCAGATCACTGCAGTCGCCTACGCCCTGTGCGCACGCGACCGAATCGGCCGCCGCGACCCCGACCTGGTCGCCAAAGCGCTGACCCACCATCACATCGACGGGTGGAACCCGACTCGAATCGCCGCTGAACTGGACCGGAGTCGCTCGACGATCAGCCGTATTCTCCGCGACGCGGATATCTGCGCTACAGAGAACATTCCCAGCTCGACAGCGTCCGACCCCGAGGCACTCGAGGACGGCAATTTCAGAGTGCCGACCGCCCCCGTCGGCACCACCGAAACCGATTCGACGCAGCCCGCAGCGGACCATATCGTCTCCCCCACGACCAGCTTCCTCATCGAATGAGCGCGCGTCGAGACTCGCATGGCATGCAATTCGAGTCTCGACATCGACGAGCGAGCGGTGTTGGATGGACAGGACCAGTGTTCTTCCGAGTGCCCTGAGGTCTGCTTCGCTTCGCTCCCGTTTTTCTGGTTGCCCAAGCGGACAAGGGGGAGGCCCGCATGGAAACCGATATCACCTGCCCGCACTGCAGCAGCCTTGAGCTTGTGCAAAGCGTTCCCGCCCTGCACGCCGACGGAGTATCGACCAGCTACAGCAGCAGCACCTACACCGGCGCCGGCGTCACCACCCACGGGCTTGTCCCTATGATCGGCACCTCCGACACCGAACACAGCCACACCAGTGCCCTCGTTCGCGCCCTACCAATGGGGCCCTCAGAACAACCAATAGGCCGACTTATCCGATGGGGCCTGGTGTTATTAATCCCAGGACTGCTGTGGTTTGCCCCGGCGACAGCAGGAGGGTTTTCCTCAGGGGAGGATCTGTTGAGCAGTCTCCTGTTTGTTGTCTGCTTCCTCGGAATTCTGACCCTTCCAGCCGGAATCCTTTTCATTCTCGCCGCGCTTCGCGCCCACGACAACGCAAAGATTCGACGGGGACGCCCCGCGGCGTGGGCGGTGTGGAGTTCGGCCTGGTACTGCCACCGCTGCGGATTGGCATACTGGCCCATCTCCCCCTCACCCGCGGTGCCGGCCAGGCAGGGGTTCGCCCCACCACAGTTCCAGTGGTTTGTCTGGAACGCCGGACGCTACGCGCGCGCCTGAACGGATCCGACGCCGAACACGGCGCAATCTGGCATCACATCCTGTCGGTGCGGTTTGCACCGTCCGCCTCGGTCGCTTCAGGCTGACCTGTCCTACCTTCACCACTGTCTACATGAGGCACAGACTCCCGCCGCTCCCCTATATCGACCGGTTTCTGCTGTCTTTCAGTACGCTCGCCGCCGGTACTCGTGCGCGCCGCCGTCAGGAGTTGACGGACCTCCCGGGTGGTGATTTCGAGCAGCTCGGCGATCGCCTCGTCGGATTCACCATACTGCTTGATCGCGGCCGCAGCCGTCGCTTGCCGGGCACGCTGAAGCGCCACTTGATGCGCGCATGCATTTTCGAGTTCGGCGATCTGGGTGCGTAGCTTCTCGATCTCGGTGTCACGCCCTGCTATCAGCGCCTTGGTCGACTGCCATGCGTCGATGTATTGCGCGACGGCGGCCTTGATCTCGTTCTCCCGCTGACGCTCCCGCGCCCGCCGTTGAAGTAATCGGTCCCGGGAGCGCTCCAAGCGCTCAACGACTTCCGGTGCGCGCCCACCGCGTTTCTGAGTGGCCATCACGAGCTCCTGCCCAGCCCGCCAGCCTGATCATTCCCGCCTCCCAGTCTACGCCGACGTACACACCGGCGATCTCTCCACCGCTGCGCGCCGCAGCGCTCATCCCTTCCGCTCCTGCTCCGACACATCTGTGCCCAACCCCCGCCCCCTGGAGAGGACCCATGACTAATCAGAACCAACCCGCCAGCGCCGCACCAGACCGAGTTCCGCGGCTCGATGATCCAGGCGAGTTCATCGCTTCGATTCCCGCAATGCTCGGCTTCACCCCACACCGATCCTTGGTCGTGGCTGTGCTGAGCATGCAACCCGACCGGCGGGGTGGCCTCCTCGAAGCCATCATCCGCTGCGACCTCCACGACGCACAGCACGTGGTCGACTCCGTCGAGCAGGCGTGCACCGCCAATGGCGCCGACGCGGTCCTGGCCGTCGTCATCGACGACCGGCGTCGCCCGCCCACTCCTGTCGACCTTGTCCTGCTCGCGCTTCAGGATCGGCTCGAAGAGAGCGGTATCGAGGTCAAAGGCGCCTGGGCAGTGGGTCGCATCGCTACCGGGCAACGCTGGCACAGTCTGCGACCGCCACACCGCGACGGGACTCTGCCCGACCCGACCATGACCCTGGTCGCGTTGAATCGCGTCTACGCGGGCCGACAGCTCCATCCCGACCGTCGTGCGATCGAGGCGCTCCTCACCCCGCTCCCCGACTTGACCGCCGACATCACCCGGCACCTGAGCGATGTCGATGTCGGCCAGGGTGGTGACCCGCAGGTGCGTAGCCGTGCCGGTGTCCAGACCGTGCTCCGCACAGTGGCCGCACTGCACTCCGGCACCGAACCGACCCCACGCAGCCTCGCCGACGTCGCCGTTGCGTGGCACGAGAGCACAATCCGCGATGCCACCCTCGCTTTGGCCGGCACCATCCACGCCGATGCTGCCGAACAGCTGGCCACGACGCTGACTCGCGCCTTGACCGGCGCAGACCGAGCTCACGCCGCCGCAGTCCTGGCGTTCTTCGCGTACCACCGCGGGGACGGTGTCCTCGCCGCCATCGCGATCGATACCGCCCTCACCGCTGACGACAACCACACTTTGGCCGGGCTGTTGCGCGCGGCGTTGGACTGCGCCTTGCCCTCTGGCCGGATGCACACCCTCGCCCAACATGCCCGTGAGGCCATGGCAGCAGACGGCATCGAGATCCCGCCGCTCAGCACTGGTCCTGGCCAGCAGTGAACTGCAACGGCATGTCGCTCAACAGCCCGTCCTGCCGACCCTGCCGTACGGACGTTTCCAATCAGCGGCTTCAGACGTGCGCACGCTGACCCGAGCCACGAACTCTGATCCTCCTAAGAGCTGGGATAAACGACCACCACTTGTGCATACAGCCTTCACCTGTTGTGCTGCAGCCCTTCTCGCCGGCGAGGCACCCCACGCGGGTCGGGGCCACAAGTGTCCCCGACCCGCATCTGGCACACAAATCGACCACCGCGTGCGACAAGGCCCCCGTCCCTACTCGAACCCGTCGAATCTCCCGGGTCTCCAGCTGTTGTGCACCCGTCGGTCTTCTTCAGGACCGGTCGCTGCCCGACCGGCTGTCCGTGTCGCCAGCACGCAACCACGCAGGTGGCCTGGCGTCTCATCGTCTTCCGGAAGGCGCATTACACATGCCCGACACCATGTCCTCGATTCCCTGCCCGGTCTGCCACCGGGCAGACCGCCTCGCGGTGTGCCCGGTCGGATCCGGCACCGACCCCGTCTGCCGCCCCTGCTTTGCCGAACTGCGTTACTGCGCCGGGTGCCGCGAACCCGCACTCACCCTCACCTCGACCGCCGGCAATATGCAACTGTGCGGCCGCTGCGTAGCCGGCTACCTGCCGTGCGTGTCGTGTGAAGAACTCACCGGTCCCGGGGCGCGGACCGACACCGATGAGGCGGTCTGCCATCGATGCGCCGACAGCTTCTTCGACTCCTGCTTCGGATGTAACCGATTCAGTATTTCCAGCAGGTACCTGTCCGGCGGCTTCCGCGCCTGCACCCGCTGCGCCCAGACCCGCTACACCGAATGCCCTCGGTGCGAGACATTGCTGCGCGCCAACGGATCGTGCGACCTGTGCGCATACCCGCAGCGGGTGCGGGCCTACAGCTACAAACCCGACCCCCGCTTCCACGGCGATGGCCCGTTGTATCTGGGATTGGAGCTCGAGGTCATCGTTCCCCAGAACCGCTACAACGATGCCGTCGCCGCGGCCACGACCCGGTTGGGCCGGCTCGGGTACCTGAAGAACGATTCCTCGATCCACCCCACCGGATTCGAGATCGTCAGTCATCCCTTGTCGTATCAGTACGCGGTCGACGAGTTCCCCTGGATCCTGCTCAGCGAACTCGATGAGCTCGGGTGCTGGACCGATGACACGGTGGGGCTGCATGTGCATGCCAGCCGTGCCGGGTTCGACTCCCCGGCCCATGTGTACCGCTGGATGAAGCTGTTGTATCGCAACGAGGACGCGGTCTCCATTCTTGCGCGCCGGCGGTCGCGGTATGCGCCGTTCGATAGAGCCGCTCGGGCGCGGGCGCGCGACACCGTCAAGGACCACAAGCACGCGGCCGGGTTGGACCGGTACCAGGCGATCAACCCCCACCCTCGCCACACCCTGGAGCTGCGGGTGTTCGCCAGCTCACTGGACCTAGGGCAGGTGCACGCGGCTCTGGCCTTCACTGCCGCCTCCATCGACTACACCCGCCACCTGCGCATCCCCGACATCCGGGCCGGCGCGTGGGAGTGGCCACGGTTCGCCGCCTGGGCCGCCAATCGCCCCGAGTACGCGCCACTGGCCGCGGAGATGGAGGCCCTGGCATGTGCCTGCTGACCTACTTCCCCGCCGGCATCGCGCCTGACCCGATGCCGTTGCGGCTCGGAGCGGCGGTCCACCCGCACGGGCACGGGTTCGCCGTGATCGCCGAATCCGAACATCGCATCATCGTCGGCCGCGGGATGCGCGCCGACAAGGTAATCGACCGGTTCCTCACCATCCGCGAGCTCTACCCCACAGGACCGGCGTTGTTTCATTCCCGCTACGCCACCCGAGGAGTGCACGGGGTGGACAACTGCCATCCGTTCCGGCTCGGCGGCGATGCCCGCACAGTGCTGGCGCACAACGGGACCCTGCCCAAACGGGTGTGGCCTCGATCCTTCGACCGGCGCTCGGATACCCGGATCGCCGCGGAGGACTATCTGCCCGCGATGCCGTTCGGGTCGATCGACACCCACCGCGGTGCCCGGGGCCTGGAGTCGTGGCTGGGTTCGAGCAAGCTCGTGCTGCTCACCATCGACCCCTCCTACGAACACTCCGCCTACATCTTCGGGGAACAGGCCGGAGTCTGGGAGTACGGGATCTGGTACTCCAACACCACCTACAAGACCGCCTACCGGATCCGGATGCAACGGGCGGTGTGCCGGTACTGCCTACGCCTGGACCTCGACCGGGTCGGCCGCTTCTGCACCCGGTGCGGCTGGTGCTTCGCCTGCGAAGCCGCATTCCCGCACTGCGCCTGCACTCGGGTGCTCGCGCCACACGCCCAGCCCCACTGACATCGCTTGCGACTCGCCGCACGCACCCTCCCAGCGTTCAGCAACAACCCGCATTTGTTCCGAACCGATCGCAAACCCACGGCCCCGCCGCCACCGCCCACCCCGGGCTTGGCAGCGGGGCTTTGTCAGCTCGGCGCCCCTTCGATCCGCACACCCGAAAGGTCGTGATCTGCCCATGGCCGCATCATTGCTCACCCCGGTCGTCTGTGACGACTGCTCCCACGCCATCCCTCCTGACCAGGACGCGACAGTAATCGACGGTGAATCGTTGTGCCCGGACTGCGCTACCGACGCGGTGTATTGCGACCAGTGCAGCGAACGCACCCGCGAGCCGCTGCGCACCGTCGTCGACACCCAGCTGTGCCCGGACTGCGCCGGTGACTGGTCGGAGTGCGGTGACTGCCATCTTCACACCCGCTCCGTCACCGCCATCATCGGCGGGGGCGACGTCTGCGACGACTGCGCCGACGACTACCCGGTCTGCGACGACTGCAACGACCGCTGCCACGACACCACATCGGTCGAGGGCGGCAACGACGTCTGCAGCACCTGCCGACGCGACGACTACCACGACTGCGAGGACTGCTACACCCTCATCCGGTGGAGCGAGGACTACTGCTCATCCTGCGAACTCGACCACCCCAGCCACGACGAGATCCGCAGCTACGACTACAAACCCGCCCCCGTCTTCCACGGCCGCGGCCCGCTGTTCCTGGGCCTGGAACTGGAACTGAAAACCCCCAGCCGCGGACTCACCGACGCCGTCGAGGCCACGCTCGCGGAACTCGGGGATCTCGGCTACCTCAAAACCGACTCCTCCATCGGATCCTGCGGATTCGAACTCGTCACGCACCCGATGGACTACGCCTACGCGCGCACCGAGTTCCCATGGTCACTGCTACCTCGACTGCGGCTGCTGGGTGCCTACACCGACGACGAGGTCGGCATCCACGTCCACGTGTCCCGAGCCGGATTCGACTCCCCCGCCCACATCTATCGGTGGATGAAATTCGTCTACCGCAACCAGGTCCCCGTCACCACCCTGGCACGCCGCAGCTCCCCCCAGTGGGCCGAATTCGGCGACCACACCCGTGAGCAGATGGCCGGCTATGCCAGGGGCGACCGTCACGGCCTGCGCTACGAGGCCATCAACGTCCAACCCGAACACACCTTCGAGCTGCGGATCTTCGCCAGCTCACTGCACCGCCAGCAGGTTATGGCAGCACTCGCCTTCGCTGACGCGTCGGTCGAATACACCCGCGGGCTGACCGCAGCGCAGATCGCGCGGCGCCGCGGCTGGGAATGGCCCGCGTTCACCTCCTGGATCGCCACGCGCCCGCAGTACGCCGCCCTGTCTGCCGAACTCGAGGACCTCGCATGTGCATCCTGACCTTCATCAAACCCGGTATCACCCCGGACACCGACATGCTGATGCGCGGCGCGCTGGTCAACCCCGACGGCCACGGCTACGCCGTACTCACCGACACCGGAATCGGCGCCGGGCACGGTCTCGACGCCACCACCGTCATCGCCGAATTCGCCCAGCTCCGCGACCGCTACCCCGACGGACCGGCCTTGTTCCATTCCCGGCTGGCCACCCACGGCGCCCAAGACCTCACCAACTGTCATCCTTTCCGAGTCGGTGGGGACGAACGCACGGTGCTGGCGCACAACGGGATCCTGCCCAAACAGGTGCACCCGGCGAACGGCGATCCGCGTTCGGATACCCGCATCGCCGCCGAGGACTTCCTCCCCACCACTCCGTTCGGATCGCTGGACTCGTGGGCCGGCCGCGAACGACTGGAGCGCTGGCTGGGCAGCGACAAGATGGTGCTGCTCACCGTCGATCCCGCCTACAAACACCAGGCTTACATCTTCAACGAGCACCGCGGGCACTGGGTCGAGGGCAGCTGGTACTCCAACGACTCCTACCGATGGGGCCTGTGGGAGGAGTCAGGAGACCGGTGCGAGGCATGTGGGGAGTTCGACCCCGACAAGTTCGGGTCGCACTGCCCCTCCTGCGGGCACTGCGAGGACTGCTGGCGCGAATTCCCCGCATGCGTGTGCCCTGATCTCGACGGCGTGGAGCGCTACGCCGACCTCGACGTGCGCAACTGGCTCAACGAATACGACGCCGCCTGAACTCACACCCGCGCCGGGCGGGTATCGATGCCCGCTCCGGAGCGCGTGCGTTTCCTCTCATCGGATTTGAGGTGCTCATGAATCCCTCGTCCTCTCAACCCACTGACGGTCCCGAGACCGTCCCGGAGCGGTTGGCCTCCGCGCCATCCGCTCGAGGCATGGTCGTTCCCTACGTCGCTGTGGCTCACCGTGACCGGTCGCGGCCGGTGTGGGGTCAACTCGACCGCGCCCGGCTGCTCACCGCCCTGCTCGACCGACTGTGTCAGATATGCGGCGGACCGCTCGAAGACCCCGTGGTGTTGTATCTGCGGCCTGCCGACTACCTGCGCGGTATCGCGGTAGAACCCGCGACCCACCGTGAATGCGGCACCTACTCCACCGCGGTGTGTCCGATGCTGGCCGGACGCACGCACCGCTACAACCCGGTCGCTCGCGACCGGATCACCCGCTGCGACGACCCTGCCTGTGGCTGCCGATACTGGAGCCGCAGCGACCCCGATCCCGGTGAAACACCGCGGGTCGGCCAACCGGCCGAGGCCTGGTATGAGATCGAGATCGGGTTGGCAGACTACCGCCTCGTCGACGACCCCGGCACTGAACGCGCACCAGCGGGAGTCGGGATCGATCTGCGGCACCCGACTTTCCGTAGGATCCGCCGAGTCCGTGACGCTGCGCCGGGCACCGCCGACCGCCAACCAGCAGACCTGCTCGCCACGCTGGTAGCACTCAGCACACTGTTCGGTGACGGCGACGCCTTCCCGTGACCACCGCACTGTGCCGTGATCGTCACCGCGAGCCTCGACTTGAGCTCACACACATTCTCTCGTCCACCGCCAGTCACGCGACCCGCATTGACCCCACCTGCTGGCGGCGATCACAGGTGTTGTCGTCTTCGATGAACTCTGGAGCCAGAATGGCCGATTCTCTTCTCCCGCCCGCCGTCGATCCGCGCCGTCGGGTGGCGTGGGCGGCCGTGGCGCGCGCCGCGCTCACCCATGCAGACGCCGTGCATGCCTTACTGCGCGCACACCCTATCGAAGAAGTCGCGTTGCGCCTCGACTCCGGCGCGGTGCCCGGCCTCTCCGCCGGGGCGGGCGAGCACGCCGAACGCGACCTCGACCGCGCCGACCGCTGTGGCGCCCGGTTGCTGACCCCCGATGACCAGGAGTGGCCTGGTGAATCGTTGGCAGTGCTCGACGCGGCCGGCACGGCCACGACCAGTCCGCTCGGGCTGTGGGTCCGCGGCAGTACACGGCTCGATCTGATCGCGCGGTCCCGGATCGCGGTCGTCGGTGCACGTGCTGCCAGCGGCTACGGCATCCAGGTCACCGCCGGTTTCGCCGGGAATTTCACCACGGCAGGCTGGATCGTGGTGTCTGGTGGGGCGTTCGGTGTGGATGCGGCTGCACATCGGGCGGCGCTGGTGCGGCAAGCGCCCACGATCGCTGTCCTGGCCACCGGCGTGGACCGCACCTACCCCGCCGCCCACACCGAACTGTTCGATCGGATCACCGAGCACGGTCTGCTCATCTCGGAGTATCCGCCCGGCACCATCGCCGCCAAACACCGCTTTGTGCACCGGAACCGGCTCGTCGCCGCGCTGTCGCGCGCGGTGGTGATCCCGGAGTGCGGGCTCCGCAGCGGTGCCCGCAACACCGCCCTCTGGGCCGCCACGCTCGGGCGGCCTGTGTTCGCCGCGCCCGGATCGGTGTTCTCCGCGGCGTCGGCCGGCTGCCACCACATGATCGGCGACGGCACGGCGCGGCTGGCCACCGACTCCGCCCAGATCATCGACGCCCTCACAACCTTCACCACCGCGTCCACTACGCCGCCAGCTTGACCACACCCGGACACGACCCCACCGCGATCCGCCCGCCCATCCCCCGAAATCCGGAAACGGAGGCTAGTTACTGTGCCCGATCCAACCCTCGACACCCTGACCCGCACCGACTACGACCGGCTCGAACACCTCGGTTCAGCCGGTGCCGTCACCACTCTCCCCGACACCTCGACCATCGACCGGTGGCGTGAGCAGTTCCCCGGCTGGCAGGCCCGGCACTGGGTCTACCGCGACAGCAACGACGGTGTCCTGCGCCTGGCGCCGGTCAACGTCGCACGTCGAACGGCCGACCGCGCCGCCGCCTGACACGCACCCGTCCTCCCGAAACACACGCAATGGCCTCACCAGATCCGACGAAACCACCGCACGTCATTCATTCGAAGCCAAGGAGCCCGCATTGAGTTCGACCATCGCCACTGTCCTCACCGACCCCGACGCCACCTCCACCGTCACCCAGTCCGCGGCGGCCGGCGCTGCGTCGCCGCGGCCCGAAGCCGCCTATATGCATCCGGCCGACGTGCTCATCGCCGACAATGTCCGCAAAACGTTCGACCTGGCCGACCATCCCGACGAGGTGGCCTCCATCCGGGAGTTCGGTGTCGGGTTGCCGGTCCGTGCCGAGCGTGAGCCCGACGGCACCGTGTACGCGATCGACGGGCAGCTGCGTGTCCTGATCGCCCGTGCGGTCGGCCTCACCGAGATTCCGGTGTGGATCGTCGAGGCCCCCACCGATACCGACGACAACCAACGGCGCATCAACCGGACGTTGATGCAGATCAACCTCAACGACCGCCGCGTCCCCTTGAGCGATGGCGATCGTGCGGCCGGGATCGCACAGATGCTCGACCTCGGCGCATCGGTCACCCGCGTCGCGAAAGGGCTGCAGCGCAACCGCGCCGAGATCAAGAAGGCCGCGGCCATCGGCCGCTCGGCCACCGCCAAAGACCTGCTCGGCAATCGCCAGTACAGCCTCGACCAGCTCGCCGTGATCGCCGAATACGAAAACCTCGGCGACACCGACGCTGTCGAACGCCTGTCCCACGCGCCCCGCTACAACTTCACCTACATCCGCAACCGGATCGAAGCCGACCGCACCGAAACCCGCGCCCGACTGAACGCGGCCCTGTCCTATGCCGCCTACGGATTCGGCGTACTGACCGAAGAACCCGACACCAGCGGTCCCGCGCCCGCCTACATTCCGGCCGCGAATCTGGCCACCGCCGACAGCAGCGAGGTCGACGAGTCCACCCTCGTCGCCGACGCGCACCGTTGGGTCGTCTACCTCACCGTCGAAGAGAACGCACTGCTGGTCGACCGCACCAGCGGCGAGATCATCGACCACGCCGACGTCGACTGGAGCACTCGCGGCGACAGCGCCGCCGCACCCGTCGACGGACTGCGTCACGCCGACACCGTCGAATACACCGACCGGTGGACCCCGCACTACTACCTGCCCGCCCTCCAGCTCGCCGACAGTGGCCTGCACTATGCCACCGATCCCACTGCCGAGGCCGCCAAAAACACCCGCCTCGCCGCGGAACAGGCGCGCGCCGAACAGGAACAGGCCCGCCACGAGCGGCGCATGGTGCGCGAGCTCAACAAGCGCGGCCAGGGCGCCAAAGACCGCCGCCTCGAGACGCTGCCGCGGCTGGTCGCCAAAGCGACCCCACCCACCGGAGCGACGATCTTCCTCGCCCAAGCCCGCGCCCACACCCTCGACACCAAAGCCCTCGACCTGGCCAGCACCCTGCTCGGACTTTCCGCCGGCCGCGGCACCCTGCTCGCCGCAATCGAGGCCGCCTCGCCGAACCGGGCCACGACGATGCTGCTCGCGATGGAACTCGCCGCCCACGAAACCGACATCGACAAAACACTGTGGCGCCACAGCCCAGACGCCACCAGCCGATACCTGCGCTACCTCGACACGGTCGGCCCCGAATACGACTTCAAGCTCGTCGACGTCGAACAGGCCGCTGTCGGCGACATCGACCACCACGACATCGACATCGCCGCCTGACCCAACACCGTCGCCACAACCTGCACCGCGCTCCAGCCCTGCACCGTGCAGCGGCCAGAGCGCGGCGCGCCATTCGCCCCGCACGCGACAAGACCCCCGCGCCATCCCTCTACGTGCCCACGACATCAGGAAGGGTCGGCGAACACCACCCGTCATTCCCGAAGTAAAGGAGATACACATATGAACGGAGACACAATCCTCACACTGACCGGGAATCTCGCCGCCGATGTCGAGCTCCGTTTCACCCCGGCGGGACATGCGGTAGCGAACTTCACCGTCGTCTCGACCCCGCAGTACTTCGACCGCGCCGCCGACGAGTACCGCGATGCCGAGCCGGTGTTCATGCGCTGCACCGCCTGGCGAGAGACCGCGGAGAACCTGGCCGAGTCGGTGACCCGCGGCTCGCGAGTGATCGTCACCGGACGGTTGAAACAACGCCGGTGGCAAACCCAGGACGGGCAGAACCGTAGTACGACCGAGCTCGAGGTCGGCGAGGTCGGCCCTTCGCTGCGGTATGCAACAGCGAAGGTTCATCGCACCAGCCGCCGCAGCACTGGTGAACGCAATGACAACAGCGGCAGCACGTCACGGAAACCGGTCGGTGCCGCAGGAAGCACCGAGGCCTGGAGCGGCGCCGCAGGGTTCTGAGAACCCGGGTTGTGGTGAGGGGAAGGTAGGGCTGGCCGTCTGGCCGGCTGTCCCGCCTTCCCGAGTGCTACCGGGGTGTGCTCCCGCCACGGCTGCGGGCCCGCGCCCGGGCACCACCGAATTTCCTCAGGGCCCAGCCCGCCACAAACCCACCGGTAGGGCCGGGAGTGCACGGAAATTCGGTGGCGCCCGCATGGGCGCGTTCCCTGCGCCGTGTCGGAACCCCACCCCGGTCGGCCGCACTCAGGCGGGTCAGCCGACCAGCCACCCAGCCCCGTGCCGGGGTTCGTGCCGTTGTGCGCGAGCTGACCGGCGCGGGGCGGTGTCGTTTCTCCGACCAGACAGGACATCGTGATGACCGCTGCTCTCACCCCAACCCACACCATCTCCGACGGCCTTACCGGCTCGCGGTTCGCCGACGCGTTGTGCGAGGTCGACTACCTGCTCGACATCGACCCCGACCGAGCCCGCAAACGATTCACCGACGCACTGGCCCTGACAACACTGGCCGAACGGGAGGTCCTGGAGCGGGCCGCCGACTTGCTGGCCCGCCATCCATGGCCGGTGGCGGCGCGCCAGCTCGGGTGGCTGGCTAAAAGCCGTCCCGAACTGCGGGCCATGGTGATCGACTACACCACCGACACCGACCCAGGCCTGCACTTCCCAGGTATGCCGGGGATCAGCGAGGTCTCGATCGAGGCCGCCGAATGGGTGCGCCGGTCCATCCGAGAGCGCCGCGAGCGTGAGCGCCTTACCGCGACCCCCTCCCCGGCTACCGATGCTGCACGATTGCGCCCCGAGGCCATCGGCTACCGGCGTGCCCGCTCTCCCCAGGCCCCGGCAGAG
The DNA here is from genome assembly GCF_053594175.1 of Nocardia sp. NPDC001965. Taxonomy (NCBI): domain Bacteria; kingdom Bacillati; phylum Actinomycetota; class Actinomycetes; order Mycobacteriales; family Nocardiaceae; genus Nocardia; species Nocardia sp. NPDC001965. The sequence continues at coordinate 61,833 of NZ_JBSFDZ010000021.1, forward strand.
ACGATAAGCCTGCGCCACCGCGAACGCGACCTCCGCACCGCGCGGCGCGGCGAGGCCGAATTTGCCGCCTACGCCGCCGAGCGATGGTTCGCGGTCGACACCGAGACCGACATCCGTGACAGCGCCCTGACTCCGGATCCGCAGAAACCCAGCCACCTGGTGTGGGGCCATGTGCAAGCCGACCTGTGGGATCGCAGCTACTTCCTGCACGTCGCCGAAAACTACACCGACCGCGTCCGCGAGCTCCTCGACCCCGAAACGGCCGACGCCGAGCAGGCCCGATACGGCCGCCACAGCGCGCTCGACGCTGAAGCATCGGAGTTCCTGCGCGCCCACGGCATCGACGCAGGCCCGGTCGATGGCCATCCTTCCCGCTCACGCCGTCGGCGCACACCTGCTCAGAGGCCGCGGATCAGTCCCGCCGACCAGACACGGTTCGCAGCACACCGGACCGGACTCGCGGCCCCCAGAGACTACGACATCTTCCTGCCCTACAGCGAGCTCGATGTTCCCGAGTCCACGTGGCAGGGCTCCGGGTTGGACTACGACCTCGCCGCGATGGTGCCCTACCTCGGCTGGCCGTGTGTCGGGTGCTGGATCGACCGCCCCGAATCCGACCGGCGGGCGGTTCACATCCATGACGGTCGCACGGTCAGCGACGACGGGCTCTGCGATGTCTGCCGCGCCGACGGCCACCCCGGCATTCCCGCACTGCCCACACCGTGGGGGACGCGAGAGTTCGTCGAATCCCGCTGTGCCTACATCGCCGCCACCCACCCTGCGCAGGCGTGGGCCCTGCTGGACCGGATCCGCGCGGCCGCCGCCAACACCGGACCGACCTGGCGGCTCATCACGCGCTGGATGGCGAGGAACCTCAAGGCACCCAAGCGGCGGCCCGTCGCACAGCTCAGCGCAGTCCGCCGGCGGCGGCCTGCCGCACTGGTCGCGGGACAGCGGAGCGGCCGCTGCGACGCCTGCGCGCGGCCAGGGATCGTGCATGCCGATAACTACTGCACACAGTGCCGCCTCGACCTCGGCGTCGCCGCCCCGCGCGCACACGGGCACCGCGCCGCCTGACACCGCGGCCTTCCCTCCATTGACTCCGGTCCGCCGCGGTGTCGACCCCTGCGGCGGACCGGCCGCCACCTGCCACCTGATCGTCAGGAGAACTCGTTGCGTCACCATCTCACTTCCCTCGGCTCCAGAATCTTGTTCCTCCGCCGGCGCACACCCGCCCTCCTCAATCGGCACGTGCGGGTGTTCCTCAACCAGAGTCGCGTCGCCTTCGCCGGATACCAGCCGGGCGCGCCGCTCGCTCTCGCCTACACGCTCACCCTGAACACCGCGCTCACAGCCAGCGACCCCCATGCCCTCGACCGTGTCTTCGCCATGTTCAATGGCCACCCGCTGCGCGACGAAGACGCCGAGCACACCCGCGCCTGGTACGACAGCGGCCTGCGGTCGCTCTCGGTCGGTGACGTCGTCGCCCTCGACGACCGCTCGTATGCGTGCGCGGCCGTCGGCTGGCAACTGCTCGAGCCGCGATAGCAGCCCGCGCCGCCCGGCGACGGGCCCGAGTCCACTCGCGATCCCGGGCACGGACACGGACACGGACACGGACACGGACACGGACACGGACACGGACACGGAACCATCTTCCGTATCCGTGCCCTCCCTTCTCTCCCACCATCCAGCTTCGCCGCACACACCCCGACCCCGCACCTTTCACACCACCCCTTCGCCGCACCTCACCCCAAATCACCTCCTCCACCCGTATTTTCACAAGCAGACCTCTTTCATCTTGGATAACCATTTGGTAACAACCAGAAGGTTTGGCGGAGTTACCACAAAATCAGCGAACTGGGCCCCTTAATTTCATTGCAGGATTGTGCGCTTCATAGGGGTATGACCGCGACAATCCATAAAGTCGTGGCAGGCAACGGCTACGAGTATTACCTGCGCAATGTAGCCGCGAATGACGATGGCTCTCGCGGCCGGTCCAGCCTGGCCGACTACTACTCCGCCGAAGGCGAATCCCCGGGCCGCTGGTTTGGCACCGGTTTGGCCGCGCTCGGCCTCACGGCAGGTAGTGAGGTCACCGAGGATCAGATGAAGTCACTGTTCGGACTGGGGAGGCACCCGAACGCCACCGTGATGGAAGCCGAGGTCTACGACGAACAGATCCGGCGCGGCGCCAAACACAAAGACGCCGGCCGCGCCGCCGAGAAAGCGACCCGATTAGGCAATCCGTTCGCGGTGTATTCCGAGGTACCCGCGTTCCGGAAACGCTGCGCGAACGCGTTCCACGAATACAATTTCGCGCACGGTTTTGACGCGCACGACGCCATTCCCGAGGCGGAAAAAATGCGGATCCGCACCCATGTGGCGTCCGATATGTTCACCGACCAGTACGGTCGAGCGCCGCTGGATGCGCGGGAACTCTCGGGATGGGTGGCCAAGAACTCGCGCCCGAAAACCGCCGCGGTCGCCGGGTTCGACATCACGTTCTCTCCGGTGAAGAGCGTGTCGGTGCTGTGGGCGCTGGCGCCGCGGTCGGTGTCGGAGAAGATCGAGGACGCACACCGGCGCGCGATCACCGACGCGCTGCAGTGGCTGGAACACCACGCGGTCAGCACTCGACTGGGACGCAACGGGGTCCGCCACGTGGATGTCGAAGGCATCGTGGCGGCGTGGTTCACCCACCGCGACAGCCGCGCCGGAGACCCCGACCTGCACACCCATGTCTTGATCGCCAACAGGGTCCGCACGCTCGACGGGCGGTGGCGCACTCTCTTCGGCGCCGACATCTACCGCGCGCTGGTGACGGTCTCCGAGATCTACAACACCCGCTTGGAGCATCATCTCGAACGTCTGGTCGGTGTTCGGTTCGGTACCCGCGCCGATACCGCGCCCGGTAAGCGCCCGATCCGGGAGATCATGGGGATTCCGGTGCAGGTGATCCATTCCTGGTCGCGGCGCGATGCCGATATCACCCGTCGGCTTGAGGAGCTCTCCGCACAGTTCCAGCGGGAGATCGGGCGGGAACCGATGCCCGGCGAGGTTTACGACCTGGCCGAACGCGCCACCCTGGAAACCCGGCCCGCCAAGCACCAGCGTCGGTCCTTGGCCGCGCAGCGCCGTGCCTGGCGCGCCGAGGCGATTCAGATTCTCGGAGGCCGGGAACCTCTCGCGCGCACTATCGTCGCCGCGCTGAATCCCGTCCGCCCGGCTCAAGTGCGAGCTACCAGCGAGTGGATAGCTCGCACCGCCGATCAAGTTCTGCAGGTGGTGTCGACACAGCGCTCGACCTGGCGCTACCACAACGTGCGCGCCGAAACCGAACGCCAGCTCCGCGGCCGGATCGACCTCGACGAATGGGAATGGGTGACCGAAGCAGTCACCACCGAAGCGCTGTCCCCCACCCGATCCATCCCACGCGGTGACCTCGATATCGCCGACGAACCCGAACTGGCCGCGGTGCCGGCACTGCTGCAGCGCCGCGATGGCGTCAGTGTGTACGCCGATTCGGCGCGCCAGCCCTATACCTCGGCGACCGTGTTGTCGGTGGAGCGGCAGCTGATCGAGCTGGCCGTGCAGCCCGGTGGGCGACAACTGGCGCCTGGCCTCGTAGCCACGCACGTACAGCAATTCAACAACACGCACCCGGACAAGCCACTCAACGCGGGCCAGGCTGCAGTCATCGAAGGATTCGCTACCTCCGGTTTACGGGTCCATGCCGCCAACGCGCCTGCAGGATCGGGCAAAACCACCGCGATGCGGGTGCTCACCGACGCTTGGCACGCCAGTGGCGGCACCGTCCTCGGTCTGGCACCTACCGCCGCAGCCGCGGCGGAACTCGGCGCGGCGATCGGAGCGCGGGTAGAGACCGTCGACAAGGTCCTGCACGTCCTAAACCAGCATCGCCCGCACCTCGACAACGCTGCGCGTGAATTTGGTACGCGACCGCCGTTGCCGCAGTGGGTTATCGATATCGACGCCAGCACCCTGGTGATCGTCGATGAGCATGTCAAAGTCGGCAACACCAAGCGCCTTCAATTGCTCCGATTCCTCGCCGATCGGAGCGCGACGGTTCGCTGTATCGGCGACGACCGGCAGCTCCCGGCGATCGACGCCGGCGGCGCGGACGCCGATATGCACGCCGCCGCCCCCGAAAACACTCTGACTCTCAGCCATGTGGTGCGGTTCGCTTCGGTCGGGGAAGCCACCGCCAGCGTCCAGCTACGCGAGGGTGACCCGGTTTCGCTGGGCTGGTACCTCGACCACGGCCGTATCCACGGCGGGCACCCGGGGTCGACCCACGATGACGCCTACACCGCGTGGATCGCCGACCACCTCGCCGGCCGTGACACCATCATGCTCGCCGCCACCCACGACACCGTCACCACTCTCAACGCCCGCGCACGCGCCGACCGCCTCACCCGCACCGGCCCCACTACCGGCACGGAAGTGGGGTTGGCCGATCAACTTCGAGCCTCGGTCGGGGACACGATCCGCACCCGCCGCAACGATTCGAAGCTACGACTCGGTGCCCGGGACTGGGTGCGTAACGGCTATGTCTGGACAGTCACCGCCGTTCACGACGACGGGAGTATCACCGCGACACGCCCCGGCCCAAGCGGGAAACACAGCGGAAGCGTGCGGCTTCCCTCCGACTATGTACGCACGCATGTGCGCCTCGGGTACGCGACAACGATCGATTCCGCACAAGGCATCACTGCCGACACCTGCCACGTCGCGCTTACCGGCCACGAAACCCGCCAGCAACTCTATGTCGCTCTGACGCGCGGCCGACAGGCCAACCATGCCTATATTCCGACGGCGTTGGACGGCAGCGAAGGCTCTTTCTGGACTGAACCGGCCCTGTTCCCGCGCACCGCCGTCGAAGTCCTGCTCCAAGTTCTGGATCGCGATGGGACACAGAAATCCGCGCACACCGCGCTGCGCGATGCCCTCGACCCGCATCGGCGGATCGGCCGCGCCCTCGATGTCTACCTCGACCAGGTCGGTGAACTCGCCGAAGACGCACTCGGTACCGAGGGCCTCCAACGCTTGGACGCCGCTGCGGAAACCGTGCGCGCCCACCTCACCGACAGCCCCGCCTACCCCGTCCTACGCCAGCACCTCGCCCTCATCGCCCTGTCGGACCGCGACCCTGTCGAAGCGTTACGTACTGCTGCTGCGGAACGCGAACTCGACACAGCTGACGACCCCGCAGCAGTGTTGGACTGGCGTCTTAACCTCACTGGCACGCACGCCTGGACGCCCGGACCTCTGCCCTGGGCGCACGGCCTGGCATCCGGACTCGACCATCATCCACTCGCCACCCACGTGCTGGCCCGTCAACGGATCGTCGCCGACCTGGCCACCCAGATACGCGCCGATACCCGCACCTGGACAGCGACGACAGCACCGCACTGGGCGCGCCTTCTGATAGGCGTAGACCCCGTATTGGTAGCGGACCTCGCCGTATGGCGCGCCAGTCTCCATCTCGGCGAGCGCGACCTGCGCCCCACCGGGCCCCACCGCTTCAGCAATATTGAACGTGCGCACCAGGAAATTCTCGACGGCCGGCTCACCGCGTGTCTCGGCGACCGCCATCTGCCGCGCAACAGGTGGTCTCCGATCGTGCGAGAGATCGACCCGCGGATCACTACCGACCCCTATTGGCCAGCCATCGCCGACAAGATCGACGTCGCCCACCGCGCCGGAATCGACATCGCCACGATGCTCACCGACGCTACCTCTACACGTCCGCTACCCGATGAAATGCCCGCCGCAGCTCTGTGGTCACGGCTCGAACTCGAACCTTCCGCCCTCGACAACACTCTCACCGCACGAGGCCTACAACCCGACTGGCTACCGGACCTGCGCGCAATCCTCGGCAACGAAACCACCGATCGGATTGTCGACGACCCGGCATGGCCCCGCCTGGTCGCCTCCATCGACCGCGCCACCAGCACCGAATGGACTCCAGCCGAACTCCTGGCCACCGCGCACGAGCTGCTCGAGAGCGCCCAACCCGACGGCGCCCCCGGGCTGCGGCCCGACCAACTCACCGCCGCCCTCGCCTGGCGCATCAACGCACTGCTGCGCCGTCTCCCCACCCACACACCACCTGTATTCCCGCACACCGACCGCCCTACCGACACCGATTCGACCCCCATCACACCCATACCGTCCATACCTGATCGCGAGCAGGAGCGCCCCATGGACCCCGAACCAGAACACAACCCGCCACAGGATGCCGAAGCCACGACTGCTGCTTCTTCGCGCGATCCCAAAGATGCAGACCTGCCTGATGCCATCGCCGAGGTAATCGCGATTTTCGCAGCCGGCCGAGTCGACGACGCCGTCGCAGCCTTCCGCGAACTCTCCGACACCGCCACCGTCGAGCAGAAATGGGTGATCAGCGCAGTCGCCGACACCCTCTACCACCACGCATATCCCATCGCACTCGCCCGACTGGACTGGGCCGCCAGCCAGTATCCGAACCACGCTGCCCTTATCCGGGCCTGCACACCGGCCACCGATCCCCACACCTACCGACCCGACACCAGCGCCCCCGCACGCCACCGCGAACCACGACGCGAAGCCCCACGCGATCACGAACCCACCGATTCCCGTCCACGACGCGAACCGCTCTCCCCGACACAGCAGGCCGGTCGAGGCCTCGTCCACACCTACCTCGACGACCGCGCCGGCATCGACGACCAACCATCCGTCACTCCCAACCGGGAAAGCCTCGACACCAACTCCTACCGCTACCACGAAGCCCAAGACCCAACCCCCGACGCATACACCCTGGACTTCGACCGCGCCGCCCTACCCGATACCCGCGGATTCGGCTGCGTATCCTGCGGGATCGAACGCGCCCGCGCCGACGCCACCCCTATCCGACCCCGCCGTAGCGACGACGGGCTCTGCGGCGACTGCCGCGACATCGGCCACCCCGGAATCCCCGACCACGAACCCGCCGACCACATCCACGCCCGCTGCACCCACATCGCCCAAACCCATCCCCCAGCCGCCGCGCGCACAATACTGCGCCGCGACTGGCTCGCCACCCTCACACACCGCGCAGCCATCGAGAACTGGGTTGCGGCTTACCCATTCCCTGAGCGGCCCAACCACTCGCCCGGTGAACTCGACAAAACGAATCCCCTGTTGACTCTTTCCGACCAACAACTCAACGAGCACATCGATCAGCTCGAGCTACGCCTGGCCCTCGCCGATACCGAAACCACGATGTACCACCCCAACAACCGGCCAGAAGAACACAATGACGAGATCGACAGCCGCGTCGGCGATATCCACCAGCAACTCGACTCGTACCGCACCGAACAACAACGTCGACTAGACCGCAACCCGGTCCACGGGCCGAACAAACAATGCGAGCGCGAAACTGCCGATCAACGCTACGACGGTGACAATGAACTCATCGAGGTGAACCCACCCGGTCTCAACGATGGCCTCGGGCTGTGACCACTGCCAACAACATCAGCATGCGAGCATCAGACGGATCACTTACTAGCAGCAGCCGCCGCATAGATAGGTCGGATTCGTGGGACTGTGGATTTAACGGTGTTTCCGGCCTGATTCGCTGACCGGATGGTCAGCGGGAAGGTGCCGTAATGACGGCACTTGATGCCGTGGCGAAGAAGAAGGCCGACGCCTCGGCCGAGCAGCCCCTGCTCCAGTCGGCCGTCTCTTCGTTGCTGTCGTCATGGAGTCCGCCAAGGTCGGCATTCGCATCGAGGTGCTGGCGGCACATCGATTTGGGTCGCGGTGTCTGTGTGCGCTATTCCTCGTCCGGGGGTCCGAAGGCCGCATCGATCGCGCAATTGCCGCTCTGACTGGTCGTACGCGGGTCGTCTTTGCCGGAGCCGGGTTCACCACTCTCGGTGCGCGGCCGAATCTGGTGTGGACGTGCTTCGTAGAGGGTGAGGAATTGGTGCATGGCCAGCGAACTCGTGATCATTCTCGCGCGGTGGTGTCACGGGGCGGGAGGGTGATGGGCGGTGCGGGGTGGAAGGTGACCGGCAGTGCGGTCAACGCTCGGTGGAATGGCCCGGGGCGCCATGCCAATTCCTCAGGCAGGACCCTGAGTTCCATATCCGGTACCGCGTCGAGGAGTTGGTCGATCGCGTCCTGCGCAATGACGTAGGCGATGGTGCGGGCCGGGCATGCGTGCGGTCCGGCGCTCCATGACAGGTGGGAGCGGTTGCCGGTGGGGTCGCCATGGGCGACTTTCGGGTCGGTGTTGCTGGCGGCGAGACTGATCAGTACGGGTTGATGGGCGGGCAGCCAGGTCTGGCCGATGAGGGTGGGTGTGCGGGGGTAAGTGGTACAGAAGTTTGCAATCGGTGGGTCGTGGAACAGCACATCGTCGAGCGCATCCCGGGTGGACAGACTGCCGCCGAGGAGACCGCCACCGAACCGGCCGTCGGTCATCATCAACGCCAGCGTGTTGGTGATCAGGTTCAGTTGTGCTTCACCGCCTGCTCCGTAGAAGCTCATCAGCTGAGCGAGTACCTCGGCTTCGTCGAGGTTTTGGGGGTGGGTCAGTAGCCCGGAGGTGGCGTCGTTACCAGGGTGGTGTTGTTTGAGCGCGATCAGTTCGGTCAGCGCGGTTCGCAGCATCGCCATGCCTTCGGCGGCGCGGATGGTGTCGAAGCGGGCGGCCATTCCCGCGGTGACCTGGGCTCCGATCTCGGGCGGACAACCCATGATCTCGTTGAGGACTGTAACGACGAGTGGACGAGCGTAGTCGGCGACGAGGTCCGCGGCCCCGGTCTCGCAGAAGCTGTTGATGAGCGGGATCGCGATTTCTTCTACGGTCGTGTGCAGGGCGTGGCCGTCGATTGCGTCGACGCTGTCTTTCGACGCTTGTCGGTAGCGCTGGTGGTCGGTGCCGCTGCTGTGGCGGGCTGCCGGGTGCCAGCACATCATCGGCAGCACTGGCGAATCGGCGGGCACTGTGGTCTGCCAGGTGCGGGGGTCGGTGGGAAAGTGGTCGGGATCGTGCAGGATCCGGACTGCGGTCTGGTGGCCCAGGACCAGGGTCGCTGGTACTCCGGGGGCGAGTTCGACCGGTGCCAGATCACCGAACTCCGCACGCATCTCGTGGTAGACGCGGTGCGGATCGGCCGCGAATTCCGGGGAATACAGGGGCACGCGGCGACTGGCCGAATCGTGTGGTGCTGTTTTTGCGACCGGGCCTATGCCCAGAGGCGCCGCAGGCGGATAGGAGATTGATGGCGACGTCGACATGTTCCATTTCTTTGAAGAAGGCCAGTGGCTAGGCGTTTCTTGCGCGTGAATAGCCCAGGGATGGCCGGGAGTGGGGTGCAGCAGGTGAAGCCTGCTTGTCAGGTCAGCGTGTTTCGCAGTGTCGAGAACAGTGCGGGCAGCTCTGCGAGGTGGCGACGGCTGCTGATGTAGCCATCGGGTCGGATCACGCACACCACATCCCGATCGGGCGCACCGTAGATATCGTAGACTCGCCGGGAATCAGCGGGGATGGCGCCGGCCGGCGCGGGCCCGTGATACCCGGGTGGAATGAGAACCACCGTCTCGATCCCGCAGCCGAAGGGCTGTGGGGCTCGCGTGAGCAACGCCGAGATGTCCATGGTGGTGTCGGGGTTTCGGTGGCACACAAGCAGGGTGTGTTCGCCGTGGCGCAGTAGTTCGTGCAGCCGCAGTCGTGGAGTGATTTCGATGTCGGGGGCGCGGTCCCCGGCGGCCAATCCGTCCAGTGACGGTTGCGGCGGTGGGCCCGGATGTCCAGTGTGGCGGTAGCCGAAGGCGATGGCGGAGATGTGGGCAACCGCTCGCTCGGTGAATCCGGCTTCGCGGGCGATCGCCAGACGCTGAGCGACCGGGCGTCCATGGTCCATCAGCACCGAGTGCAGCTCATGGGTACCCGCGATCACCTGCTCGGCGATCGGACGCCGCTCGGCCTCGTAGGTGTCGAGCAGCGTGTCCTGGGCGTGACCGTTGACGACTGCGGCCAGCTTCCAGCCGAGGTTGAACGCATCCTGCATCGAGGTGTTCATGCCCTGCCCGCCGGCCGGCGAGCGCTCGTGCCCGGCGTCCCCGCACACGAAGATGCGGCCGTTGCGGTACCGCGAAGTAATCCGCCGCCGTGTCCGGAACACCGTCGTCCACTGCGGTGTCTCCAACCCGACCGCGCCATGGAAATGCTCGACGAGCACGCTCTGGAACGCTTGCGCGGAAGCATCGACGGTGCGAGCGTTACCGGTCTCGCTGATCAGCACCCGCCACAGTCCGCCCGGTAGCGCGGTTGTCAACAGCATGTGATCGTCGGCGACGCGGTATTCCACTCCCCCGACCTCGAGCGGACGGCCTCGGAGCCGCAGCCCCACATCCATCATCCGCATCGCAGTATCCACATACTCGGTGCGGCTGACTTCCGCACCCAATTTCTCGGCGACGGTGCTGTGCACCCCATCGCAGCCGATCAGCCACTCGGGGTGAACAGTGTTGATATCACCACTGTTCGTATCGCGCACGGTGGCGATCACCTCACCGCCCTGATCGAGGGTCACCGAGACCAACTCGGTATGCCAATCGATTGTCCCGCCCAGGGCTGTGAAGTGCTGGCGCAGGATCTCTTCTGTGTCCTTCTGGCTGATCGTGCGGTAGTAGGGGTAGCGGCTGTCAAGACCGGTGAAGTCCAGTCGCACTTTCTCGCCGAAGCCGTGGAAGTGGTAGTCCATCCACTCGCCCCGCAGGCCCCTGTCCTGGAACTCCTCGACGATCCCGACCTGTTCCAGTAGTTCCAGTGTGCGGGCGTGCACGGTGAACGATCGCGACGTCATGACCGGGGCAGACAGCTTGTCGATCACGCGGCATTCCACACCACGGCGTAGCAGCTCGATGCCGAGGGTCAGCCCGGTCGGGCCGGCGCCCACGATGAGAACAGAAACCCGCGTCGAACGCGAAAAAGGCATAGTTGACAACACTCCAAGCAGATCAGAATGAACGATGTGAGCGTCCGTCCCCCAGCGACAGACGCTCAGTGGGCGCCCCAACGCTCGCACCAGGCACGGGTGGCCTCGACGGCATCCAGGCAGAACGGACTAGAGGTCACCGCAGCGCGGCGAACTACCGACAGAAGGGACGAATTCGCATTGGAGCCGGCATGGGCTTGTAGCCGACGCCGCCCAGCATCAGGCGTTCCTCGGGCGACTGCGCACCAGCCGCCGGCCCCGCTGGCCACCAGTTCTCAAGCTCGGTCAGACCAGGCGCGATGAGTTCAAGCCCCTCGAAATACTCGAGCTGCTGTTCGCGGGTGCGATACCAGCCCGAACCCAATCCCATCTCGGTGAATGCACGCTCCAGGTTCCGCGCCAGCTCATGGAGTGCGGGTTCCTCCTCGGCCGGATCCCAAAAGTTGGTAGCCGCCACGTAGGAACCGTCCGGCAGCCGCTCGATGTACTCACCCATCACCCCGGCCGGTTCCAAACCGTCGTCGAGATGGTGCAGCAACCCGCACACCACCAACCCGACCGGCCAGCCCAGATCCAAATACTGCAGGACATCCTTGTTCCCCAGCAGGGTGTTCTCCGCAAGGAAGTCACCTGAGACGTAATGGGTGTTCTCGTTCTGCTCCAGCAGGACCCGGCCGTGCGCGTTGCACACCGGATCGTTATCGACATACACGACCGTGGCCAGTGTTCCTGCTGAACCACCTCATGGGTGTTACACGCCGTCGGCAATCCCGCTCCGACGTCGAGGATCGGGCCGATGCCGCCTGGACCGGTGAGATAGCGCACTACACGGTGTAACCAACGTCGATTCATGCGGGAGACATCGCCCTGCCGTGGTGCGAACTGCCGGACCTGCTCGAATGCTGCACGATCGACGCTGTAGTTGTCCTTGCCGCCTAGGCTGTAGTCATAGACCCGTGCGATGCTCGGTCTCGTGGTGTCGACTCCGGCCGGGGTGCGAACACAAGTCAGCGGTTGTGGGGACATCAACTCCTCCTCTTCGGCCTTGAGGCGTGCAACCGTCGAAGACGCCCGTCGCGTCAGAGATCAGTGGCGAATACCGCTTCGGCACTTCATATGCCGGATGTCGAAGGAGCCCGGAAGCGGAGTAAGACGACCGTATGGCAGCGAAGTGCAGGCGTGGATCGGGTTATCGGCGGCTTCGATTCGCATATTCGGAGATTCATATATTGTTGTCGGCTTGCCGACTCGGAGTGTTGAATCACACTGAATCGACTGATACTCGGGGGTGCATGCATGTATATGACGACTGGCGAGATCATCCGTCGGATCCGCCGGTCTCTAGGTATGACGCAGGCCGAGATGGGAGCCTTGATCAACTTCTCTCAGCCGGCCGTCTCGGGCCTGGAGAATGGAGGCCCGGCCTCGCACGACGTTCGCGTATTACGTCTTGTGGCCCGAGCTCTGAAGGTTCCGCTTGCCATACTGGTAGTGGAGTCGGATGAGGAGGCGGACGTGGATCGTCGCAATTTCTTCAGAGCAGGCGCACTCGGCGGCGTAGGAGCAGCCATGATAGCTGCGCACCCTGACCAGGCACCGATGGATGGGATCAAGGTCGCCGCCGACGACGTAGCAGAAATCAATGAGAGCGTGCAACAGATCCATGAGCTCGACCTCGTCGTAGGCGGCGACCGGCTGTGCCACCTCGCCACCGGTCAGGTGCGATACGTGCGTCAACTGCTGGATGCCGGCAGCTTCAGCGACAGAGTCGGTGAAGCATTGGCCACAGCAACAGCGGAAACAATGACCGCGGCCGGATGGGTGCACTACGACGCCGACCGCCGGGAGGATGCACGCCGCTTCTACGCCGACGCCGTGCAAACGGCCAACGAAGCAGGCGACGGTGTATCCATTGCGCACGCTCTGATGAACTCGAGCGCCCTCGACCTCGACACGACCAGCATGGTCGCAGAGACCGGTTCGGCTCGACGCTCCCGACCACAGCGGGCCGCGCACCTGGCGCAGGCCGCCCAAGATGCCGCGCGCAGGAAGGGCGGACCCAAAGTACGCGCACTCGCCGCTCTGCGTGAAGCACAGGCTCAGGGAGCGATCGACAAGAAGGCCATGGGGCAAGCCATCGGTAGGGCTTACCGCGCATACGAATCCGGCCGGGGTTTCGACCCTGACTGGGCCTGGCTTCCCGAATCAGAGTTGAACGCTCTGATCGGAATCTCCCACATGTTCGCCGGAGAGTACAAGCAGGCCGAGCGACACCTCAGCACCGCCGTGGACTCAGCCGCGAGCTGGCCACGCGAGCAAGTGGCCTGGCAGCTGTACCTGGCGCATTCCTACCTAGCCGCTGGCGAACCGGCGCAAGCGTGCGGACTACTCAACGACAACGCTGTCACTATCGAGAGCGTGTCCTCCACACGTATGCAACGAGAGCTGGATGCAATTGCTACAGCCGTCCGGCCACATAACACGATTCCCGAGGTCAAAATGTTCCTGACGCCGAGATCGCGGCGCGCATGACATCAGGCCGATTGATCCACCTGAGTTGCCAGCAGGATCGCGTAATGGTTCAAGCACCTGGAACACCACTCGCGCCCGTAGGCACCTTCGCCTCAAAGCTGGATTCTTCTTCGCCGAAACCAACCCGATTGCCCTCAGCTGATACGCCTTATCGACTCAGCGCCGGTGTCGTCGCGTGCCTCTGACCCCGCCCGCGTGTGCGTGTGTAACCTCGAATCCACTGGCGTCCCTGTCCTCTGGGTGTTCGGCTGGACAGTTCGGTCCTTCGAGATCGCCGAGCGAACGGCGGTGTGCGATAAATTGAGTCACGCAGGGCCAAGGACAGGGACCGTCGCACTCGGATAACGGCACATACCTTCTGCCAGTATCCACCTGCCGGTCGGATATAGGGAACTCCGACCGCGCTTACGGCTTACAGCCGACACCTCCATAAAATCCGACTTTAGCGTCCATCACTGCTGGCGGCGGGCTCACGGGGTTGCGCCACCGGTGCGGTGGCACAACCCCCGGAGCGACAAGGTCGAGGCCGTCGAAGAATCGTAGAGTCTCTGCCCGGGTGCGGGGTTGAGGGTCCATACCGCTGGCGCGGTAGACCTGCACTGCCGCGCTGGTCGTGCGGGGAGCGAAATCGGCGGTGCTGTGGCTGAGTACCAGGTAGGAGCCGGGAGCGAGGGCATCGAGCAGGGTCGCCACCGCTGTATACGGATGGTGGCGGTCGCTGATGAAATGCATGACCGAAATCAGCGAAAGCGCGACCGGCTCGTCGAGATCGAGCATCTCATGCAATGTCGGGGCGTGGAGGATCGTTGTGGGTTGGGTGACGTCGGCCTCCAGGATCGCCGTCGCGCCTTGCGAATCGCTGGTCAGCAGGCCGCTGGCCCGGGCCAGTACGCCCGGGTCGTTGTCGACATAGACGATCTTGGCTTCGGGTGTCACAGCCTGGGCGATCTGGTGGAGGTTCGGTTCGGCGGGGATGCCGCTTCCGATGTCGAGGAACTGCCGGATTCCGTGTTCGGCGAGGTAGGCGATGGTGCGGTGCATAACTCCCTGTTGACGCGTGCCATGGTCCGCACGGTCGGAGTGACCTTCTCCACCTCAGCGGCCGCGACGCGATCGACCTCGTCGGATCCGGTGCCGCCGAGAAAATAGTGGTAGAGCCGCCCGGGATGGGTCTGAGCCGGCGCGGTGTGGGGGATATGGGACATGACTGCTCCTTCGAGGTGGCGGGTTGAGGGGGTTTGAAGTTGCCGGTGATCAGCGAGAAGGCTCGCTGTGGCAGAGGGTGGGCCAAAGCGGGCTCCGCCGAGGGGTGTTGGTCAGGTGAGGGCGCGGAAGTCGGGGGCGAAGCCGAGATGGTGCACTGGTGTGCTGGCGCCGGGGATGGTGAACCAGTTGTCCGGGACGGGTGCGGCTGGGAGGCCGGGAAGGTCTGTGTGGTGGTCGGGTGTGCAGCGGTGCAGGGGGCCGTTGGCCGCGTCGAGGATGTAGCGCATGTGGGGGTCGATGTGGCGGACGATCAGGGTGGAGATTGCGGTGTGGTCGTCGCTGGTGGCTGCTGCTTCGAAGGCGATGTGGAGTCCGGCGAAACGGACGGCGACGGCGTGGTGGTGCCACCATCGGAGGCACCAGGTGAATTGGCCTTCACGCTGGTTGGCGGCGACGCGTACGGCGGTGACGGGCAGGAGCCAGTCCTCGACGAAGTCGCGATAGTGGCCGAATCGCTTCTTCGACTGCTTTCCTTGGGGTGATGGCGTTCTCGTGGCCGCAGCGGCGGTGAACCAGCCTGCGGGTACGGGCGCGAACGGTAGTGACGGTGTGCTGATGTGCTGCGTGCGGGTGCAGCGGTGTAGGGGGCCGTTGGCGGCGTCGAGGATGTGGCGCAGATGGGGATCGATGTGGTTGAGCACGAGGTTGCTGAAAGCGGTGCCGCTGCGGCTGCGGCGGGTGGCTTCGAACGCGCGGTGCAGGTGGGCGATCCGGACGGCGACGGGGCGGTGGGCCCACCATTGAGCGCACCAGGTGTGGGTGTTCTCGCGGTGGGCTTCGGCCAGTCGGAGGGTGATGAAGGGGAACAGCCAGTCTTCGGCGAAGTCGACGAAGTGGGAGTACCTCGGCGGCGTCGGCGGGAGCGCGGGTGTAGTAGGGGCGTTCATGAGGGGTCCTCCGGTGAGGGTGGTGAGGTGGTGGGGAGTTCGAGCGGCGCGACTGCGGCTTTGGCGAAGCGGGCCAGGGAGGCGTGGATGATTGGCGCGTATTCGGTGTGTTGCCACCAGACTTTGCGGACCAGAACGGGGCCGTGGCCTGGGAGGCGGACCAGGGCTCGGTCTTTGGGGAGGGCGGCGAGGAGGGCGATGTCGAGGATGGGTTCGGGCCGCCAGGTCAGGGTGCGGTTGACTCCGCCGGCGCCGTGGCTGCGGGAGCGGTCGGCCACGTCGTGCTGGCCGGTCATCGCCTGCCAATGTTCGAGGTAGCCGGTGTCGGCGATGCCCCCGCCGTAGACCTCGATGGATTGGGCGCGCATCGTTTTCAGCCCGTGGGCGCCCCAGAGGTCTTCGCCTTGTTCGAGGACCTGGAGGATGGTCATCAGGATGATTCCGCAGCCGCCGGCGTAGGTGTAGTAGGAGGGGAGTTCGCCGATGCGGGCGCAGTTGGCGGCCTCGTCCAGTACCGCCAGCAGCGGCACGGCGAGGCGTCCGTCGGGGCGGGCGCGGGCGGTATTCAGTGCGGCTTCTAATATTTGGCCGACCAGCGCGGAGGTCAGTGGCGTCGCGCCGTCGGGGCCCGCCATCGACAGCGCGTACAGGGTGTCGGTCGAGGTCACGAATTCTGTGGGTTTGAATTCCGGCAGCGTGTGGGTCGCGCCCGTTTCCTCGTTGGCCTCGAGCTTGGTGGTCATGGTGCCGCTGCTGTCGGTGGCCGGTACCTCGCTGACGCGAAGTATCTTGCGGTGGGGTGGGGTGACCATACGTGCGTAGCCTTCGTCGGAGGTGACGTTGAGGAACCTTCGGGCCATGTCGTAGAGCCCATCTCTTTGCCGGGCGTAGAGGGCTTGGGCTTCGAGGATCCGTTCGGCCGGCCGTGGGTGTTTGTAGTGGCGCAGGATCAACGCCGGGGTTTGGTCTTGGTCGCGGCCCAGCCATTCGGCGACGTGGAGCAGGTCGCCTCCCACGCAGGCCGCCGCGAATGCGTAAAGGCTCAATAGTTCTTGGGCTCCGCCGTCGAAGTAGGAGTCGACCTTGGCGTTGGCGGCTTGTGCCGCGGTCCCGGTGGCAGCGGAGACGAAGAACGAGGTCAGTTTCCGCGCGGCCGGCAGCGCGTCGACTTGGGCGAGCAGATCCACCCAGAATCCGCACTCCGCCTTCCCGGTGACTGCTTGCAGGTCGGAAAGCCAGATCTGGCCGCGTTGTTCGCGCCCGAACATGGTGTGCCTGAAGAGATCTGGTTTGTTCGAGGTGGCCAGGCACGGTCCCCATGCGGCCAGCACGGCGGGGATTGCCCATGCCATTGTTTTGCCGCTACGGGTGCCTGCGGCGATGGTGACGCCGAGTTCGGTGGGGACATGCAGCGCGACGCCTGCTGTCACTGTGACACCGAGTGGTGGGCCGGGGGCGGCGCGGATTTCAGCGGGGGCGTTGTGCAGGAGTCGCTGGTTGGCGCGGATGTTGTCTTCGCGGCGCGCCAGCCGGATCTCGCTGGGGCGTTGCATGGTGCGTGCCGCGGCGTCGATCTCCGAGCTGGTTCGCAATGCCCGCCACACCCAGCTGCCGCCAGCGGCGCCCACGGTAGTGAGCAGGGCGAGTATGACCGTGGCCTGCCAGGGCCAGCGGCGGCGCCCGGCTGCGAGGTCGAGCAGGGCAGTGATCGGGTGATGACCGGTCCCCGACAGTCCCGCCCACCACGACCCGAGCGTCAGCGCCATCCCGGCAGCCAGTCCCAGGGCGACGAGCACTATTGCGATCAGCAGTAGTGTGGTCTCCTCCCCCATACCGCGTTTGGTCCGGCGGCGGGTTTCGCGTGCGGAGAACATGGTCGCGTTACCTAGAACAGCTCGGCGCTGTGCTCAGCAGTGACCGGGCTGGCGTCGAGATGGTCTGCCTCCAGCTCCCAGTCGCCGGCACGTTGCCCGGTTGGACCGACTACCGCAGCGATCGCCGCGTCGACGCCGTTTCCTGTGAATTCGTCACCGATCGGTAGGTCGTCGGCCGGCACGTCGATTTCACCGCCTGACGCGGCCACCGCGGGTGACGCAGAGTTGGTGTGCTGTATCCCGGCGTGCACGGCGTCGTCGCGTTCATGTGCCAGGTGCGCGACACGGGCGGGCGGCGGGTGCCGGGGCTGTTCGTGCCAGTGCGCGCCGGTGAGGCCGGCCTGGTAGGTCTGGTCGATCTCGGATGAGGATGCACCGGCTCGTGCGGCGTCCCTGCGCGCGGTCCGCGCCGCGGCGAGTAACTGTTCCAGCCGCAGAATCTGCCTGCCGGGCGGGCTGTCCGTGCTCCAATCGTCGGCCAGCCGACTGTGCGCAGCGGTGGCGTCCTGCAACCTCCGCAACGCATCGACACGCTGGTCTAGCTGCTGTAGCTCGTCCGCTGTGGGAGCTTCTGTGGCGGGGTCGAGGAAGCCCGGACCGAAGGCGCGGCGGAGCAGCGATCCCGGCTCGGCCTCGACCACCACATGCGGGCCGGGTGCACGTGCTGCGCTGTGGGCAGCGTCTTGCTCGGAACCGGTGATCGGTTCGGGGCCGTGCCCGGTGATGTCGCAGGCCTGCACGAAGGTGCGCCAGGTCATGTCGTCGATCGGGAGGCCGCCGAGCTGACGGGATCGTGCGACGCGGTCGAAGGCGCGTTGGGTGGCGTGTGGGCGCGCTTCCCACCCGGCGACCGCACCCTGAAGCTGATACCACACCGTGCGCCAGGTGCGGTTTTCGTGGTGAGCCCATCGGTCGGCGAGGGCGCTCGCGTCCCGGTACATCCGGATTGTGTCGGCTGGGGTTTCGCCGTAGGCGGCGATCAGGCGTAGCTGGTAGTGGTGGGTGAAGTCGGCGCGCAGTTGGGCCTCGGTCGCCGATTCGGCGTCGACATAGTAGGCCGGGTCGGTGCGGGTCGGGGGTTGGGCAGGCCAGGTCACGACTCGGCCCCCGTCCCGCGAGCGGTGTCGCTGTCGCGGGAGGCTTCAGGCGTGGATTCCTCGACGGGCTTCCACAGCTCCGGTGTGGTGTCGACGTCGGGTAGGGCTGATCCGATGGCCGAGTCGATAGCGGAACCGGGTACACGATCTCCAAAGCGGGCGCCGGGTGCTGGATCCGCTTCGGGATCGGTGAGCGGCGTCAGGCCTTGGGGTAGTTCTGGCAGGACGGTCAGGGACTGGCCGAGTTCCCATTCCGCAGCGCTGAGCGTGTCCCAGATCGACCGGATGTAGTTGTCGGTGTGGGCGAGTTCCTCGGCTTGCCGGGCGACCGTGGACTCGGCGGCCGCTGTGCGTTCGACCATGCTGGACAACAGCTTCTTCTGCAGATGCAGGTTCTCCTGGACGTGGGCGAGTTCGTCGGTGAGCTGCTCGATACGACCCAGCCACCGATGCGCCGGAGCCTCCATCCACGTAGCGCCGCCGGCGCCGGCGGCTTCGGCCGCGGCGATATCGTCGGCGGCGACGCCGGCGTCGCGCGCGAGGGTCCGTGCTTCGGTCAGCGCGGTATCCAGGCCGGTCGTGTCGAGCTTGCGGACCGTTGTCCTGCCGGTTCCTTGACGGCCGGCCTGGGAGCGGACGGCGGCGAGGTTTTGTACCTCCCGTAGCCGGGCGGCGTGCCGTGCGTCTTCCAGCGCGCGGGCACCGTAGTCGGCGGTGACGGGACCGGTGCGCATGTCGTGCGGCAATGTCCCGATGCGGCGCATTTCCCGGAGCGCGGACAGGAGTTGGCGGGTCTTCTCCGGGGTCGGCGTATTGTGGCCGGTTGGTCGTTGTGGGGAGTCGGTAGGTGGTGTGGGGTTGTCGTGGTTGTTGTCGGACATCGCGCTATGCCTTCGTCGTGCCGCAACGGCCGGAATCGGCGGGTCGCGAGCTACGGGTGTGGATGTCCCTGGCAGAAAGGTTCGGTGAGCGCAGCTGTACCCGTAGCCGGTCACCGACAGAACGCAGTGTTATCGGTGGGTTCAGGGGTCGGCGCCGACGTCTCTATCCGGGGCAGGGTCCCTCGGCTCGGGGCTGATCTCGGCGGGGCCGGCCATCCAGGTTTGTTCGCCCGGTAGCGCGGCCTGCACTGCTTCGGCGATCACAGCAGGTTCGGATCCGCGTGAAGCGACAGGAGCGGTTTGGCTGGAGAAGATTTCGGTGTGCAGGGTGGCGGTGGCGGCGTCGATCATCATCTCCGGGGTCGGGGGTGTGAAGCCGGGTGCTGCTCGTTGCAGGTCGGGGACGTAGGGGGGTGTGGCCAGCTCGGCGCTGGGTCTGCTGTAGGTGTGCCATTCGGCAGCCAGGTCCAGGTCGCTGGTGTGTTGGTGGGCTGCGGCGTGCCAGTACCGCATGCTTATGGCTCCCGGACCCCATAGGGCGGCCGCTTCTGCATCGGTGACTCGCAGGGTGTGGGCGAGTGCGGTGATGCGCTGGGATCGCAGAAGCATGTTGGTGTGGAACGCGCGCTGTGCTGTCGGTCCGGCGTGCAACTCGGTGTGGCCGAGGGCGGCGCGGTGCGCGCGGATGGCGTGCAGGCTGGCCATCCGTTCCAGATGCCACAGGTCGACGCCGAGCATGTCGAGGTAGAACTCCTGCATCGGCCCGGCGCGGTCGATCCCGTCGCGTACCGGTGGTTGCTGCGGCGGTGCGAGCCCGAAAAGGCCTCGCTGGCGGGCGTCGTCGACCTCGCTCGGGTGCACACCCGCGGTGACCGCGACTTGCTCGGCATGTTCGCGGGCGGCTTCGAGCACATCCAGATGCGCGCGCCATCCCTCCTCCGGCTCCGAACCGACATCGTGGCCTGCATAGTTCTGCGGGCCTTGGGCGTAGATGCGGGCGTACTCACCGGCCAAGCGGTGGATCCGGCGCAGTAGCTGTGCCTGCCAATCCCCCACCGTCATCGGCGGGCGCTGTTCGGGTGATGTCATGGCGTGAACCTCCAGTACCCAGGTGTTCCGGTGAACGAGGCAGGGGACGCGGGCCGCTGTCCGTCGTCGAGCGGGGTGGTCATGGCTCGGCCCCGAGATCGACTGCGGCCGAGTCCGCAGCGGTGATGGGGGCTGGGTCCGTCGCGGCGAGCGGCTTCGACGATGTGGTGAGACCTGCGGAATCGATTGCTGCACTGATGCGGGCGCCGTCGTGTACGGCAGTCTTGATGGTGGGATCGACGGTTGTCGGCGAGGGGGCGCTGGGTAGGGCGATGCTGACGTGGTCGACCATCTGGTCCGGCGACAGTGGTAGTTGCCGGGCGATGTCGTCATGGGTGATACCCGCTGCCTGCATGACCATGATCGGCATGGCCAGTGGCGTGAAGTCGCGGGTGTGTATGTCCTGCCAGCGCTTTGCCAGTGCCGTGTCGTCGAGGGCGTCGAGTGTGGCGGCGACGGCACTTGTCCATTGCTGAGGGCCGGGCTGCCAGCACTGCTGGCGTTCCTCGCGGGTCAGGGCCAGGACGTGCCCGATCGCGCCAACGCGTTGCCAGGTGATCCCGATGACTTGACGCACCTTCGCCACGGTCTCGGGTTGTGCGCCGACGCGGCGGGGGTAGGCCACTGCGGCGGCGGTCATCTCCTGCAGGTCTCGGATGCGGGCGGTGTGGGCGGTGAGCAGTTCACCGCGCGCGGGATGTTTACCGGTCAGCATCTGCTGCTGCGGGTGCCAGCGCTGCCCCTGGCCGCCGGCGACCCGGGCATAGTCGATCCATGCTCTCGGGATACCGATGGCCACCGCGACAGCCTCGATCTGTTCACCCGCTGCGTCACCGGTCGCGATTTGCGCGGCCAGCATCGGCGTGCGGCGGGTCTGGCTCCGTTTCTCAGCAGTGTCGAACGCCAGATTTTGCACCGCCCGCAACAGCTGCCCTTGGAAAGCGGTCGGGGTGTACACGAGCGCACCTCACATCCCCAGCCCGCTACCCGGCCCCGTCCTCGACGGGCTGTCCAACGCCGGCGAAAGTTCCTGGGCCTCGGTCCACGTCAGCGCTTCCGCCGCAGCAGCCTCCAGCCCCGGTCCAGGTTCGGATCCGAGACGCCCACTAGAAGGCTGTTGATCCAAGGCGTGAAGAGCGTCGGTGGCGGATTCGATGAGTTGGTAGGGCGTGGGTGGCGCGGTCCCGATGCGCACGGCGTGATCGATGTGGAAGGGGTCGGGGCCACCGAGCCGGCGCAGGGTGTCCTCGATCTCCGGTGAGGCGAAACGGTGGAGCCGTTGACGAAGACCGGTGTCGTCGTAGCCGCGCACGAGCTGGGCCAGGGGCAGCCACCGGGCAGGGTCGCGTGTCCACAGATCGGTAGCATCGGCCACCGTGAGGCCGGCGAAGTCGATGCCTTCGGTGATCCCGTACCACGAGGCGGTCATGGCGCGCTCGACATCGCGGAGCAGCTCGAGGTCCTGCACGATCTGACGGGCGTCGGTGCGATAGCTGTATTCGACCAGGACAAGGCTCGTGTGCTCGAGGTGCCATACTTGGTCGGCCAGCGCGTCGATCATGGTTTCGCCGATCAGGGCATCGACATTTTTGCGCAATCGATATTTCGGGAAAGACGGTCCGCCGCGTTCCCCTGCCCTAGCATGCTCGATCGCAGCGTTCGGTATTCCTGCCGCGGCCGCGCGGGCCTCAAGCTCACAGCGATAGCGCTGTAACGCCGTCACGTCCGTGCTGACCTTCTGGCTGGTCGATCCGGTGCTGGTGGGGTCGCCGCGCCCCAGGTAGGCGCTGTCTGTATCCACTGTGTGGGCCAGGTCGGCGGTGTGGGCGACGCTGTCCCGGATGCGGCCGAGCAACCGAAGCTTCCAGCCGGACATGTCGTCGAGTTCGGGGGACGGGACGCTCATCGTGATCCTTCCGGTTCGGTGGCTTGATGGGGCGAGAAGCTCACAGGTCCGGCTCGGCTTCCGGGTCTGGAGTGGTGGTTGGTCGCTCCTGGCCAGGTGCGGGCTCGGGATGGTCGGTCCATACCGGGTGGTGGTGTGACTCCGTGGAGGACCTGAGGGTGAGTAGGGCTTCGGTGGCAGCTTCCGACAGCGGGACCGGCCGTGGGGGTGCGGTCGCGGCGCGAAGAGCCTGCAGGATGCGGTCGGCGCGGCCGGTGGCAGGCAAGTGCTCTCCGAGCTCGAGCGCGGCATACCCGTGCAGGCGAGCATGCAGTTCCGTGTCGTCGTAGTCGTGGATCAGGGTTGCGCAGTGCCGCCAGCCCCGCTCGTCCAGACTCCATAGGTCTTTCGCCTGGTCGATATCGAGGCCGGCGGAGGCGATGTCGTCGGTGACCGACGCCCACAGGGCGTCCATGTTGTGGCTCAGCTTTGTGATCGTCGTGAAGTTTTCGCGGATGTCGTGGTCGGAGGACCGGATGTCGTATTCGGCCAGTACCAGCGCCATGTGGCGCAACCGCCAGACCTGATCGGCCAGCACATCCATCGGCCCCGTCGACGACGGCCCGGAGCTCATCATTTCGCCGGGGCCGTCGGCCCTTGTCTGTCGTTGCGCACAGCCGGCTGCGCGCGCCGAGTCGATTGCCGCCTCAGAGAGTCCCGCCGCAGCGGCCCTGGTTTCCAACTCGCGGCCCACAGCAATTCCGGTGTACGTGGTTGCCGGGTCATGAGGTCGGTCCGCCGGTGATCGACCGGTTGTAGGGCCGGGGGCTCCGTCTTCGGCCGTCGACGTCGCCTGGTCGGCGTAGTGGTCGTGGATCCGGTCCAGCAGCCGCAGCTTCCATCCGGCCACGGCGTGTGCCGGCAATCGGGTGCTCATTGCCCGGGCTCCGGCTCGACGGTCGGCGCAGACACCAGCTCTGGTGGCAGGTCGTCGTCAATGGCGGTCGTGTATTCGATCGACGCGTCGAGGCCGGCGTCTGCCACAGCAGCCTCGATCCGCTCGCCCCACCTGTATTCGGGTTCGGGGTCTCGGTCAATGAGGCCCATCGGCAGGAGGTGGGTGGCGAAGCTGAGTTCTGCGGTGAGACCGGCGATCTCGCGCAGCGACACCCGACTCTGCTTCGTTCCCGTAGCAGTCGTTGAGCTGGCCTTGCGAATGAATTCGCGGGCATCGGCGCCGGTGTCCTCGACGAAACGTCCATGGAAGGCTTCGGAGTCGCGGGCCTGGCGTGTCGACATCTCTGCTGAGGCGTCGGCGGCGGCGAATGCTGCCGCCGAGGACGCTGTGACCGCAGCGCCTGGGCCAGTCTGTTCGGCCAGGGTCTCGGTGAACACTGCCGCGCGGCGCCGGATATCGATCAGCAGCTGTTTGTATTCGACGTCCAACTCATGAAGTTCCACCGCGCGGTGCTCCCGGTTCGTATAACCGGCGATCTGATTGTCGTGAAGGATCTGTTGGTGCTCGCGGTCGAGGTCTCCGGCGCGGTCGCGGCGCTCGAGGTCCTTGTCCGCGCGCTCGATCTGTCCTTCGAGACGTCGCTGCTCGAGGCTGTGCAGTTCACCGCCACGAAAGATGCGGGCACGCACCTCGTCGACGCGGGCTTGGTTGAGCTGCCGATCCCAGTACCTCGCTTCCAATTCCTTACCGACGCGCACCTGGTGTTCGACGACCGAACGCCCTTCCTTTGCCGCGCTGGTCGCGAGCCGCTGCTCATGCTCCGCCCGCGACCGAGACTCCCCTCCCCAACGACCCATCAGAGCCTGAGTGGTGTGCGCGGTCTGCATGGCCTGCACAAAACCGGTCCGCAGCGCCTGCCCGCTTTCCTCGACAGGATCCCCGGCGTTCACGACGCCACCCCCAAGCGCGACAGCCGCCAACCGGTAGTCGCCGCGGTACGTCTTGCAGCGGTGTGCACCACCAACTCGACCGGTGCAGCCGCCCTCGCCTGCCACAACTCGACCACCACGATCCGCTGGACGGTGGTGGCCGTGTCAGGCGGGTGGTCATCGACAGCGACTCGGACCGACTGGACACAGCTGCGCTCCGGAGCCGGCGGTGCCCACATCGACACTGCATCCTGCGCTGCCCGGTCATATGTCGGCTCGATCAACGGACGCGCGGCGTGAAACGCCTGTGTCGGACCCCCGTATCGGGCGTAGTCGAAAATCGTCCTGACGGCGGCCTCGAGAACAGCGACCGGATGACAGGTATCGAGGTTCTCGTATGGCGGTTCGAGTTGATCGGTCTGGCACTCTCGTACACGGGTGTGGGGTTGTTGCACGCTCGTGCACCCTGTCGCTACGAGAGAGAAGGTCACCAGTACCAAGGGCAACAGGGTGCCGAGAGGGTGAATCCGAGCGCAGACCTCCAAACCATGGCCTCGTGATGCCGATCGGCTGGTGCTTGCCGGCTTGAGATGCGGCGTGCTCGGGTATTGGTCGCGGCGGTCTTCGGGAAGGATTGTCGGTTGTGACAAGCAGTGGCTACCGGCCATGGCTTACTCCTCGAGAAATGGGGCGGGTCGGCATCGCGGAGGCCAGGGGCGAGGTGTTCGCGTGCGCGTCTGGCGTCGTCGGTGTGCTGTAGCGGCGCACGTCCATGCGTTCGCCCTCCCAGCCCGACAACGGGGCCACGGTGACGGTTTCACCGGTTTGGGGTGCGTGCAGTAGCAGGTCGCGGCCCGTCTCGTCGCGGCCGTAGTAGATACCGACATGATGGGAATCCGTATCGCCCGGGGCGGTGAAGAAGATGAGGTCCCCCGGTGCGCGGTCGGTGAACGGCACTACCTGTGCGGTGGGGTGGTCTTGCTGGGCCTGGGTGTAGTGCGGGAGTCGGATCTGTCCACCCGAGGCGTGATAGATCGCATACAAGGTCAGCCCGGAGCAATCGAACCCACCGGACGTGGGGCCGTGTACGTCTCCACCGCCCCACACATACGGGGTACCGATCCAGCGGGCAGCCTGGTCGATCACCGCCTGCCCGAACCCGGTCGCCTCCGTATTCAGCGGTGTACCGGATCCGTTCGCCCCACAGCCCGCTGCGGGGCTTCCGGCCGGAGTGCGTGGCATCGAGGCCGGATCGAGGTCGGCGAACATCGCATACAGGCGCTGCGCCAGAGCCAGGTGCTGGTTGTAGGCAGCCGGTTCCGAGCGCTCGATCGCCTGCGCCAGTTCCGGCGCGGACATCCTCTCCGCGGACGACAGTTGTTCGGCCTGGTCGTAGAACCAGTTGATCTGATGAGCCGGGGTCATCAGCGTCGCGATCCCGACCCGCCCCCAGACACTGACCCGCATCTGGTGCGGTCCGACCGAGTCGTGATCGTCGCCGACCCCGTCGTTGGCGTAACCCAGAGATTCCGGCACGTTCGAGTTGGCCAAATTCCGGAAGCTGGATTCGGTGGCCTGGGCGGCGAGCTCAGCAACGATCACTTTCTCGGGCATGCCGCGCTGCAGGCCGATCGCGACCCCGTCACGTGCCAACCGCAACTGTGCCTGCGACAACCCCTCCACACGATCACTGGAGGCACCCTGCTCAGCGCTGCCCGCAGCAGACGAAGTGGCTGCACACGATAATCCGGGATCTGCGCTGACGAGCAGCATGATCAACAGCAGCAGCACCACAAGGCCCGACCCAGCCGCCATCTCCATGGCTTTCGCGCTACCCATGACCAGCAGCCCCTCGGCCCGGAAGGTGATCGAATCGGCGGTTGGTGTTGTGCACATCGGCCGCGCGTTCACTGGCGGTGAAGGTGAGCCGAAACGGGATCCCCGGTTCTTCGGCTTCCCCGCTCTTGAGCAGAAAACACCCGGTCCCAGGCGGGGTATCGCGGCGAGCCGGGTCGAGATCGTCGTCGCTGGGTGGGCGCGGCGCCGCCCACGACGTGAGCAGCAGCTTTTCGGTCTCGGTGATGCCCACCGCGGCCCGCAGCCGATCGACCTCCTCGGGTCCGACCGGGCCGATGATCTTCGCGCGAGCACGCTCGAAAAAGCCCAGTGCTTTGGCCTGCGAGGCCGGGGAATCGAAGGCAGAAAGGTCCTTGATGGTGTGGCTGCACATGAGCAGCCCTACACCGATCTGGCGATGTAAGCGGGTCAGTGCGTCGACGCGGTCGACCATGAAATCCCCCACCCCGAGCACCCGCCAGATCTCGTCCATCACCACCTCGAACGTGCGGTGCTGAGCCAGCCCGGCATCGGCGAGTGCGTGAGCGGCAGCGACCGCGCCGAATCCGTCGGACCAGCACACCATCAGCACCGCCGCCAGCAGCTTCGTGTCCCCTTCCGGGATACGGGACACATCCACACACACCGCCGGAGCATCCAGATCCACCCGGACGGTGGTGGGGCGGTTGAAGACCGCGCCGAACGGTCCCTCCACCAGGGCACGCAGTGAACGGCGCAGTGTTTTCGTCGCGGTCCTGTAGGACGCCTCGTCGTCTTCTTCGGCGAATTCTCGGAGTCGGTGCCCACCGTCGCCGATCACCGCGAGTAGATCCGACAGCAGCGGCGCCTGCACGTAGGTGAAACCACCCGCCGAGCTGTAGAGTTCACGCAGTCCGGCGGAGATAAGCACTTCTTCGTAGTCAGCCACCCGGGATCCCCGCACCAGCTCGATCAGGCCGGCGACGATGGTGACTTGGCCGGCTTCGACCCGGGCAGCGACGCGACGTTGCTGATCCGGGTCGGCCAGGCGATCGACTACCGCACCCAGCGCACCGACATCAAGAGGGTTGAGGCTGCCATACCCGTAACCGAGGTCGATGACCTGGCCGCCGAGACGACACACCAGATCGCGGTAGTCCGGTTTGGTGTCCCCCATGCACAGCACCGTCTCCCCTGCCGCGACCGCACCGGTCACGATCCTGCGGATCAACGACGACTTCCCGAAACCGTTGAGTGCCAGTACAAAAGCAATCGGCGCGGTGATGAAACCACGCAGAAACCAACTCATCGGATCGAAATGCACCGGCGCACCGGTGATGTAATGCGAACCCACCGGAGTCCCGACGACCGGGGCACTCGCCCCCACAGCGAAAGGCCACAGGCCCGCCACCTGCACAGTGGTGGCACGCCATTCCGGCGTCGCCGCCACCACCGCGGCCCGGCCCCCACCCAAACCCCGATAGCCGCGATCCGAGGACGTGGACAGAGGACGCTCGACGCCGCAGTCCTCGCCACGTCCAGCCCGGCGGGCGGCCGTGGCGCGCCGGTGATCATCACTGGAGAGCTGCAGTCGTGCCCACCACCCCCGCACGCCACCGCGGCCGGCCGCGGCCTCAACACGCGCCCGGGCCTGAGCAGTGAGCACAGCGATCCCGAAGACACTTTCGGTGCGGGCCGGCTGAAGTGGCTTCTGTGGCGAGACCTGGCGCGGATTCATGCCGACACCTGCCTCGAGATCGACACATGCTCGGGCAGGATCAACCCGATACCCAGGGAAGCAGCAAACGCAGCCGCTTGACTGCCATAGCAACGGCGCACTGATAGCCGTGACGCCGCCGCCATCCCCTTGACCGACGCTTCGATTCCCGGCAGGTCCGCATCAAGGTGGTCGGTGACCGTGACCAGCAACCCGAACCGGGTCAGACCCGCACCCCGGGCTTGTTCTTCGCGAGCGGCTTGAGTGTTGGCCACCCGAATCCGCGCCGACGCGGTAGCGATCCCTCGTTCGGTCTGCTCAGCTGCGACCGCATCCCGGAAATCGGAATCCACCAACTGGGTCGCCTCGGCCGCCGAGTGAAGCCGATAGACGATCGCCACCCGCTTGCGCGGCACATCCGGCCTCGGTCGCAGCAGCTCCGCGAGCACCGTCTCCATCACCGCGCCCCTCGGCGCCGCATCCATCTCCCAGGTAATCGACCGCGCCCCGTCATGGACGTAGTGATCCCAACGGTCCTCATGCGCAATCGGGCCTACCGAATCCCACGACTGTGAATCGGTGATATCCGCGGCAGCAGCCTCGACATCACGTTGGGACGCCAGGTCGTATCGGGTACGCACCAAGCCCAGCACTTCCCACGCCTGCAACGGTGTCGCCGCCAAACCCGCTCGCGCGAGCTGCGACAACACCCCCTGGAGCCGTTGCCCGATCTCCCGGGCCTGCTCGGCTTCATCACCCCGGATCCGTCCACGTCCGATTGCGCGGTAGGTGATCGCGACCCGCGCCTCGATCCGCACCCCTACCCCACCTGTATCCGCGGCGGCTTCCCGCATCACCGCACGCGCGAACTCTGGCGCCTCCGGCCGGATCAGACGCGCAACTTCCTGGGACTGCTTCAGGCGTGTCTCGACAACGTTGTCCAGCACAGAGGTGACAGTGACAACTTCACCGCTGCGGCTCTGAGCGGCCAGAAAATCACCGTAGGCCTGCACCCACGCGTCGATCTGAGCTTGATCAACCAGCTCTTTACCGCGCGGAATGACCCGTACGATCACCGTGTAACGCCCGCTTCGCCGAACGGTGACCATCGCGAACCGTCGCCCGCCCGGCGTTTCGTACTCTGTTAGCCGCGAATCCGCTAAAAGGCCGGGTAGTTTCGCCACGCCAGGGATGCGGGCGAAGCGACC
The DNA here is from genome assembly GCF_053594175.1 of Nocardia sp. NPDC001965. Lineage (NCBI taxonomy): Bacteria > Bacillati > Actinomycetota > Actinomycetes > Mycobacteriales > Nocardiaceae > Nocardia > Nocardia sp. NPDC001965. Next base: position 90,965 of record NZ_JBSFDZ010000021.1, read on the forward strand.
GGACCTGTACACCTGCTCGCCCCGAGAACGCGCCACGGCGAACTGGACCCGCAGCGCCGCAGTCTCCCAGCCGGTGCGGCCGTTGCGCACCACAGCCATCGGCACAAACACAGCCGCCGACACCATCAGCGCCACACCCGCCACCACCATCGACCGGGTCACGGTGAAGACGACCATCACCGCGATGATCAGACCGAGTCCGAGAAGCGACACACCCCACGTCAAACCGAAGAAGCCCGCAGAGCGCGGACGCTCCCACCGGCCATACATCCGCGCGGTCACCGCCGCACCACCCCCGGGCCTAACGCGTCCGGATCCGGTGGCACAGACGACTCCACCTGACGATCCAGCGCCGACGACCCCTCCTTCGCCAAATCGACGCCGGCCTTGGCAACCATCGCGGCCGCCGCAGCTCCGCTCCCGGTACTGGCGCGAGACGCCGCCCCGCCGCCGCTAGTCGATCTTTTCGACGCACCAACGGAGCTGGAGCCTCGAGATGGTGACGGACCGACCTGCCCGGCCCGAGCGTCAGCTGGCTTCGAAGAACTACCCCCGCCCTCGGGCATCGGGCGGCCACCGCTTGAAGAGCCGGACAAACCAGATGCCGCACCCTGCTCTCGGGGAGCACTCGCAGCGTTATCGCCCTCGCCGACCTTCCGAGCACTGGATCGGTTACCGATTGCTGACATTGCAACACCGGCCGCCCCGCCTGCCAGAACTGAGGACGCCCCGCCACCACTACCCAGCGCTGCCACAGCAGGTGCTATCAGCCGGATTAACGCTGGCAATGCCACCACCGACAAGACCAGCAGAATTAGCCCCAGCAAGACCAACTGTGGGTCGTCGTGATCATGGCCGGCGATGGTAAATGCGACCGCATAGATCAGCGCACCAACGGGCTTCCACAATGTGAAAGCGAGCGACCACGCCACAAGGCGCTTGTAGGCTTGTGAGCCTGGGCCAGTGCCGGAGGCTGCCGCCGCGATAGGTATCACTGCTACCACTACGAGCAGCAGCGCCTGCCGAACAACCAGCATTACCAACTGGATCAGCATGCTGATAACGCCCAAAAGTCCGATAACAACGAGCAGCCCCGGGCCCAGATCCACCAGCCCATAGGCGTCGAGGGCGGTGATCTCGACAATCAGCGAATACACGTCACCGCGGGCGGCATCGAAAAGGACCCAAGTAGCGAATTCATCTCCGGCGCGCGTACCTGCTGTAATCACCGCCGCAAACGCCATCGCCCCGAATACTGCACGCCCGAGCATCAAAAGTGCTTCTTGTGCCTCCCCAGCAACACCTCCACGCTTCGCAAGGGCCAGCCGAGCGCCAGCGAAAAGGACCCCGGCCGTCAAAAACAGCACTTGAAGCCCGCTCGTGTAACCTCTGATCTGCGACAGAACCGCGTTCATACCGTTGGAAGACAACTCTGGCGAAGGAAACTCGACCCACCACCCCAGAGCTAAGCGCAGGCTGTCGCCAAATCCGGTGATGAACTGTTCCGCCATGCTGTCCAGGGCTGATTCGCCGAGGCGGGATGCTCCCTCTTGGATCGCTCGACAGGCCAAAGCCGGCGGAACAGGAAGATCGCACGGGTTCGGTATCGGGAGCTGAGCGTGCTGAGCTTCACTCACGCGGGCCAGCGCCGTCATGGTCATCCCTGCCGCCTCCATTGCCCGAATCCAGCTAGGGACAAAACTCGTTCTCCTGGCCCCCAGAGACTGTTGAGGTCTGCTGGTGTTCGCACAAGCCAGTCACCCTCGACCCACGCCATGGGCCAGGTGGCGATGCCGTACCCGTCATCGGTTCGAGCAGCGACTTGAACGACGGCGAAGTCGTCGCGGTAGCCGGGTTGGATCCGGACGCCGTCGGGGACAGTGACATAGCGGCCGGGGTCGGCGATGCCGGCGCGGGAGCGGGCGAATCGGTCGATGAGGCGATCGGTGTCGCCGTAGTAGCGGGCACGTACGACGTGTTGCCAGGTCCCGTCGGGAGCAGCGAGGGCGCGTCCCAACGCGTCCAAGGCTGCCAGCGCGGCGCCGCGGGGCGTACGGGCGAACCCTGAGGCGATGCCGTCGTGGATGCGCGTGGGGCCGTCGCTGGCCGATACCGGTAGGGCAGCCCCGCCCCATCCCCGCTGCCATTGCAGCCCCTCAGGTGCCGCGGTGAGGTAGTCGGGGTGGCCCGGGTCGAACGTCGGGCCGGGTCGTTGGGGCAGCACGGCACCGGAGGGTGAGGCGGGGACTTCGAGTCGGTTGCCGAACAGGTCGGTCGTGGGCGGTTCCGCGGAAGTAGTGGAAGAGGCCGCTGGGTAATGCGTTTCGGTGGCCGAGACGGTGCTGTGGTCTGTGGGGGGATCCTGGTCGCCATCATCGTGGGCGACGGTGAGGACGAAGACCGTGATGGCGACTGCGGCCAAGATAACGAGCAGGAGGGTCAGCAGCTGCTGAGATCTCATCGGGGAAGCTCCTATCGCGGAGTGAGCGCAACCATGTCGTGCGGGGGCAAGGTCAGGACGCGGACCGGGCTGGTCGCCGGGTTGTGGGGCAGCTCGAGCCGCCAGTCCTCTGCGTGCCAGCGGACGTGGCTGGTGTTGTCGGTCAGGGAGTTGTCCGGGTGCAGGGTGTAGATGTCGAGGTCGGCTATGTCCGGGGTGTAGCCGGTGATGCGGTAGCCGAGGATCGCGGGGGGATCGACGGTGATCGGGGTGGTGATCGAGATCTGGGCGCGGGCGGTGGCCCAGGTGTCACGTCCAGGCCCGGGGGCGAGCATGTGCTGCACGACTGCGCTCCACTGGGAGTCGGTGGCCACCGACATGCGGACGGTGGCGTGGATCGCGGCGAGTGCGGCGCCGGCCGGGGAGCGGTCGAACCCGGCGGCGACCGCGCCGTCGATATGGGTCGGCCCCTGCTGGGCTCTGGGCAACCGGACCCCTTGGAATGCCTCCCAGCGCAGCTCGCTCGGCTTCGTCGCCGGCGCCGACGGCGTCACTGTGGTCTGGGTGTGGTGGGGGGTGGTTTCGCAGCCGGCGACGAGGGCTGCGGCGAGGCACCCGAGCACCGCGAGTGTCATTGGTGGGCGTCGGCGTTTGGATGCGCGGTGCCGTGTGTTGAGCGTGGTGGGCACGGGTGGTTCTCCTGGACTCAGGTGGGCAGGACTGCGAGGGCGATGGAGCTGGCGGAGCCGACGAGGGCAGCGGCGGTGAAGGCGCCGATGAGTCCTTCGAGGCTTTCGTCGCGGTACATGCGGATCGCCAGGAGTCCGGCGACCCAGAGCAGGCGGGCGATGCACAACAGCAGCACCAGCCAGGCCAGGTAGCCGAGTAACAGCGTCAGTGGCGACAGCACTTGCGGTGGTAGTGGTTCGGCGAGCATAATCACGCGCCCTCCCGCAGCTGGGTGTCGTGGGCGACCTGCAGCGCGGCCAGGATCGGGTCGCTGGCGGCGACCGGGAGACCGCACTGGAGGTGGTTCGTCGGCTGGGTGATCACGTCGTGTTCGGCCCACAGCAGCTCCCCGAGCATGCGGGCCACGTCGGTGTCGTTGGGATCGGCGGTGTGGGTGCTGATCACCCATGTCGGGGTCGCGCGAAGCCTGTCGAGGTCGAGACCGTCGAGGATCTGGTGCCCGCTGGCGGGAGGGTCGAACAGGACGAGTCCAGTGATCGCTGCTGCTCGCTGCGGCGCGCTGGCGGCCCAGCACAGAGCGGGGAAGACTGCCTGGCCGCGGGTGACAAGCACACGCGCGCCCGCGGTTTCGGCCAGCCGAGCATCCAGGTCCGTGGCGAGCGCTCCCCTACGAGAAGCACGGTCGACCATGTCGGGGGGCGTGTAGGTGAGCTGGGCGATGCGTCCGCCGAGGTGTTGGTGCAGGTGGGTGATGACCGCAGTCCAGTGTCCTGGTGAGGGAACGGTGTCGAGGTAGATCACCGTGGCGGGTGCGTCGGCGGCGCCGGTGCGGGCGCTCGCGCGATGGTGGGTGGCTGATGGCTGGTGGCGGTGCATGGGTTATCCGCCTCCGCCGGTGACGACGGCGTTCATGATCGATCCGGCGCTGGTGGCGATGATGCCGCCGACGAGGGCGCCGAGGATGATCTTGGGCGACTCGATGGCTCCGCCGTGGAAGCGTTCCCACCCGAATTTGCCGCCGGCGTAGATGAGGGAGGCGATGCCGGCCAGCATCACGATCCAGGACAGGTAGTTGACGAGGTTCACCAGCCGGTCGGCGCCGGGTGGACTATGTGGGGTGATCGTGATCTGTTGCGCCACAACCGCGGCGGCCTCGGCCGTTATCTGCATCGTGCTCATGGCGAGTCCTGGGAGTCGGGGGTGCGTTCGGCGGCGAGCCGGGCCAGCAGGTCGGCGGCGATGCGGTGGACCTCATGGGGGACTGTCCGTGTGAGGGCTGTCCGGCCCCGGTGCGTCGGTTCTTCGTCGCCGGGGAAGGTTTGGGCGAGTTCGCCGAGTTCGAGGCAGGCGAGGTCGTCGTGCCAGCCGATGTCGTAGATCGGGGTGATGAGGGCGGCGACGGTGGCGCGGTAGCGGCGGACCGTGGCGGGCATGCGTCCAGTGCGCACGGGTGTGAGGGCCAGTCCGATGACGGTCACCTCGGGCGGGGTGAGGCCGGCATGCCATTCGCGGAGCCGGTCTGCGGCGGCGATCAACCCGGGTAGGCACAGGCGCGCGGCGAGAAGTACTCGTTGGGTGGTGTGCTCGGATCCCGGCCACTGGGTGCCGATGTCGGCGGCCGGGGCCCACCAGCGGGCCAGTGTCGAGGTCCCGGCGCCGCCGTGGGCCCCCATCACCGCGAACAAGGGAGGGAACCGTCCGGTGGTGGGCAGAGGTGTCGTCCGCACGGTGGCCCGGTGTTCCGGTGGTGGTGCGATGATGGTGGACGGGTCCAGCCGGCGGTGGTCGTGGCCGGACCGGTGCTGCAGGGAGATGGGTGCGGCGGTCATGGGTGGCTTCTGTTCTGGATGTTGGTGATGACCGGGCCGTCGGTGGTGTCGCGGAGGTTGATCAGTTGCAGGTAGTCGATGCGGTGACCGCCCGGACGTGTTTCGGCCAGGTGGACCTCGGCCACACCCGTGGCCAGGGGGGTGATGGCCACGCAGTGTCGGGTTCCGGCGGGGATGGAGGCGATTCCCGCGGCCAGTGCGTCCGGGCGGATTCCTGCTTCCGGCGCGACCAGGCGTAGTGCTGCGCTGGCGTCGCGGTGGCGGTAGTAGGCGTATTCGAATGCTGCGATCACTCCGGCAACGCTGTCGGGCCAGCTGTTGCTGTCGGTGACCGTTTCGCCGGTCAGCCCTTCGCACGCCGCCGCCCCCACGGCCGCGGTCGTTGTGGAAGGTGTGCCAGCGGGTGTCGGGGCCGGTGCGGCGACCCGGGTGTCGTGGTGTCCGGTGACATGAACGATGCCTGCGCCGGTGATGATCGCGGCGGTCGCCAACACCACACCGAGCGCAGCCAAGACGCGTCGGCGACCACTGGGCAGCGGTTCGGGTTCGGCGGGTGGTGTGTCGTCGAGCCAGGCCCATTCTCTGGAGCCGTTGTCGTTGTGGTCCCCGGCGAGGGGGTGCAGGGTGGGCCGGCCGGCGGTGTCGAGCCATTGCCAGCCGAGGTCGTGGTCGGTGCTGGTGGTGGGGGACATTGGGTGTCACCTCCTCGGTCGGGTCATGGGGGCGGGTGGTGGGGTTGGGCCCTCCGAGCGGGCGCCGCCAGGGGAAGATCAGCGGACAGGCTGGTTGGGTACGTCGGCTGATCAGGCGACCGCTCGAAGGGGTTCAGGGAGCTCCACTGGTCGGTGGGGTGGAGCTGTTCTCACCAGCGCGCGGTCGGGCGGCCGGCGGCGTGGCCGAGCGCGGCGGGGTGGTTTCGGTCGGTGAGGTGGTGCCGGTGGCGGCGAGGTCTCGCGCCAAGGCGGTGAACCAGTGCGACACCGCGGAGAACACCGAAGACTGCCCTGGTGTGGCGGTGTCGGTGCGGTAGGAGCCGCGGCGTCCGCTGGTGGAGCTGTAGGTGGCGGTGCCGGCAACGGTGTAGAGGTCGCTGGGGTCGGTGATCAAGCTGGTGGCCGCATCGAACGCGTCATTGACCCAGCCGAGAGCAGTCTGCGGCGGGACGAGCTCGACTACGGCGGCCGCGACTTTGGCGCCCAAGACTGCGACGGCGGCGGCCGGGTTGGCGAGGCCGACGGTGGCGAGTTCGGCGACCGTGGCAGGGGTGAAGACCGTGCGTGCGACGGTCACGACCGCGCCGAGGCCGAGGGTGCCGAGTTTGAACAGTGCGGCCAGCGCCTGGTCCGGTCCTGGTGGCACCGCGGTCGGGGCGGAGGCGTCTGCGAGACGCTCACCCAGGGTTTTTGTCGGGTTGTAGGCGAGTTGGTCGAGGCTGGTCCCGGTGAGATCGTGAGTGATCACCTCGACGCCGGTGGTGAACACGGTGCCGGCGAGGGCGGCCGCGAGGGTGGAGATCGCGGTGACGGGATCGCGGTGGTCGGTGCGTGCGATCACGTGGGCGACGGTTCTGGCCAGCGGCGAACCGGGGGTGGTGTCGCAGGTAGCGTCCCCTGCGACACACAGGTCAGCGACGCGGCCGGTCAAGGACCCGAAATCCGGTGTGTGTGCCGCGGCGTCGATCCCGGCACCGGACACGCCGCTGTTGTTCACCGTGACGGCGGCGAGGTGTTGCCCGTGAGTTCCCGGTGCCGATGCCGGCGTGGTGAGGGTGGGGCGGCCGGGTATTGCCGGTGTTCCCATGGCCCGGGTGGGGTTGGCGAGCAGAGCGATCCCGGCGACCCGGTCGGCGGGCACCGCGCTGTGGCCCGCGCCGATCTTGTGGGCGAAGTCGGCGACGGCGGGGGCGCCGTGGGCGTATCCGGCCACGGCGATCTGGGTGGCCGGGCAGCGCTGGACGAGGCCTGTTGCCTGCGTCTCCAGTTCTTGTGCCGCGTCTATGATCGCCGTGCGGTAGGTCGTCCCAGCAGGGCTGGTGTCGGCGAATGGTATGTAAGTGCGCCCCACCAGTTCTCCTGCGGCAGCTTGCAGGGGCCCGAACAATTGGCCGAGCGCACCGGTATCGCTGGTCGATACCGCCCCGGGGCTGGATTCCTCTGAACCCTGCACTCCGAACACCTGCAGGCGCGGGCACGAGCCCTCGGGTGCCTCCACGGCGGTGCCTGGGACTGCGACCGCCACCCCCGCGGCCGCGAGCATCGCTGTAAGCGCGGTGGCGCCAGCACGCACCGGGGGACGCCACATTCGCTGGCGTGTGCGGTTCGTGAGGGTGCGATGCATGAGATGGCCCTGCCCTTTCTATGGTGTGGGGCGGCTGAGGGGGTTCAGGCAGCAGTTCCGGGATCCGGGTGGTCGGGCGATGTCGGGCCGGCAGGGCTGCGGGAGAGAAATGCGGTCGCGCGGTCAAGCGCATCCTCGGCCGCGGCGTCGGCGGTGGTGGTGTGGTCGCTCGCGTAGTCCTGCCAACTGGTCTCGACACCGAGGTCGCGGTAGTGCTGGGCGACGGCTCGTCCCATGGCGGCGGGGATGACGGCGTCGTCGGTGCCGTGATAGAGGTGCACCGGCACCTGCGGGGTTTCGCCGCTGCTGAGTTCATTGGTCAGGATGTAGCGCCACATCGGGTCGGCCCAGGGGTCCGGACGCTCGCACCACTCCCCTAACGGCGAGCGGAACCGCTGCAGCAAACTGACCAGATCGAGTTCCCCTGCCAGGCCCGAGGTGAGTCGGCCTTCCGGGGTGAGGATGTGATCGACCGGCAGGTGCGAGTACGCGCGTCCCAACCCGACCATGGCCGCCAGCACCACACCCGCGCACGCCGTCCCGTCCAAGTCCTGGGCGAGTTGGCGCAGGTCGCTGAACACCGCCCCCGCGACCACGCCCCGCAGATCGATGTCCGGGGCGTACCGGGGTTGTAGTTCTGCCGTCCACAAGGCGGCACGGCCGCCATCGGCGTACCCCCACGCCACGGTCGCGGCGCCTGCCTGGTGGTCGAGAAGTTGCGTTGCCGCGCGGACTGCGTCGAGCCCGGCATGCGCGGCCGCAGCGCCGGCCGGCCACAGGTGCGGGCCGATTCCGTTCATTCCCAGGCCAAGACCGTCGGGAATGACGACGGTCCAGCCGCGGGCCACTGCTGCGGCGATCCGCGATGTTTCGGGATCGGTGCCGAAGGCCAGCTGGAGCGAGGGCGCGCAGCCGCCACCGAGGCCATGAAAGATCGGGCAGTACAGCAGGAACCGCTCGCAGTCGGTTGCGGCGGCGGGGTCGGGCACCAGCACGGTGGCCGAGGCGGGGATCGGTGCGCCGAATCCGGTGCGGCTGGCATACACGATCTGCCAGGCGGTGCTCACCCTGGGTATGTCGGGCAGGAGGACCGGGCGGCGGCGCAGGATCCCGCCGGGCCGGGGGTCGAAGCCCAGCGGTGGGGCGTCGAAGAAGTCATCGTGGCTCGGGTTCTCGGTCATGAGGGTGCTCCCGCGATGTCGTGGGCCAATGCGGTCAGCCACGCCGTGCCCGAGGCGAGCCGGCCGGTGACCGCGTAGTCGGTGTGCGCGGCGACTGTGCCCACGAACTGGGCCCAGACCGCCGGATTCAGCAGGTCCGCGTTCTCGGCCACCAACTGCCCCCACGCCGCGCTCAGCTGACCCGCCAGCGCAGGCAGCACAGCAACCGGGTTCGCGACCACCGCGGCCGTGATCTCGTTCCAGCGCATCCCGGCCGCGGTGTGCTCGTCAGGAGTCGGATCCGGCAACCGAGGATCGGCGGCATCGATCAAGCGCTGTGTCAGCGGCAGTTCGGGGACATAGTCGGCCCGGCCTGGTGCGAGCTGGAAGTCGTGCAGCAGCACGGTGGTCCACGTGTCACCGAGGGCTGCCGACAGCAGCGCGCCGAGTGAGTTCACTGCAGCGAGTGGGTCGTGCAGGGCGGCTTGGGCGGCGATCTCGGCTCCTACACGCAGTACTGCGGCCCGATCCGGTGCCGAGCACGCGAGGTCGCCCTCGACGCAGATATCGGCGACCCGTCCTTCCAATGCGCCGTAGCCGGTGTCCCGTTCGGCGATACCGGAACCAGACACCAGCCTCGCGTCGAAACGGACCCCGGCGACGGCCGCGCCTGCCGTACCGGGCGCGGGGTCCGGGGCCGTTTGGCCGGGACGTCCGGGGAATACGGGGGCGGCGGGGCCGCGATCGGGGTTGGCGTACAGGGCGATGCCAGCAATGTGGTCGGCCGGGACGGGCCCGGTGCCGACGCCGATGTCGCGGGCGAACCAGGACATCGTCTGAGCGCCTTGGGAGTACCCGACACCTGCGATCAAGGTGTCCGGGCAGTCGCGGTGCAGCTGCGCGACGGCGGTGTCGAGGGTGTGGCGCGCTTCGGACACCGACACGGTGTAGGGGGCTGCTCCGCCGCCGGGAACGGCGCCGCCGAACCCTGCACTGTAGGGGATGTAGCTGCGGGTCACCAGGTCGGGCGCGGCTGCCATGACCGGGGCCAGAAGTGCGCCGAGCACACCGGCGTCCGAGGTGGGGTCCGCAGTGGGTGAGGATTGGCCGGTGCCCTGCACGCCGAAGACATGTAACCCGGGGCACGCTACGGGCGCAGGTGTGGCGACAGCAGGTGTCGCGGCCAGGGTGAGCGAAGCGGTCAGGGACACCCCTACCGCAGTGACAGCGCTGAGAGACCGGTAGAGCGTCGAGTCGATGCCGTTCACTGTCCGACTCCGACACCCGCACCGAATCCGGCACCGATCGTTGCGCCTGCCACTGCACCCGCGACGGCGGCCGGTATTCCGGCGATCGCCGCGCCGGCGGCGGCACCGGCGGCGGCACCGATCGCCGTACCCGCGACACCGGAGGTCACTGTGCCGATCACCGGCACCGCGACCACCGCTCCCACGGCGGCCCCGGCGATTCCCCCGATCGTGCCTCCGATCAATCCACCGGCTACCGCGCCGACCGCGGCGGCAGGAGCACCCGTCGCTTTGGCGCCAATCGCGCCGCCGATACCGACGCCGGCCAACGTGGCCCCGCTGACTCTGTCGGAGCGTCCTGCCGGGATGCCGATCGAATCCAAGGCCGTCGCCATGTGGGCTTCGGCCGTGGCCGCAGCGCCGTTGATCGTGTCGCGGACCTCCGGCGGCACCCACGGCGGGGTGGGGGTCTGCCACTGTCCGACCCGGATCGTGTCCGGCGGCGGAGCCACGGGCGCGACCGGCGGCACCGGGGCCGGTAGATGCAGTTGCTCGATCCGCACCGGCTCCACCCGTTCCTCGACCGAGGGCGCCGGCCGCGTCGCCGACTCGGTGCGAACCTCCGGAGGTTGCGCGTAGTACACCGGCGGCGCCGGAGCAGGGACGGGAGCCGGCGGAGGCGAGGGCGCGGTCGTCCCCGGCTGGACCGGGCTTGTCACGCCGGGTTGGTCGGCGACGGGCAGCAACGGATCGGCCGCAGACGCCGTCCCGGTCGCCGCCACTATCACCGCCAACGGCAACGCCGCGGCTAATATCATTCGGCTGCTGGAAGCTATCGGTCCATACCATTCACTATGGCGTTCGCCGGGCAGGAACTTCCTGGCGGAAAAGTCGGGGTGAAATCCGGATATAAGGATCGAACGTCTGGAAAAAGGCATGCGTGGATAGCCCTTCATCAAGAGATTGAACGAGAGATCAGAAGAAAATGAGTAATTCCCCTCGAACCGCTCTACCGGCGCCGCAGCAGCGCCGATAGAGCGGGCGCGCTGGCGAATGGGTCAGATGAACGCCAGCACGATGCCGGCCAGCTGCGAGGCCACCGACAGACCGTGCGACAGCACAGAAAGCCCGGTATCCACCCAGCTCAGGACAATGTAAGGATCCATCGAATTCCTTCCGGTGTTTGAATTGACGCCCCTATCCAAACCCGGAAACAACAGCCCACGAAAGGGCTCCAACACACCTAAATTGCGTTAATGCAAGATTTTCACACTCGGACACCAGCGCTGCGCTGCACGAACACGCACCAAGACAAATTTTGCGTCCACGAGAAGAGTCTGAGGCGCGCGGCATGGCGATCTGCGCGACAGTCAACCGCCGACTCATCGGCGTCGGAGAAACTGACTTTTAGTGTTGCCGCGACCTTTCGATTGTGATAGTTGTGAGTGTCCACTCGGGGGCGGAATTCACGGCAGCACTGTGCCGTCCTCGTCGATCCACAACCATTCGGGGGGAACCGCATGGCCACGACCACACACCGACCCAAGCCGAACTCTGGACCCACGCCCAAGGCGCGGATCCCCGACCTACCCAGCACGCTGCTCGCCATCCGCGAACACCTCGGGTGGAGCCGCGCCAGGGCCTACTCGAGTCACGGTGTCAGTGGCTCCTACCTGAGCCAGATCGAAGACGGGACTCGCACTCCCAGCCTCGACCTGCTGCAACAAATGATCACCGGCTACAACCTGAACTGCGCACAATCGCAGTACCTACACGACCTCCGCGCGCCCTCCCGCCACCTCTCCCCCACCCCAGACCTGCGTGAATTCATCGCCCGGAGCCCGCAGCTCGTTCGGCATCTCGACGACCTCGACCAGCGCAGCGTTCCCGCCGCCTACCTCGATCCGCTCAAGCAGATTCTCGCCACCAACCACACCTGGCGCCGCACCCTGCCCGGCATGTACGAGATCGGCTGCATTCCCGCCTGGATGTTCAGTCCCGCGGGCCACGCCACCGTCCTCGACTGGCACAACGAAGCCCAATACAGCGTGGCGAGCATCCGGCCCGGACTCGCCCGTTACCGCGACACCGAGCAAGCACACACCGTCTTGGCCACGCTGGCAAACCACCCTGCCTTCAATGAGATCTGGTACGCCAGCATCGATGTCATCTACGGCCGAGATACCAGCAGTCCCCTGCAATGCCATCACCCTGATAGCGGGGAACGCTACTCGTTGACCCTGTCCCTTTCCTCGGTCACTCAAACCCAGGAGGTCCTGCTGGTGACCGCAGTCCCACGAGCTTTCGAATCCGCCTGACGACCATCGTCGGCGCAGGCATCTTGTTCGCAGGGGACGGACGGGCACAGCGGAACATAGGTACATCGGTACCGCCATCGAGCCGAAACGCCCACCGGCCTGACTGAATGGTCAGTTGGCCACACCACCCCGAGTTTCCGCGCGTCGGATTCCCTCGGGGCTGGTGATGCCCGTCCCCTTGCGACAGTTTTCGCCTGCAAATAGCCGAGCGGGCATGGCCCGACCTGGAACTGACCCTGGCGGTCCCGTGAAGGAGAGCGGGCCACTGCTGGGTGTCCAGATAGACACCTGGACACTCGCGGCGTTAACTCGATTGCGATCGTCATGAGCTCATCAGTCTGGCAAGGATCCAAATCCCGGACGCCGGGTACCACCGCGAGAGAGGACTGTGGTCAGCACCGCAGACCAACGGATCGAGAACACCCTCCGCGATATCGGCACGGACCATTACGAACTGCGCAGACCGGTCCGGGTTGTCCGAGTTCGCCATCGCATCGTCATGCCAGTCACACGATCAGTCGATGAGATGATCATCTGCCGTCCCTCCAGGTATTGGCGAGGTCGTCGAGTTGGTCATGCGGAGCCCTGACGACACAGGTCGATAAGGCTCCTGGCGGTACTTGATGCGCTTACTGATGGGTATTGCATCCGGCACCAAGGACCTATCGGTCGGGCGCATCCGGCACAGATGTCTCACGCCTGCGGATACGCCGACCGAGTCCTCCGACTGGATTGAGAACTCAGGGGCACACCGCTGCCACAGCACACCAAGCACCCCGGCTGACCGTCTCCGTGAAGTACTCCCAGTACTCCCTGATGACCTTCCCGCTCGCTTATTCCGAAGATGCTGGCGAGGTAGATCAAAATATGACACCTAGCTGCAAAAACATTGATTTCATAACCTTCAGGGCGGCTGTTCCACCCCCGCAGCACTGCCTTTTGTCTGCCGCAGACTGATAACCCCTCTGTTGTTTCTCTGGTGTTGGCGGCCTACGGTCGCAGGGGTCCGAGACACGGACCCCAGGACGGAGGGGCAAGACACCATGTTCGTTGACGAGTTTGTCTCACGGGCACGACTCGCCGACATGGCCGGCGTCAGGCGGCCGACCATTACCACGTGGTCGACCCGACACCACGACTTCCCCCGACCGGAGCCCGGCTCTCGCCATGTACGACTCTCGGCAGCGATCAAATGGCTCGACCGGCGTCCGATCCCGCCCAAGGAACTTAAGGATGGCGAACCCGCCGGGTTCACCTACGGCGCCCGCGTCCTCGCCCGGGTCTCGACGCCGAAGACGAAGGAGACAGACCAGAAGCAGGCCATACCAACCGAGAGAAAGGATGGACGCGAGGTCGTCGATGAGCTCGTCGGCCCCGACGCCGCCAGGATCCGGGGCAATGGATCACACGCGAATTATCTGGAGTTCTTGGCGTGCTTGATCTTTCTGCTGCGGTTCGAGACCCCGGACAGCATTCGTGACAAGATGTTCTACCGCCCTGCTAGCACGGGCGAATTCCTGGAGATTCTCGAACGGCTTACCCACGAGCTGATGCTCCAGCGCGCGATTCCCGCTGGGCTGGAAACAGCGTTCCGGCGCGTCCAGCCCGCCAACAGCAGTGAACTTGAACGGATAGTCGAGATCTGCTCGACCCTGGGAAGCAACTCGCTCCGCTATCTGCTCGACCTGCTATCGCAGGAGAGAAGCGCATCTGGCAGCGAGTTCTTCACTCCGCCACGGATCGCCGCCCTGGCCGGAGCGTTGCTTGTCGGGCCAGGGGCCGAGCCGGGCAATGTCTATGACCCCTACGTCCGGGGAGGCGAGCTACTCGCAGCGGCCGCCTCTAGGTTCGTCCGCGAAGCCATCCCGATGGCGATCGGCGAAGGGCCGAGCGTGACCGACATCGGGATCGCCGCCTTCCACCTGAACATGCGTGGCATGACCGTCGATGCTCGCAAGAGTTCGGGCACCATCTGGGACTACCAGGACGAACATGCACCGAAGGCGCGGTATGTTCTCACGAACCCACCCTTTAACGCACGAACCGAGCCGGGTAGGCGGTCGGGCAGGCACGATTGGATCTTTGGCGAGCCACCGCGGAAGAACGACAACTACGCCTGGGTTCAGCACACGATGTCGAGCCTCGGACCGGACGGTCGCGCCGTGATCGTGATGCCCACCACCGCCAGCGCCTCACAAGACCGGCAAGAACTCGATATTCGCCAACAGATGATCGAACGAGGATCGGTCGAGGCCGTCATCCTGTTGCCGGGTCAGTTGTTTCCGAACACCGATATCAGCGTCTCGATCTGGGCGCTAAAGGTGCCGGCAGGAATCCCGCAAGACATCCTCTTCGTCGACGCCAGCTCGATGGCCGAGCCTCAGGGAGGCGGTCGCGGACGCCCCCGGCGGAATCTGAACCCGACAGCTGCCTCGCTCATTCCCGACATCTTCCATCAGCGCCACACCATGACAAAAGGCCACGTGGTTTCGATGGAAGCCGGCGGACGCGCGATCCTGACCGACATCGTCACCGTCCGCAGGCTCGGCTACTCGCTCGCTCCTACCGACTATCTCGCAGCATCGGAGGGCGACTCCCCTGATACTGGGCGCGCGGTCGAGCAGTTCGACGCACTCGGGCAACGGATCACCGCGACCGCTAACCACGACGCGCGCCTCGCTTCGCTGCGTCCGATCCTCCGGACTCGTACTCGGCAGGACTCCATCCCATTGAAGGAACTATGCTCGATAAAGCCCGGGCCTTCCCACCGCCGACTCCGGACCGAACACCGTTCTGTCGACGGCACTGTTCCCGTGGTGATGCCTCGACACCTGCGGGAGCGGCGGATCGAAGCGGCGGATGCCGACCGCACCACCGCTCGCGTCGCTAGAGAGTGTCCTCAAAGTCTGGGCGGTTGAGGTGCCGGTTTGATTTGATGTGTGGTCGTGGTGGCACGTAGGCATGAATTGACCGAGGACC
>NZ_JBSFDZ010000022.1:0-77196 GCF_053594175.1 Nocardia sp. NPDC001965
CAGGCCTCGAAAGCGCATGAGCCGAAGGCTCGAGTCTCGAGGCCTGAACGGCGAGACCAAGGGGGCCTCAACCCCGCGCCGCCGCAGGCGGCGCCGAAAACAAGGAGTGTGGTGGGCGTCGGTGGGCTGATTTTGGCGGCGACTCCGCTCGGGGCGATCGGGGATGCATCGCTGCGGCTGCGGGACGCGCTCGGCAGCGCCGATATCGTCGCGGCGGAGGACACTCGGCGTACCCGGTCGCTGGCGGATGCGCTCGGTGTGGAGATCCGGGGGCGGGTGGTCAGCTTCTACGACCATGTCGAGGAGGCGCGGATTCCGGCTCTGCTGACCGATATCAGCGACGGCCGCACTGTCCTGCTCGTCACCGATGCCGGTATGCCGTCGGTGAGCGATCCCGGGTATCGGCTGGTGGCGGCGTGTGCCGAGCGGGGGTTGCCGGTGACCTGCCTGCCCGGGCCGTCGGCGGTGACCACCGCGCTGGCGCTGTCGGCGCTGCCGGTGGACCGGTTCTGCTTCGACGGTTTCGCGCCCCGGAAGTCGGGTCGCCGCAAGGAGTGGCTCGGGACTCTGGTGGGGGAGAAGCGGGCGGTTGTCTTCTTCGAGGCGCCGCACCGGCTGGCGGACTGTCTGGCCGATGCCGTGGAAGTGCTGGGCGGCGATCGCCGGGCGGCGGTGTGCCGGGAGCTCACCAAGACCTACGAGGAGGTCGTCCGCGGCACGCTCGCCGAGCTCGCCGCTTGGGCGGTGGACGGGGCGCGCGGCGAGATCACCGTGGTGCTCGCGGGCGCTTCCGCCACTGTGGTCGATCCGGAGGATCTGGTGGCCCAGGTGGAGGAGCGCGCCGCGGCGGGTCTGCGTCTCAAGGACGCGAGCGCGGAGATCGCGGAGGTCGCCGGGGTTTCCCGCCGGGAGCTCTACGATGCCGTGCTGGCCGCCCGCCGCGCCGCGGTGGACTGAATCCGGCCGGATTCAGTCGTCGGTTTTCGGCTCCACGTAGCGCGGGAAGACCGGTTCGGGGGCCGGGAGCGCGACGCCGGGTACCAGCGGGGTGGCGATCGCGGCGAATTCGCGGTCCTGCTGGGCGAGCAGGTCCAGGATCCGTGCCGCCGATCCGGGCAGTACCGGCTGCACCAGGATCGCCACGATCCGGACCACCTCGAGGGTGACGTAGAGGACCGTCGCCATCCGGGCCAGATCCTCGTCGGTACCCGATTTGCGCAGTGCCCACGGCGCCTGGGCGCTGAAGTAGCGGTTGGTCTCGCCGAGGGTCAGCCAGATCTGTTCGAGCGCCAGATGCATCTGCTGGACGTCGAATTCGGCCCGGCAGCGTTCCAGCAGCGCGCCGGCGCGGTCGAGCAGCGCCCGGTCCTCATCGGTGAATTCGCCCGGGGTGGGGACGGCCGCACCACAGTTCTTGGCGACCATGGTCAGACTGCGCTGCACGAGGTTGCCGAATTCGTTGGCGAGGTCGGCGTTGATCCGGGAGACGATCGCCTCGTGGCTGTAGCTGCCGTCCTGTCCGTAGGAGATCTCGCGCAGCAGGAAGAAGCGCACCGCGTCGAGCCCGTAGGCGTCGACGAGGTCGATCGGGTCGACGACATTGCCGACCGATTTCGACATCTTCTCGCCCTTGTTGTACAGGAACCCGTGCACGAAGACCCGGCGCGGCAGCTCGATCCCGGCCGACATCAGGAAGGCCGGCCAGTACACCGTGTGGAAGCGGGTGATGTCTTTACCGATGATGTGTACGTCGGCGGGCCAGAATTTCTGGAACGTCGCCGAATCGGTGTCCGGGAAACCGACTCCGGTGAGGTAGTTGGTCAGCGCGTCCACCCAGACGTACATCACGTGGTCGGGATGGCCGGGGACGGGAACACCCCAGTCGAAGGTGGTCCGGGAGATCGACAGGTCCTTGAGACCGGCCTTCACGTAGCTCACGATCTCGTTGCGCCGGGTGGCCGGAGCGATGAACTCGGGGTGCTCGTCGTAGAGCGCGAGCAGTTTGTCCTGGTAGGCGGAGAGCCGGAAGAAGAAGTTGGATTCCTCGGTCCAGGTGACCGGCGTTTTCGTATCGGTGGAGACGCGGCTGCCGTCGTCGAGCAGCGTGGTCTCCTCCTCGGTGTAGAAGGCCTCGTCGCGCACCGAGTACCAGCCGGAGTAGTTGTCCAGGTAGATATCGCCGTTGTCCAGCATCCGCTGCCAGATGGCGGTACTGGCGATCTGGTGATCGGCGTCGGTGGTGCGGATGAAACGGTCGTAGGAGACGTCGAGGGTTTTGTCCATCTGCTCGAACACGTCGGAGTTGCGGGCGGCCAGCTCCTCCACCGGGATGTTCTCGGCGGCGGCGGTCTGCTGCATCTTCTGACCGTGCTCGTCGGTTCCGGTCATGAAGAAGACGTCATACCCGTCGAGCCGCTTGAACCGGGCGAGCGCGTCCGAGGAGATGTACTCGTAGGCGTGCCCGATATGCGGCGCACCGTTGGGGTACGCGATGGCCGTGGTGAGATAGAAGGCGGGGCGATCGACTGCGCTCATGGTGTGTCGATTCCATCATGAGGACCGCAGTGAACCCGACTCGACTGCGTGTTCATGCCATCAGAGGTTACTGGCAGGGCTTCGCGAGCCGGAATTCGAATTCGCCCGGGCACCGGTCTCCCGGCTGCTCGGTGAGCCGAACCGCCGCGCCGCGGGGCCGCGGCCGGGTCTCTACTGTGGTGCGCGTGGCTCTTCTCGAACGCGTGCGTGTGCTCCGTTCCGCCCACCCGGCGGAACCCGTCCGGTTCGCCGGTCCGCTCGGGCGCCGGGTGACCGGCCGATGAGCGCGAAACGTCCCGCGCCGCCGCTTCCCGAACCGTTGACACCGCTGGTCGACGCGCATACCCATCTCGACGCCTGCGGAGCCACCGACGCGCAGTCGGTGGCGGAGATGGTGGACCGGGCGGCCGCGGCCGGGGTCGGCCGGGTGGTGACCGTCGCCGACGACCTGGATGCCGCGCGCTGGGCGGTGCGTGCGGCGAACTGGGACGACCGGGTGTATGCGGCGGTCGCGCTCCATCCGACCCGGGCGAACGCCCTCGACGACACGGCACGAACCGAGCTGGAGCAGCTGGCGGCCGATCCGCGGGTGGTCGCGGTCGGCGAGACCGGGCTGGACTACTACTGGCCGGGGAAGCTCGACGGCTGCGCGGATATCGAAACCCAGATCGAGGGTTTCCGCTGGCATATCGACCTGGCCAAGCGGATCGGTAAACCGCTGATGATCCACAACCGGGAGGCCGATCACGATCTGCTGACCGTTCTGCTGGACGAGGGAGCTCCGGAGACGGTGATCTTCCACTGTTTCTCCTCGGACGCGAATATGGCGCTCTCGTGTGTGGCCGAGGGGTATGTGCTGAGCTTTTCCGGGACGTCGAGCTTCAAGAACGCGCACGAGTTGCGGGAGGCGGTGAAGGTGGTGCCCGATGAGCAGCTGCTGTTCGAGACCGATGCGCCGTATCTGACGCCGCACCCGTATCGGGGCGCGCCCAACGAGCCGTACTGCCTGCCCTATACGGTGCGCGCGGTGGCCGGGATCCGTGGTCAGGATCCGGCCGAGCTGGCCGAGATCAGTACCGCGAACGCGCGCCGCGTGTATCGGTTCGGTCGCGGCTGAGCCCGGTTGATCCAGAGTGATGTGAATCACAAATCGACAACCTGATATCTCGTCTACCTGGGGTGCTGCCCCTGGGGCGCGATGTGAAGAATCGGCGGGTCTGTTCGTAGCGGTTGTGGGGTGCCGCGGGCGTCGTTATCGTCCTGTGACCGTGTCACCCTTTGCGAGGATCAACTCCTCACGTTCGCCGCTGCTGTACCTGGTCATCGCCGCTGTGCTGCTGACCCTGATCGCTGGTGCCGGCGCCGCGATCGCCACGCACGACTCCGGGGGCGATCGCACGCGCTCCGCGCCGGCCCACGCCTCGTATTCGCTGGATATCGACGCGGCCTGAGTTCGCGTCCGCACCGGGTTGGTAGGTTCTCCCGGTGTCCGATGCCGAGATGATGGTGCGTGGCCAGGCCGCTCTGCTGGGTCCTGCGCAGGTGCGCGAGCTGGCCGAGCAATTGGGGGTGCGCCCGACCAAACAGCTCGGGCAGAATTTCGTGCACGACGCCAACACTGTCCGGCGGATCGTGACCGCGGCCGGTGTCGGGCGGGCGGATACCGTGCTCGAGGTGGGGCCGGGGCTCGGCTCTTTGACATTGGCCCTGCTGGATGTGGTTGACGCAGTTCTCGCTGTGGAGATCGACCCGGTGCTGGCCGGACAGTTGCCGGCAACGGTGCGGGAGCGGGCCGGAGAGCTGGCCGAACGGCTGACCGTGATCCCGGGTGATGCGTTGCGGATCGGATCGGACGCGGTCTCGGTGGCGCCCACCGCGCTGGTCGCGAATCTGCCGTACAACGTCGCCGTACCGGTTCTGCTGCATCTGCTCGCCGAATTCCCGAGTATCGCGACCGCATTGGTGATGGTGCAGGCCGAGGTGGCCGACCGGCTCGCGGCCGATCCGGGCAGCCGGGTGTACGGGGTGCCGAGTGTGAAGGCGGGCTTCTACGGAACCGTGCGCAAAGCGGGGGCGGTGGGCCGTCAGGTGTTCTGGCCGGTACCGCAGGTGGAATCCGGGCTGGTCCGTATCGATCGGTTCACCGAACCGCCGTGGCCGGTGGACGCGGCGCATCGGCGACGCGTTTTCGAAGTGGTCGACCTGGCATTCGCGCAGCGTCGGAAAACGCTGCGGGCCGCCCTGGCCGGTTGGGCGGGAAGCCCCGCGGAGGCCGAGCGGCGGCTGCTCGCCGCCGGTATCGCACCGACCGCCCGCGGGGAGACTCTGGACACCGCGGCGTTCGTCCGTCTCGCCGCGCAGTCCTGAATCGGCTCAACCGGCGATCGCGTAGCCCGCTTCGTCCACCGCGGCCGCGATATCGGCATCGGCAATGGGGGTGCTGCCCTCGACGACGACCCGGCCGGACGCGAGGTCTACATCGACGCTGGTGACACCGTCGATCTTGCCGATTTCGGTCCGCACCGACTGGACGCAATGTCCGCAGGTCATGCCGGTGACGGTGTAGGTGCTGGTCGTGGCCATGGCGTCTCCTTCGTGCTCGATCCCGTTCGGGAAGGTATCGCCAATATACCCCCGGGGGGTAGTTTGGGCAATGGGTGCCCAGTGTGACGTCGGGTCCGGCCGGGCTGCGCGAGCATTCGCTCCGGCCGTGCGCGGTCGAACGATGGGCTTCGCCCAGCTGCGCCTATTAGGCGTACCTCCGCATTCGCTCCGGCCGTGCGCGGTCGAACGATGGGCTTCGCCCAGCTGCGCCTATTAGGCTGTTTCATCGTGCTGTCCGTTGTGCCCAGTCCCGTCACCGTGCGGGCTCCTTCGAAGGTGAACCTCCATCTGGGAGTAGGTGACCTGCGCGCCGACGGCTACCACGAGCTCACCACCGTTTTCCAGGCGCTCTCACTCGCCGACGACCTGGAGATCATCCCCGCCAACTCGCTGACCCTGCGGGTCACCGGGGAAGGCGCCGCCGAAGTACCCACCGACCGGACCAACCTGGTGTGGAAGGCAGCGGTCCGGCTGGCCCAATCGGCCGGGCGCGCGCCGCTGGTGGAGATCGCGATCGACAAGGGCATCCCGGTGGCCGGGGGTATGGCCGGCGGCAGCGCCGACGCGGCCGCCGCCCTGGTCGGGCTGAACGAACTGTGGGAACTCGGGATGAACCGCGACGAACTCGCCGCCATCGGCGCCGAACTCGGTAGCGATGTCCCCTTCGCGCTGCACGGCGGAACCGCACTGGGGACCGGGCGCGGCGAGCGTCTGCTACCGGTACTGTCCCGCAACGCCTTCCACTGGGTGCTCGCACTCGCCAAGGGAGGCCTGTCCACCCCGGAGGTCTTCACCGAACTCGACCGCCTGCGGGTCCAGGGCGAACCGCCCCGGCTCGGGGAACCCCAGGAGCTCATGCAGGCGCTGGCGTCGGGCGACGCGCGACAGCTCGCGCCGCTGCTCGGCAACGATCTACAGGCGGCCGCGGTTTCGCTGCGCCCCGATCTGCGCCGCACCCTGCGCGCGGGCGTGGAGGCCGGCGCGCTGGCCGGGCTGGTCTCCGGTTCCGGTCCGACGTGTGCGTTCCTGTGCGAATCGGCGGAATCGGCGGTCGCGGTAGCGGCGGAACTGTCCGGCGACGGAGTGGCCCGCAGCGTGCGCACGGCCACCGGACCGGTTCCCGGCGCGCGGGTGACGAGTCACGAAGAGCCGCATCCGCCGGTGCCCGATCCCGGCCCCGGCCCGCGCCGCGCCTGACCGCGGCGTCCGTGCGCAGGCTGCGGATGGGCCCGGTCCGAGCACGCCCATTAGGCTGGCCGGGGCCCCGTACAGGCGTGGCCGGCAGCCGTAGGCGGAAGGATCCATGTCCAACCTGATCAACCTCGAACAGGTCAGCAAGAGTTTCGGGGTCACACCGCTGCTCGACGCGGTATCGCTGGGCGTGCACTCCGGCGACCGGATCGGGGTCGTGGGCCTCAACGGAGGCGGGAAGACGACCCTGCTGGAGGTGCTGACCGGGATCGAGGAGCCCGACAGCGGCCGGGTGAGCCGGGTCGGCGGGTTGCGGATGGCCGTGGTCACGCAGCGCGGGGTGCTGCCGGAGGGCGCGACCGTCGGCGAAGTGGTATTGGCCGGGCTGGCCGACGATGCGCCAACCGGCGATATCGCCGAACACGAATGGGCCGCCGACCCGCGGATCCGGTCGGTGCTCGACGGTATCGGAATCGCCGATCTGGGGTTGGACACCTCGGTCACCAATCTGTCCGGCGGTGAGCGTCGCCGGGTCGCACTGGCCGCCGCGCTGGTGCGCGAACTGGATCTGCTGGTCCTCGACGAACCGACCAACCACCTCGATGTCGAAGGCGTGGAGTGGCTGGCCGAACATCTGCTGGCCCGGCGCAGCGCGCTCGTCGTCGTCACCCACGATCGCTGGTTCCTCGATACGGTCGCGACCCGGACCTGGGAAGTCGTGGGCGGCCGGGTGGAAACCTA
The DNA here is from genome assembly GCF_053594175.1 of Nocardia sp. NPDC001965. Classification (NCBI taxonomy): domain Bacteria; kingdom Bacillati; phylum Actinomycetota; class Actinomycetes; order Mycobacteriales; family Nocardiaceae; genus Nocardia; species Nocardia sp. NPDC001965. The sequence goes on from NZ_JBSFDZ010000022.1 coordinate 7,072, forward strand.
TGAGGGCGGATACGGCGACTGGATCTTCGCGCGCGCCGAACGCGCCCGCCAGGCCGACGCCACCGAGGCAAGGCGCCGCAATCTGGCGCGTAAAGAGCTCGCCTGGCTGCGGCGCGGTCCGCAGGCCCGGACCTCCAAACCGCGCTACCGGGTGGAGGCCGCCGAGGCATTGATCGCCGACGTGCCGCCACCGCGCGATTCGGTCTCGTTGACCGCGTTCGCCAAGAAGCGGCTGGGCCGGGTGGTGATCGAACTCGAGGACGTCACCCTCGCCACGCCGGACGGGCGGGAACTGGTACGCGATCTCACCTGGCAGCTGGCCCCCGGGGAACGGGTCGGTCTGGTCGGGGTGAACGGGTCGGGCAAGACCACGCTGTTGCGCGCACTGGCCGGTGATATCGACCCGGTATCGGGTAAGCGGATCCAGGGCCAGACCGTGCGGATCGGCTGGTTGCGCCAGGAACTCGACGATCTCCCGACCGATATGCGGGTACTCGAAGCCGTCCAGCAGATCGCTATGCGGATCACGCTCGGGGAAGGCAGCAAGGCGCTCGAATTGTCGGCCGGTCAGCTCGCCGAACGGCTCGGGTTCACCCCGGCCCGCCAGCGCACCCCGGTCCGTGACCTGTCGGGTGGGGAGCGGCGCCGGCTGCAACTGACCCGCATTCTCATGGCCGAGCCCAACGTGCTGCTACTGGACGAGCCCACCAACGACCTCGATATCGATACCCTTCAGCAGCTCGAGGATCTGCTCGACAACTGGGCCGGGACCCTGGTGGTGATCAGTCACGACCGCTATCTCGTCGAGCGGATCTGCGACACCACCTGGGCGCTGTTCGGCGACGGTGCGCTCACCAATCTGCCCGGCGGAATCGCCCAGTATCTGCGCCGCCGCGCCGAACTGTCCGCCGGCACCCCGGCGGCACCGCAGTCCGGGCCGCAAACAGTCGCACCGCAGACGGATTCGGCGGCCTACCGGGCCGCCCGCAAGGAACTCACCCGGCTGGAACGCGCCATCGACAAACTGACGGAGCGGGAGACGGCGTTGCACGCCGCCCTCGCCGATGCCGCGACCGAACCGGACAAACTGATGACCCTGGGTGCCGAACTCAAGGACGTACAGGCGCAGAAGGAAACGGCCGAGGAACGCTGGATGGAACTCGCCGACGAGGTGTGAGGCCGCGGCGGGTGGTCAGTGGTTCTCGGCCGCCGACCCGTTTTCGCCGGTGATCGGCAGACTGGCCTGGACGAACTCCCCGCCGAACGTGGTGAGCGCGATACCGCGGTGCTGGAATTTGCCGCGACCACCGGCCTGTTTCAACAGTTCGATCGCCGGCGCCTGCGCCTCCAGGAGCTGATAGCGCTCGGGCGTGCCCACCGGTTCGCGCAGCAGTTCGATCAGGCCGATCCGGCGCAGATTGGTCAGATAACGCTGTACCCGCTCGGGATGCCGGAGTCCGGCGTGCTCGCCGATCATGCTCACCCCGATCTCGGCGGTACCGGCCCCCTGCTCCGATCTGCGGCTGCTCCGCCCGACGCGGCGGCCGCCGCGTACGGTGACCGCCGGCTGCGGGCCGTCGAGCCGCAGCAGCCGCAGGATGCGGGCCTCGTCGGAGGTCAGTTCGGCCAGGATCCGGGCGAACGCCGGATGGCCTTCGTCGGCGGCGCGGGGGCTGGCGGCCAAGCGCAGCAGCGCGGCGCCCTGTTCGCGCAACGACCGTTCGGTCGGGGATTCGGCCGGCCCTTCCGCCGCCGCGACACCGAGCGCCCGGCGCAGTGCCTCCTGCATCTGCTGCACCGCCTCGGTGCGGATCTCGGCCGGCGGAAGCCCGGCCATACTGCCGCGAACCACCGTTTCGGTGACATCGAGGGCGGTGTGCACACCCCAGCGGGTCGTGCCCGACACCGCCGAAGCCGCGACCCGCGCGACGCCGCTCACCGCGCGAAGTCCCGCGGCGGGACCGACCGGGCGGCCGGTCTCCGCCGGGCGGCCCGTATATCCGGGCCGCTCGGGCTCGCCGCTTTCCTGTGCTTCTCGTTTCACAGCCATGTCGTCGCCACCCCCGTTCCGAAGACCAGGATATGCGCGTATCCGGCGAACAGGCCCAGTACGCCGCCGTGCACGAACAGCAGCCATTCGTCCTGTTTGATCGCCGCCCGCAGCATATCGACGAAATCGTTCGGCGACAGCTCGGACATCTGCTTGGCGATATAGGCGCTGATCTGCTTGCCCTGCCGCACGTTGAAATCCTGATCCGAGAACGCCAGCGGCGCGATCGCCATCGCCTCGGAGGTCAGGGTCTGGGTCAGTGAGTGGTACTCGCGGCTGCCGAGCACCAGTTTCACCGCGCCCCGGGCCGGGCCGAGTGCCCGGTCGGCGGCGGGACGCAAAGTGTCCTCCAGCATCTGGAGGGTGCGGTCGGATTTCGGTCCGTTCAGCAGTTCGTCCCCGATATTGGCCAGGGTCATCACCTGGGTGGACACCAGCTCGGCATAGCCGGTGGTGATCTCGTCCTGACGTTTGATCAGCAGGCCCTGCCGCCACGGGCACCACCATTTCGGCTCGGCGGGCGCGAAGATCATGTTCAGGCCCACCCAGTTGACCACCCAGCCGATGATCACCCCGCCGATCGGCAGCACCGCCAGCGTCGGCCATCCGGTCAGCTGGAGAATCGCGACCAGCACCACACCCATCGGCGCGCCGAAGTAGAGGCCGAAGTTCTGCATGAACCGCAATTCCTTGGCACCCAGCACCTGGAACAATTGATTGAGCAACTGGGGACGGGATTGGAAATAACGAATCACCATCTGCTTGACATCGAGTAATTGATCGATGTTCGCGCCGAGTTCGGTGGTGAGTTCGTGCAGGATATCGGGTAGCTGCTGGCGAACCCGTTCGTGGACCAACTCGCGGACCTGTGTGGGCAGGTTGTACCAGAGCTGCGGATGTTCGCGGCGCAGGATGGTCTCGACGATATCGCGGATCTGTGTCTCCGCGGTCACCGCGAGGTGTTCGGCGAGCGCGTCCGGTTCCAGTTCGCGGTAGAAATCGGAGACACTGCCGAGCTTCGAAAGCCCTTTGTCCACCGCGATACTGGCCATTTTGTCGGCCCGCGAGGGCACGATGCCCTGCCAGCCGAACCGGCCGTCGTGACTGAGCAGCGGCAGGATCTGGATCCGCTTGGGCAGATACGGGTACAGATATTGCAGGCCGGGTACCCGGACACCGTGAAATGCGATCGGCCGGAACAGCATCAGCACACCGGTCCAGTTGGTGATGTAGCCGATGACTCCGGTGAACAGAGGAATGGTCAGCAATTCCAGGAGGATCGTCGGGTGCACCCCGAACACACTCTCCAACACGGCACACCCTCCTGCTCCGGTGATCGCAGCCTCACCGGGACCCTCAAATTAGCACCACTGCCGGAAGACGTCCGCGTTGCGGCGGCAGTCGCACCGGCAGCGTGTGCGAGCCCGGCGCATCAGGCGTACCTCCGCCTTCGCTCCGGCGTGCGCGGGCGACCAGTGGGCTTCGCCCAGCTGCGCCTACTAGTGTCTCAGACGTAGGCCGGATTCATGGTCCGGCGGCGGGTGATCGCGGCGAATGGGCAATAATCGGTGAGCGGATTCGTTCATCTGGCGATATCGGAGTAGACGTGGCAGACGACAGGACCGGACAGGAGATCCCCCGGACCGGTTCCCGAGCCGTGCAGCGCAGCGCGTCCCCGGGTGCCGTGCGGGCGTCGAGCTCCGGAACCACACGTGGGCTCTCGCCGAACGGTGCGCGCATTTCCGGATCCGACGTCGTCCCCAGGCCGCCGTCGAGTGTGGAGCGCAGCTCCGATGTCGAGCAGCGGCAGATCAGCAACGAGGCCCGGCTCATCCGCGGTGTGTTCCGGGCCGCGGGCCTGGCCGCGGGCAGCGTGGTCCGTGGGGGTCAGTGGGCGGTGGAGACCTCCTACGAGGTGACCCGGGAGATCACCCAGGCGGCGCTGGACGGGGAATCCTCGACCGAGATCGCCGAACGGACCGGTAACGCGCTGCGTTCCATCGCGCGTAGTGCGCTGGGGGTGACCGAGGGCTCGGTACGCGAGATCGTCAGTTATGTCCCGACCGGGCAGACTCCCGCCCAGCAGACCGTCGCCGTCGGTTCCTATCTGCGCTCGGCCAGTGTCGCCGAACTGCGTAAACGCGGGGATGCGCTGCTGGCCCGCTCGGCCGATGTGTATTTCACCGAAGAGGTGCATCCGGCCTACGACCGGATCCTGGACGAACTGGCCCCCGACGAGGCCCGCATTCTGCGCTATATGGCCCTCAACGGGCCGCAGCCGACGGTCGATGTACGCACCAACCGGCCGCTGGGGATCGGATCGGAGCTTGTCGCCGGTGGCCTGACCTCCGTTCCGGAGCAGGCCGGAGTGCGCTATATGGACCGTGCGCGCTCGTATCTGATCAATCTGAGCCGGCTGGGCCTGACAGAAAATTCCGACGATCCGGTGGTGCTGAGCCGCTATATGGTGCTGGAGGTCCAGCCGATCGTGGAGGCTGCCCTGAAAAAGGCGGGCCGGGCACCGAAAATCGTCCGCAAAAGCCTGCGGCTGACCGAGTTCGGCGAGGATTTCTGCCGTACCTGCTTCACCATCGGCAACGGTGATCGCCCCTGATATCGGCTGCCGGGAACAGTGTTCGAACCCATCTACCTGGTGCTCTTCCGAACCGACCGGGCGGGACGCTGCGGCCCGTGATGCCGCCGACGCAGGATAGCAATCCGATACAGATCTGAATTACCTCCCAATTTGTCCATTTCAGGTGGGATGGTGGAGTTATGGACCAGGGCGAGGAGCGCAACGATCCCGGGCCGCGCCCGGGTGGATTTCCGCGGCGGCCGGGCCAGAGCAGGGAAACCATGGCCTTCTCCGGCGCCGCACTCGCGGCCGCGTTGGGAGCCGGACTCGATGTCTCGCTGCCACCGCGGCTCGAGCCCGAACCGGAAGTGCCGATGACGATGGGGCCGATGCGTCCCGGCGAACGATCCGGGGTGAGTTCCGTGACTGCAGACGACGTGCTCGCGATACATCGCCTCAAATTCCGGTACCTGCGCACCTTGGATACCAAACTCTGGGACGATCTCGCGGAAACGATGATCCCGGAGGCCACGGCCACCTATAGCGAATATCTGCAGTTCGAATCCCGGGAAGCATTTCTCACATTTCTGCGCAATACGCTCGGACCGCATGTCATCACCGAACACCGCTGCGATCATCCCGAGATCGATGTGGACGGTGACCGGGCGACCGGAATCTGGTATCTCTCCGATACCGCTTTGATTCCCGAGAACAATATGTTGCTGCGCGGTTCGGCCTTCTACAACGACGAATACGTGCGGTGCGACGACGGTCATTGGCGGATCGCGCACACCGGATACGAACGCACCTACGAAGTGGTGCTCTCGCTCAGCGACCTGCCCAGCCTGCGGCTCACCGCCAACCGCTGGGGTCTGGTCCAGCAGCCCACCGGGGTGGAAGAGGTCGAACGCACTCCGCGCGATTACCCCGCGCCGAGCACCCGGCCCGAAACCGGCGCCTACGACGCCGATCGCGAGTATCCGGGTCCCGAGGAGGAGCGCGCGGCCGGTTGAGCCGGTTCAGTCGGCGGCGGCGACCAGCGGTTCCAGGGTGAGGTCGGGCATTTCCTTCTGGATGTACTGCAACCGCCATTTATCGCTGAACAAGGCCAGGATCGCGCCGTCGGTGCGGGTGAAGACCTCCACACCGCGCTGACGGTCCAGTTCGGGTGCCGACTCGGCATCGGTGCGCCGCGCGATGGTGTAGGCGAGATGATCGAGCTGGGTCTCGACCCCGAACTCGCCCTGCATCCGGGCGGTCACCACTTCGAACTGCATCGGACCGACGGCCGCGAGCACCGGCGAGGCGTCACCGCGCGAATCGTTGCGCAGCACCTGCACGACACCTTCGGAATCGAGCTGGTCGATGGCCTTGCGGAACTGCTTGTACTTACCCGCGCTCTGCGCCCGCAGTGCCGCGAAATGTTCCGGCGCGAACGAGGGGATCGGTGGGAACTCAACCTTCTTTTCCACGAAAAGGGTGTGGCCGGGGGCCAGGGCGGTCGCGTTCACCAGGCCCACCACATCACCGGGATAGGCGGTGTCCACGGTCGCGCGTTCACGGCCGAACACCGTGAGCGCGTACTTGGTCGCGAACGGGCGGCCCGTCTGCGCATGGGTCACCACCATGCCGCGTTCGAATTCGCCGGAGACGATCCGCATGAACGCCAGCCGGTCGCGATGCGCGGTATCCATTCCGGCCTGCACCTTGAACACGACGGCGCTGAACGGATCCGCGGTCTCGCGCGGGGTGCCGTCGACCGCGGCCCGGGCACGGGGGGCCGGAGCCAGCGCGACGAGGGTCTCCAGCAACTGCCGCACGCCGAAGTTCAGCATGGCCGAGGCGTAGATCACCGGTGAGGTCTGCCCGGCGAGGAAGAGTTCCTGGTCGTGGTCCTGGCCGGTGGCCGAGAGCAGTTCGCTCTCCTCCGCCGCGGTACTCCACGGCTCGCCCTCCCTGGCCTCGGCGGCCTCGGGGGTCAGCGATTCTTCCGGCGCGATGGTCGCGCCACCGGCGGTCCGGGTGAAGTGGATGTATTCGGTGGCCGTGCCGTCGGGTCCGCGGCGCAGCAGGCCCCGGAAATCACCGGCGATCCCGACCGGGAGGAACAGGGGCGTAGGGGTGAGTCCGATCCGTTCGTCGATCTCGTCGAGTAGTTCCAGGGGTGCGCGCCCGGGCCGGTCCCATTTGTTGATGACCGTGATCACCGGGATGCCACGGTGGCGGCACACCTGGAAGAGTTTCAGCGTCTGCGGCTCCAGGCCCTTCGCGGCGTCGATCAGCATGACCGCGGCGTCCACCGCCGTCAGCACGCGGTAGGTGTCCTCGGAGAAATCGGAGTGACCCGGTGTATCGACCAGGTTGATCACATTGTCGATCTCGGAGCCGGCCGCCCGGTAGTTGAACTGCAGCGCGGTGGAGCTCACCGAGATTCCGCGGGCCTTCTCCATCTCCATCCAGTCCGACACTGTGGACTTGCGGCCCGCTTTGCCGTGGATGGCGCCCGCCTCCGAGATCTTGCGGGCATGCAGCGCGAGCGCTTCGGTCAACGTCGATTTACCCGCGTCGGGATGGGAGATCACGGCGAAGGTGCGACGCCGCGACACCTCGGCGGTCAACCCGCGCGCAGCGGGCGCGACGGAGCCCTCGGTGGAGGCGGTCAACGGAAACAACCTTTCGGCGGAAGAGCGGGACAACCGTCCAGGCTACGTGACCGGCCCGGGCAGGCGCTCCGTGCACCTACCGGTTCGATGGTTGCGCCGGATAGGGCCCCGACCCGCCGAATGTGGGCCCCGGTTCTCGAGCGAGGAGGCGAAGAAGCGCAACCACTGAACCGACCGCCGACGCACAGCACCCGAGTCGACGGAGCCCCGGCCCTTCGCCGGAGGCGGGGCCATCCACAAAGGCGGGGCCCGCCCCGGGTCTGGACTGACGGAGCGGGGGAGCGGAGGAGGGAAGACCCGGGGTCACGAGGGCCCCGCCCGCGACGCCGAAGGCGGCGCCGATGAACACAGCCCACCCGATTCAGGAGTTATGCGGCGCTCGAGTTACAGTATTCGGGTTGTCTCGGCGAGGGTTCGCATTTCTGCGGCACCGTGATCGACGCGGCGCGGCTTCCGGCCGCCTCCGATCGGTCTTCGCCTGACGAGCAGACCAACCGACCAGGGGCGCGATTACCCTGGCACCGCCCACCAGTCCGGTAGAGCCGTAGGAGTTATCCAGTCATGTCCGACGTCAACCTTCTCGAAGCGCAGATCCGCACCGAGTTCGGCAAGGGCGCAGCGCGCCGTACCCGCCGCGCGGGCAACGTGCCGGCTGTGCTGTACGGGCATCAGTCGGACCCGCAGCATCTGTCGCTGGACGCGCTGTCGTTCGCGGCCATCCTGCGTCAGCACGGCACCAACGCGGTGCTGAACCTGAACATCGAGGGCAAGAAGCAGCTCGCGCTGACCAAATCGGTCGTCGTGCATCCGATCCACCGTTACATCGAGCACGCCGACCTGCTGATCGTGCAGCGGGGCGAGGCGGTCACCGCCGATGTTCCGGTCACGCTCACCGGTGAGGCCGGCCCCGGGACCCTGGTCACCCAGGAGGCCACCACCATTTCCGTCTCGGCCGACGCGCTGAACATTCCGGAGTCCGTCGAGGTCTCCGTCGCCGGTGCCGAGGTGGGCACCCAGATCACCGCGGGCGCCATCGTGCTGCCCAAGGGTGTCGAGCTGGCCGGTGACCCGGAGGCGCTGATCGTGAACGTCGTCGAGCCCCGTGCCGCCGAGCCGGAGCCCGAGGCCGAGGTCGCCGAGGGCGAGAGCGCCGAATAGGAATCCGGCCCCTTCTCGATGGCCGATACCGCGCCGGCGCTCGTCGTCGGCTTGGGCAATCCGGGTCCGGCGTATGAGCGGACCCGGCACAATGTGGGCTTTCTGGTCGCCGATTCGCTCGCGGAGCGGGTCGGCGGCCGGTTCACCGCTCATAAGAAATCGGGTGCCGATCTGTTGCAGGCCCGATTGGACGGACGTCAGGTATTGATCGCGAAACCGCGATCGTTCATGAATCTGTCCGGCCGCCCGGTGGCGGCTCTGGCCCGGTTCTTCTCGGTTCCGCCGACCGAGGTCGTCGTCGTGCACGACGAACTGGATCTCCCGTTCGGTGAGATCAGGCTCAAGCGTGGTGGCGGCGAGGGCGGGCACAACGGTTTGCGGTCGGTGTCCGGTGCCCTGACCACCAAGGATTATCTGCGCACCCGTATCGGTATCGGGCGTCCGCCGGGCCGGCAGGATCCGGCCGATTTCGTGCTCAAACCGTTTTCGTCGGCCGAGCGCAGAGAACTGCCCACGGTGGTCGAGCAGGCCGCTGATGCCGTGGAATTGCTGTTGCGGGTCGGGTTGGAGCCGGCGCAGAACCGCCTGCACTGATATGCGGCCGCGCCCGGGTTTCGCCGGCCACCTGGCGGCGCCCGTACCGGACCTCGGGGACGAGCGTCCCCCGGAGAAACGAGTAGTCCGAGGGAAGCTCGGATGCCGGAATCCGATTCCGCCCTCAGACCCGGGCCGCGAGGACGAGAGCGAAACGGTCGTCGGGATCGGTCCACGCGTGTTCCAGCACGAATCCCGCAGCCCGTAGTTCACTGTCCAGTCCCGGAATACGGAACTTCGCGGAGATCTCGGTGCGGATCTGCTCGCCCGGCGCGAAACGCGCGGTGAAACCGAGATCGGCGACCGTGACGTTCATTTCCCGGGTCGCCTCCAACCGCATCTCGATCCATTCGTTGTCCGGATCCCAGTGCGCGATATGCCGGAAGGATTCCGGGTCGAAATCGGCCCGGAGCCGGGAATTGAGAACCCGCAGCACATTACGGTTGAACTCCGCCGTGACCCCGGCGGCGTCGTCGTAAGCGGGGACCATGACTTCCGGGTCGACGACCAGCCCGGCACCCAGCAGCAGTTGCTCGCCCGGTTCCAGAACATCGTGGATACCTGTCAGGAATTCGGCGCGTACATCGGGGACCATATTGCCGATGGTGCCGCCGAGGAACGCGATCATCCGGCGTCCACCGCGCGGCAGCGCGCCGAGCGTGTCGGTGAAATCGCTGACCACCCCGTGTACCGCCAGGCCCGGAAACTCCGCGGCCACTTCCGTCGCGGAAGCGCGCAGCGCCGTCGCCGAGACATCCTGCGGTACATAGGTTGTGAGGGGACCCTCCGACGTGAGGGCGTTCAACAGGATCCGGGTCTTGGCCGCCGAACCGGACCCCAGCTCGACCAGGACCTCCGCTTTCGCGGTGCGGGCGATCGCGCCGGCCACCGATTCCAGCAGGGCCCGTTCGGTGCGGGTCGGATAATACTCGGGCAGCGCGGTGATCTGCTCGAACAGTTCGCTGCCGCTGGCATCGTAGAACCATTTCGGGGGCAGCCACTTCGGGCGTGCGGTGAGTCCGCGGCGGGCATCGGTGCGCAGCGCCTCGGTGAGATCGGCGTCGGTGAGATGGACTTCCACGATCGGCTGGGTCATCGGGGCAGGCTTTCGGTCGCGGTGGATCGGCCGAGCTCGAGGTTATCGATGCTCAGCCCGCCGGGTTCGGCGTGGACGAGACTCCGGTCCGGTAGCAGCTGCCACCGGGCGTCGTCGTCATAGGGTTCGGAGGCCAGCACGGCGAACTCGTCGCCGATCAGGGCGTACAGCGAGTGGTAGCAGGTGGTGGCCCACAACCGCCTACCGTCGCCGAGTAGCAGGTTCACTCGGGCGTCGGGAGCGTGGTGCAGGACGCCGGTGACGAGCAGACGCAATGCGGTGCCGGGGGTTTCGGCCAACCCGGCCGGCGGTTCGGGGTCGAGCAATCGGCTCAGCAGCACCCACAACGCGGCCGAATCGGTGAGCGCCTCGGCCTCGAGCAGATGGCTGGTCTCGTAGCGGCGGGTCATTCCGGCGCGGGTGGCGGCGACATCCAGATCGGAGAGGACGGCGGTGAGTACCGAACGCCATCGCGGCACCACCCCGTTGTGACTGAACGCCCACCGATCCCACAGGAACGGCGCGCACGCCGAACGTTCCAGCGGCATACCGACGGTCGCCGAACGCACCGAGCCCAGAACCGCGTGCGAGGTCAGCTGCGGCAGTACCTCGTCGACCGCCGGGTCGGTCCAGATCGGATCGGCATTGCGGTAGCGGGTGACCGCGGTCGCGTCCGGCCCCCACCACGCGACTCCGAACCCGTCGGCGTTGATCGTGCCGCCGCCGCGCATCTCCCGCGGCGCCCACGCCTGGGTGCGCAGGGAGTGCGGGCCGCGGGTCAGCATGTCGCCCACCGGCACCGGGGTACCCACATAGCCGAGATGGCGGCACATCAGGCCTCTTCCGGGCCCACGGTGCGGGCCAGCCGGAACCCGGCGAAGATCTGCCGGCGGATCGGATGGTCCCAGTTGCGGAAGGTACCCCGGCAGGCGACGGTGTCGGTACCGAAGGAACCCCCGCGCAGCACCCGGTAGTCACCGCCGAAGAACACCTCGGAGTACTCCCGGTACGGGAACGCCCGGAATCCGGGATAGGGATCGAACCCGGAGGAGGTCCACTCCCAGACGTCGCCGATCAGCTGGTGCACGCCTGCGGGCGAAGCACCGGCCGGGTAGGCGCCGATATCGGCGGGCTCGAGATGACGCTGACCGAGGTTGGCCAGACCCGGCCCGGGCTCCGTATCACCCCACGGGTAGGTGCGGGTGCGCCCGGTCTCCGGGTCGTAGCGGGCCGCTTTCTCCCATTCCGCCTCGGTGGGCAGCCGTTTACCGGCCCAGTTCGCGTAGGCCTGCGCCTCGAACCAGCACACGTGCACCACCGGCTGTTCCGGCCGCAGCGGGCGGAGCGCCCCGAACACCCGCCGCCACCACTGTCCGTCGGCGTCACGTTCCCAGAACTGCGGTGCCGTGAGCCCGGCTTCGCGGCGATGTGCCCAGCCACGTTCGGACCACAGTTCCCGCCGCTCGTAGCCGCCGTCGGCGACGAACGCCAGATACTGCGCGTTGGTGACGGGTGCGGCGTCGATCGCGAAGGCGGGCACGTGCAGCGGATGGGCCGGTCGTTCGTTGTCGAGTGCCCAGGGATCGGTGGAGGTGCCCATGACGAACTCACCTGCCGGGATCACCACCTCGCCGCGTACCGGCACAGCGGCGGCGGGTGGGGCGGGCGCGGTGAGCGCCGGCGCCCCGGTCCGCAACTGGTGGGTGGCGAGCATGGTCTCGTCGTGCTGCTGTTCGTGCTGGGCGATCATGCCGAAGGCGAAACCACCCGTGACCAGTTCGTTGCCCCGCAGCGGGCTGCGGTCCAGGACGTCCCATACCTTGTCGCGTACCGTACCGACATAGCCGCGGGCCTCGTGGGGACTCAGCAGTGGCAGCTGCGGCCGATTCGAGCGGGCATGTTTGAACGCGTCGTACAGTTCGTCGATATCGGGACGGACCGGCTCCCGGCCCCCGACGTCGCGCACCAGCCACAATTCCTCCTGGCTGCCGATATGGGCCAGATCCCAGACCAGTGGGCTCATCAGCGGGGAATGCTGCGCCCGGAGTTCGGCTTCGTCCACACAATCGGTGAGCGCCGCGGTGCGCAGCCGCGCCCGGATGAGGGCGGCCGCGATGTGCTCGCGCAACCGTTCGGTTTCGATGAGGTCGGCGTTCGGCTGGGTGACGGTCACGATGCTCTCCGCTCGTCGACGGGTGATCGGTGGGGGTGGGTGCCACGTACCGAGGCGGCGCGGTCAGGCATGGTGCGATTCGTCCTGTGGTGCCCGGCCGCCCGCACACCGCCGGACAGCGGACCGCAGCGCAGGACCGGGGTCCGGGTGGTGCGCGGCAGCGGCCTCCAATACCGCGACGGCGGCCGCCCGCAACTCCGGATCGGCGAGACCGAACCGCGCGGCGTCCTGCCAGCGGCCGGTCGTCGCGCCCGCCGCGGCCGTCGCGTCGGCGACAGCGGCCGGGGTGGACAGCAGGGCGTCGAGGACGGTGATCGGGACCGTCCAGCCGTCGCCGGGTTGTGCGTCCAGATAACGGACCTCGAAGTACCCGGCGGGCCGGACCGGCGGGAAGAGGGTGGTCAGATGGTAGTGGAGATCATCGATATCGGGGCGGCGGCCGATCACCTCGTCCAGGCCACCGGACAGCCAGTCGCCGAAGGTGGCATCCGGCGGGGCCGCCCAGGCGAGGTGTTCGGGACGCCGGACGCACAGCAGCGGCGCATCCAGCGCCCAGGACGCGTAACCGGTGACCGGGTCGGCCCAGTCGGCGACGGGCGGGCAGGCACGTGCCGGGTCCAGGTGCAGCCAGGTGCGCATCCGCTGGGACGCCCATTCGCCGGTGGGCGCGCCACGAAGCGCCGGGGAACATGCGAAAGCGGTGATCAGGGCGGGGCCGACGGCGTGCAGGGCGGTCCACCGGGCGGTGAGTTCGGCGAGGTCGCCGCCGATATCGAGGCTGACCTGGGCCGCCGCGGTATTGCTCATCATGAGCCGACCGAAGGGGCCGATCCGGGTGAAATAGTGCTCCATCGCCCGATAGCGGGGTGATTCGAGCTGGCATCGGGGGGTGCGGGCCGGATCGGCGGCGGCGGCGATCATCCGGATGGATCGGGCGCGCAGGAGTTCGCGCAGCCGCTGTTCGTCGGCGCGGAGCCGGGCACACAGGTCGGCGGCGTCGGAGACGGCGATGCTGGAGAGTTCGATCTGCCCACCTGGTTCTACGGTGACACGGCTGCCACCGGGCAGGGCGTGGGCGGGGGAATCGGGCGCGATGGCGCGGGGTGCGTAGGGGCCCAGAGCCTGGGCCAGCAGTTCGGTCGTGGGCCGGGCACCGTCGAACAGCTGATATGCGCTGCCCGCGGTCGGTCGTTGTGCGTTCCGGCGGGCCGTACGACCGGTACGGCAGATGGTGAACCATTCGAGTTCGGCGCCGATGAGACGGGGCGGGCCGACTTTGAAACAGACACCGCCGATATAGGCTTCGGCCGCCGCTCGGCTGGACAGAGCCGGGTGTGCTGGTAGGTCGCTGGTCGATTCCGGATGTTCGAGTGTGACCGCCATACCAACCTCCGTGCGGCTTCTCGCTGGTTCGTAATTCGCGTGTTCGGTCCGGGCCGCTGCCCGAGCGGTGTGTTCGATTGTCGGTTCGTCATCGATCGACGGTGGCGCACGATCCGGACGCCCGGCCGAGCTCCGCGTGGAATCCAGAGTAGCGAGGAGCACGGACACATTTGCGGCGCGAACGCGTCACGGATCCGTCATAGGCTCGGGTGCATGGTCGATGAGCAGCGAGTACGTGACGATACGCCCGGCGTCGGGGCCGGTTCGGTCTTCTTGGACAGTGCGGGGTCCTCGCTTCCACCGCGGGTGGTCACCGAAACGGTGATCGCCCATCTGCGGCGGGAGGCCGAGATCGGGGGGTACCGGGCGGCGAATGAACGCCTCGACGATCTGGCCGCGGTCAAGGAGGCGATAGCGACCCTGCTGAACACCACGCCCGGCACCATCGCCCTCGGCGACAGCGCCACGCGGGGCTGGTCGGACTTCTTCTACGCCGTTCCGCTACGTCCCGGCGACCGCATTCTCGTCTCCGGCGCCGACTACGCCAGTAATGCCATCGCCGCCCTGCAGCGCGCCCGGGCCGCCGGGGCCCGGGTGGAACAGATCCCCAGCGACGACACCGGCCGGCTCGATACCGATGCGCTGGCCGCGATGCTGGACGACCGCGTACGGCTGGTGTCGCTGCTGCACGTGCCCACCAACGGAGGTCTGGTGAATCCGGTGGCGGCGGCCGCGCGGATCGCGCGCGAGGCCGGGGCGCTGGTACTGCTCGACGCCTGCCAATCCGCGGGCCAGCTACCGCTGGATGTCGTCGAGCTGGGGGTGGACGCGTTGTCGGCGACCGGTCGCAAATGGTTGCGCGGTCCGCGTGGTACCGGATTCCTCTATCTGCGGCCGGAACTGGCCGCCTCGATGGAACCGGGCCGGCTCGATCTGCACAGCGCGCAGTGGACCGGGCCGGACGAGTACCGGATGGCGCCGGACGCGTCCCGGTTCGAGTTCTGGGAGCACGATGTCGCGGCCCGGCTCGGGCTCGGGGCCGCCGTGCGCTACCTGCTCGAACTCGGTCCGGAGGAGGTTTACGCGGCGGTCGCCGAGCGGGCCGGATACCTCCGGGGCGCACTGGGTGAACTGCCCGGGGTGACGGTGCGGGATCTGGGGGTACAGCACAGCGGGATCGTCTCGTTCACAGTGGCCGGAACGCCGCCGGTGGAGGTCCGGGACCGTCTGCTCGGCAAAGACATCACCGTGACGGTCAGTCATCGCGGGTCCACGCTGCTGGATATGTCGGCCCGTGGGCTGGATTCGGTGGTGCGCGCTTCGCCGCACTGTTTCGTGAGCTTCGACGAACTGGACCGTTTCGTGGCGGCTGTCGCCGCGATCTGAGCGGATCTACCCGGCAACGACATCCGGATCGGCCCACGATCCGCGCGGCCGGGCCCCTATCCGGCCGCCGGATTCGATTCGCACTGTGACGAATCGGCGAGCCGGTCGCGCCACCACGCGCGACCGGCTCGGCACTCCGTGGTTCAGCGGGCGAAGACCAGACCGCCTTCGTCGGTATCGGTCACCTTGTCGGGTGCGCAGACCTGCACGATCCGGCGCGGTAGTGCCACCGCGACCAGCGCGCCGAGGACCGCGGTCGCGGCACCGACGAGGAACGCCACGGTGAAACCGCCATCCAGGTAGAACACGACCCCCCGGGTCGTTTCCGGTGGGATCGGCGCGACGTAGGAATTGTTCATGACCGTGAACGCGATAACCGGGAGTACTGCCGGAAAGACGCTCTGCGACACCCCGACAATGCTCGCCGTACCGGCCTGCAGCTGTGGCGGCACCGCTTCGATCAACAGGTTCGGCACCGCCGCGTACGCCATGCCCATACCGGTGCCGAACACTGCGGCGAACGCGATGAGCAGCGTCTTGTTGTCGTGTACGGCCGCGGTCAGCGTGAACCCGGCGGCCATCAGCAGCATGCCGCAGGTCATCAGGACGCGGGGCCGGATATCGCGGCCGACGAGCAGTCCGACCAGCACACCACCGATCACCACCATCAGGCCGATCGGTGCCTGGAAGATCGCGAAACCCTCCGCCGTGACACCGAATCCGTATCCGAGCCCGAGCATGTCCGGTGTCATCGCGAGCATCGGCAGCAGGATGGTGAACAGGCCACTCGAGCCGTAGCAGAGTCCGGCACCGATCGTGGTCAGCAGGACCGGACGGCGCCGCAGTACGCCGAGATCGATCAGCGGGTCCCGGATCATTCGCGCGGTTGCCGCCCAGACGAGCAACAGCACCACGCCGCCGGCCAGGTACGCGACCGTCGATCCGGCGCGCCAGCCCCAGGCCGGCCCGAAGCTCACCGCGACGAGCACCCCGGCGATACCGCCGCCGAGCAGCACTGCCCCGATCAGATCGATCCGCGAACGCAGTCGTACCGGCGATTCGGCGGTGGTCAGGAAGATCAGCGCGCCGAGGACGGCGAGGCCGATCACGAAGAACCAGAAGATGCTGCGGAACCCGTGGTTGTCGATGAGCCATCCGGTGAGGAAAGGCGCGGGGATCGCGATCAACCCCATACCGCTGGTCGCGATGCTGACGGCCAGCGCGATGGTTTTCGCCGGGAACACATCCCGGATCAGCGAATAGCTCAGGAACAGGCAGGGGACCAGCAGGCCGGTGAGTGCCCGGCCGGCGATGAGAACCGCGTAGCTGCCCGCGACCGCGGAGACGAACGATCCCACCGTGGCCACGGCGACGCAGCCGAGCAGGGCGCTGCGTTTGCCGTACATATCCGCCAGTTTGCCGATCAGCGGTGCGGTCACGGCCCCGACCAGCAGGAACGAAGTGAGCAACCAGGCGCCCTGGGTGGTCTGGTAGTGCGCGGCGATCGAAGGTAGCGCGGTGGAGATCATCATGTAGCTCACCGCGAGCATTTCCAGTAGCAGCACGATCGCGGCGAGCGAGAAGATCAGACGCGGCGTCCAGCGCTGCGGGGTGTCGGATGGGAGGGTCGAGGCGACCATCAGCGGTCCTTTCGGGTGGTTCCCGCATTCGACGAGCAGCCGGAATGCGTAACCGACATCACACTTTCCCCGGGCGGATCGCAGGGCCGGAAATCCCATCCACTGGGAGATGGATATGCCGGATAGGTAGATCGAGGCATGGAAACGCAGCTGACCAGCAAGTACTGCGTGTAGCAGGGATCGGCGATCCCGCACCCCGCGGCCAACCCGGTCATGCGGTGGGCCCGGCGGGTGATGCCGGTACGACATCCGGCGCGGGAACGCCGATGCGCCCGTCCTCGCGGGACGGGCGCGCCGGGCCGGTTGTTCACGCATTGACCGGAATCGACAGCACGACCTCCTTCTCGTTACCGGGCAGATAGTGGGCCGTGACGATCCGGCCCACCTGCACATTGCCGATCGCCGCCGGCGGCAGGAACTTCTCGGAGACCGTGCTGAAGGTGCTGCCGTCGGGACGGGTGATCACCAGCCCCACCGCGACTTTCGAATAGCCGTCGCGGATCTCCCCCGGCACGGTCAGCGACTGGACCACGGCCTGGGCCGCGACACCGCGTGCGGCGATATCCACCTTTTCCTTTGTCGTGAAACCCTTCCGGATCAGCGATTCGTTCATCACCCGCTGCGCCGCCGCAGTGTCACCGGACAGGTCCAGTTCGACCACACCCGGGCGGTCCGGCCGGTAGCGCACCGGCAGGACCACACCGGGTGCCAGCAGGGCGAGTTCGGTCAGGGGCACAATCGTTTTCGCGACCGCGTCGAACCGCTCGCCCTGCGCGCCTTCGACACCGAACTCGATCCGGATCTGCGGCTGGTCGTTCAGGGTGACGCCGGTATGGGTGAACGACCGCACGGTCCCCAGACCCAGTGGGGCATCGCGGAAATCGCCGGTGTTGCGACCGGTCAGCGCCGTGACGATACCCGTGCCGGTGAAGGCGAAAACGGTGACGACCAGGCTGAGCGCGATGATCGGCAGAGCCAGGAAACCGTTGAGCCAAGCCAGCTCGGCGGGTTCGTAGACGCTGCCGGCCCGGTAGGTCAGGCCGTGCCAGAGATAGAAGCCCACGGCGAGGGCGGCGCCGGCGAGGGCGGTGAGACGCAGGGTGCGGATCATGATTTCTCCTGAAGGTTGTGGTCCGGATACCTGGCCACCTCGTCGCACCGGACGTTCGGCGGGAACCGAGCGTGCGGGGCGACGAGGAGCCGGATGCCCGGCCCGCGATCAGCCGCCGACGACCGTCGAGCAGGCGAAGGTGATCTCGAAGGCCGCTTCGGCGGGTCCGGCGAGCGGGTCGGCCATATCGGGCGCGCCGATGCCTTTGCCGGTCACCGTGTAGGTGTCGCCGTCCTTGGTCAGCTGGGCGGAACCGCCGGGCTGGCCGTTGCCGTAACCGACCGCGTAGGGCATTCCGTTCGAACCGCCCTGACTGCCCGCGATGGCCACCGCCTGCACGGTTGTGTAGTCGACGATGCTGGCGCTGACGCTCAGCTGGCCGTACCGGGCGTTCGCGGTATCGGTCAGCGCCAGCGCCAGGGTGTTGCCCTGCTTCGCGCAGGTGGTCTCGAAGTTCGCCTCCAGCGCCTTACCGTCGACCTCGGCAGCCGACGTGCCGCCGCCGGTGGTGGTGTCGCCGGCTGCGGTGGAGGTATTCGGGCCTGCCGGTGCCGCGGTGGTGCTCGTATCCTCACCGCAGGCGGACAGCAGCAGGGTGGCGGAGGCGGCGAGGGCGACGGCGCCGAGGCGGAAGATCGTGGCGTTCATGGTGGTTCCTGTTCTCTCGGTGTTCCGGCCCGGTGTTCGTGGCCGTTAGGAGAAAAGTAGGAATCGGCGCGCGCCTACCGATCCCAACTTTCGGCACCGCCACCGGGGCGCTACTCCGATAACCTGGGGTCATGCGACGACCGCGGGCCATGGTGCTCGATGAGGTGTGGCGCGGTCTCGGGGGTGTCGAGGCGTTGAGCGGACCCGCGGGTGGGCCGCTGCGCCGGACCGTGAAATCGATCCTCGATCCGCTGGTCATCCGGCCGGTGCAGTATCCGAGCTGCGGGGGCGCGGTGCTGACCCCCGACGGCGCGACACTGCTTGCCGCCCGGGTCTATGCCCAGGCCGACGCGCTGCGGGCGACCGCCGCCTGGTTCACCCTGCTCAAACAGGTCCGCCGCCGGTTGCGGATTACCGAGGGCACCGCTCAGGATCTCTACTTCCAGCGTTGTTTCGAACTGGCCGTCACCCGGGGCCACCCCGATCCGGACCGGGACCGGGTCCGGGCCGAGGCGGTACTGCGCGAGATCCACGGCTTCACGGCCGGGCGTACCACCCAGGCGCTCAAGGACCATCTCACCGATTCCGCGCGGACGGCGCTGCTCGATGATCTGATCGGCACTGCGTGGGGCCGGCGCCCGGCGCCGCCCGCGGTACCGGTCGAGTACACCGGCGCGCTACGGCAACTCCTGGAACACGCGGTCGCGACCCGCTCCGGGGTCGACTCCGGCACCGGGCGCCGGTTGCTCGGGGAACTGGTTGCACAGAATGTGGGAACACATACAGGAATCGAACTGTGGCGCTGCGAGACCCCTGCTTCGTCCGCCGGTCTCGGGCGCGCCCACGAGCTGGGACTGACGGTTCATCCGGCGCCGCGCCGTCCGGCCGTGGGTGCGTCGGCGTCCACTGCCACCCTCGGCCTGCCGTTCGACCGAACCGTCCACGAGCGGGTTTTCACGGTGTTGCAGGTTTCCACCGAACGAGCCGAGCTGCCGCCGATTCCGGACCTGGTCACCACCGAGATCGCCCGCAGCTGCGCGCCGTGGGCACTGCTCGGTGAATCGCTGCGCCTCACCGCGGCGGCCGGAGTCGAGCTGGCGCTCGGGCT
This sequence comes from Nocardia sp. NPDC001965, assembly GCF_053594175.1. Taxonomy (NCBI): domain Bacteria; kingdom Bacillati; phylum Actinomycetota; class Actinomycetes; order Mycobacteriales; family Nocardiaceae; genus Nocardia; species Nocardia sp. NPDC001965. Next base: position 26,657 of record NZ_JBSFDZ010000022.1, read on the forward strand.
GGCGCCGATCACGCCACCGCAAACCCGGGACATATCGGGGGCCGCCGCCGAGTCGGCCGCCCAGCAGCTGGTGAACAGCAGGTGGCAGCGGGAGGCCTATGTGCTGCAGGCGCGCCGGCTGGCGATCCATCCGGTGTCCGGGGACCGTGATCCGCTCGCGGTCATCGCCGCCGAACTGCGCACGCCGTGGCGCCCGTACCTGCGGCGGCTGTGGGTGCGGCTGCACGGGCGAGATGTCCGGGAGATACCGGTCACCGAACTCGACGAGTTGTGGGATCTGCTGGACGGGGTGGCACGGTCGGTGGCGCTCGATCATCGCACCCGGGTCCGGAAGGCGTTGAGCGCACGGACGGTACCGGAGCCGGAGACGGCCGAACCGAGGGCAGTCTGATGGTCGACACTGTGCGTATCCGGCTGATCGGGCCCGGCCGCTGGAGTATCGTGCCGGGCGACTCGCCCGATCCGGCGGCGGCCCCGGGACTGGACACCGCTGTCCTGGAAGTCGGCGGCGGCTATCTGAGCTGGAATCTGCTGGCGGGCCGGCCTGTTCCGGCGGCGATCCTGCACGATCTCGATACCGCTCAGGAGTGGCTGTGGGCGCTCTACGGTGCCGAGGTCGCGGTGGCCGCCGACGAGTACACCGATCCGGTCGAACTGCCCACCCGTCCCGAACGGCCCGAACTGGCAGCCGCGGTGCGCCGGCTCGGCTACGCGCACTGGGCGGCACGCTGGTGGCCCGCCTCGACCGTGGACGGTATTCCCGCGCTCGATCCGGCCGAACTGGACCGTGAGATAGCGGAGTTGAGCGAATTCTGCGAGAGCATCGTCGACGGTGCCGACGCTCCCGATGCCGCCACCGACCCGGACGTTCTCGCGGCGCCCGGACCCGCAAGGGCCACCGACTACGCGCTGGCGGCCGGTGGGCGGCCGAGCGGCGCCGACACTGCCCTCGTCCTCGAAAGGGGCAGCGCCGGATGGGATTGGCGGCATTGCCCGCCCGGTATCGTCGACGCTTCCGAACGGGCGGTGTCCTGGGAACTCGTCCGGGTCCCGGGCGGTAGCACTCTCCGGGTACGGGTGGTCGCCGCGCCGGGGCTGCGCGCGGATCCGCCGGAGCATCTGCGACCTCGGGCGCTGGTCCGGACAGGCGCCGGGATCCGGGCCGCCGCCTTGGTATTGAACGGGGATACCTGGTCGGCGGTGGTGGCCGATACCACCGCGACGGTCTCCGATATCGAGATCTACGTGCCGGGCGTGGGAGCCGCCGCACCGGCGGGTGCCGGATCACCGGCCGATCCCGCGGTGCCGGAGAACCGGCCCATGACCGATCCCGCGGCCGATATTCGGCAGCGCGATCTGATCAGGGAACTGGCTCACGCCCGGCTGCGCCGTGCCGGGCAGGCCATTTCCGCGGCGGCCGGCGAAACCGCGGCGGGCCCCGTCGATATCACCCCCTTGCGCGCCGAGGTCGCGGCCGCCGAATCGGAGTCGGATTTCTGAGATGAGCGAACAAGATCCGCCCGGGCTGGAGCTGCTCTACGAGGGCGCGGCCGCGTACCAGCGCGGGGATATCGCCGCGGCGCTGCGAATTTTCGAACACGCGGTGGCGACCACCACCGGCGGTCTCCGCACCAGTGCCCTGATCAACGCCGCGAGTATGTACGACGAACTCGGTGACCATCAGGGCGCCGCGACCCGGTATCGGTCCGCGCTGGACCAGATCCCGGCCGACGCCGTCGAGAAAACGGCCTCCACACTGATCAACTATTCGCAAGCGCTGCAACATCTCGGTGCGCTCGACGACGCACAATCGGCTCTGGAGAAGGCGCATGACCTGCTCGCCGACGCCGAGGATCTGGGTGTGCTGCGTGTTTCATGTCTGCTGTCGCTCACTGCTGTGGCGACCCACCGCAGTCAATGGAACCGGGTCGTCGAAATCGCCACCGAATCCCTGCACGCGGCAATGCGTTTCGCCCCGCATCTCACCGGGCATCCGCTGATGAACCTGGCCGGTGCCTATTTCGAGACCGGTCGCCGTGAGCTCGGCGTGGATTTCGCCCAGCAGGCATTGGCGGCGTTCACCGCGGCGGGTGACCACAACGCGGTCGCAGACACGCAGCAGAATCTGGCCCAGCTCTTCAGCCGTCTCGACCGGCTCGACGAGGCGGAGCGACTCGTGCTGGCCAGCCAGGAGTACTACGAACGGGCCGGACTCGGCTATCGGGCCGGGGTCGGCTGGAAGCTCCGCGGCTATCTGGCCGAATGCCGCGGTGAGGCCGACCGGGCCGAGGAATGGTACGGGCGCAGCCTGGACTGTTTCCGGAGTTCCGGTGCCGTTCTGGACTCCGCTTCCGTGCAGTGCCGCCTCGCCACCGTGGCGTACGCGCGGGGGGAAGTCGGGGCGGGGCAGCAGCTGCTCGGCGCGGCGTTCACCGTCTACGCCGAACGCGGGCTCGGCCTGCAGTGCGCCCAGCTCGACTTCTGGCACGCGGTGCTGGTCCAGATGGTGGTCGACGATATGGAATCTCCGCCGGACGAACTGCTGGCGCTGGGCCGTGCGCTTGCCGTGCCGGCCGCGATCGCCATCGACGCGGTGCGCTACACCCTGCCGGGCGGCCATCAGCGGGATCAGTGGAACCGGGAGGTCGCCGATCCCGCTGTCCGGCTGGCCTTCCGATTCGCCCACCTGTGCCGGGACGGTCAGCTGCTCATCGATCTGATCGAAACACAGTGCGCGGGAACGACGTTCGATACCGCCTCCGGCGATGGGGTGGAGCGTCCGCTGTTCCCGCTGGACAGTTCCGTGCAGCCGTCCGGCGTCGAGCCCGCCCCGGGCCCATTGCATCTGGGTGCCGCACTCGCGCGAGTCGCGGCATCGGCCGGGCTTCCGGTGTCGCCGCCGCCGCGACTGGCCGTGCCGCCCGGCCCGCGTATCGCGCTCGGCGACTACATCGCGGCCGCCGAACAGCGTTACGGTCGGCGTGTCCGCGAGGACCGGGTGATCGCGCTGTGAGCGACCGGGATCCCGAGCGGGTCGATCGGCCGACCGTGCTGGTCCGGATGGCCGACGCGGGCGATGTGTACGTCTCGTGGCGTTGGTTCGGCCACGATGCCGCACCGGGTGTCACGGCGCTGCCCGGTGCCGAGATCGACAGAGTGGTGGGCGAGCTCGCGGCCGCGCTCCCGGACCCCAGTAGCCCCGGCGGCCTGGAACGTACGCTCACCACCGGCGCCCTCGCCGCAGCCGATTCGGAATACCTGCTGGCACGCGATCTCTCCCGGGCGCTGCTGGCCGAGGGTCTGGCGATCCAGTTGTATTCGCTCCACCAGCAGGGGATCCGTCCACTCATCCGGCTCCAGCCCTCGCCGAGGGTCGCCCAGGTGCCATGGGAGATCCTGGCCCCGGCGCCGGAACTCCGGTTGATCGATATCGCCGATATCGGCCTGCTGGCACCGGCGGGAATCGTGCACGCCCCCGGCCGTATCGGACGTTCCTGGGAGCGGACCCGCGGATTGCCGGTGGTGGCCGTCCTCGATCCCCGGGTGCCCGGCTTCCGCGCCGATTCCGAACTGGGTTCGGTGCTGGGCCGGATGACCCATCCGACTCCGCTGACCGAACGCATCGGGGAACATATCCGTGCGGGCCGGATCCGGCCCGAGATCGGCGAACCCGCCGAGATCTTCCGCCGCACCGATCTCGATCGTGAATGGCTCTCGCGCGCGTTGCGCGCCGGTGCCGCCCGGCTGCTCTACGTCGGCCATGTCACCGCCGCGCGGCCGGAATCCGGGCAGAGCGAGAACACCGAACTGCACCTGTCCTGTTCCGTCGATACGGTCGGATTCGCCGAACCGCACCGGGCCCATCGCCCGCTGTCCGCCAAGGACCTGCTGCTGGGCACTCATACGCTCGAATCCGAGCCGGTAGCGGGTCGGGAATTGTGGCCCGTGCCCAGCCGCGTCGCCCTCATCGCCTGTGAGAGCGGCGGCGACCTGCGATTCACCGAGGCGCTGGGCCTGATCGCCGCCATGATCACCGGGGGCGCTGAACTGGTCACCGCGACCCGCTGGCCGTTGCCCACCGATCTCGCCTTCCAGCGTCTCGGTGGCGCGACCGGCGCCGCGCCACTGCAAGAAGTGATCTGTGCGGTCGACGCGGCCCACGAAACCACCGACCCGGTCGCTGCTCTCGCACAATGGCAACGCGCCCGGCTGGATGCCTGGCGGGCGACCGGAGCCGTCGTGGACTCGCCGGTGCTGTGGTCGGCATTCGCCACCTTCGCGATTTGACGGACCGCGGTCGCCCGGGTGACGCAATCGAGTCGCCCGGGCGCGGCCGGGTTGTCCGGGTCGGTACATCCTGGGCGGATTCGGCCACTTCGCGGGCGGTCGGCGGGCCGGGCGCGGCGGTGACCGGCGGGCCGGCCCCGGTTCCGGCCGGTCTCGCGTTGTGCCGCAGACGTTTCTGTTCCGGTATACGATCACTGCGGGTGGAGCTCCTCGCTTCCTCGGAAGCGAGGGATACGAAACCCGATGCAGGGTCCGATGTGCTGTGGCGGCCGTGATCGGACCACCGGTGGCACAGTTTCGGCGGTACCACCGGTGTCCCCCGAAGGGTCCGGGGGCCTCCCTGCATCGGGTGAACTTCGTTCGCCACCGACCGGAACCGCGACCGGACTCCTCGATGCACGAATCGTGCCGATAGTGCCGCGGCGGCCGCCGTGACTGCTACCCGGACATCGGGATCCATGAGCGATCGGCCACAGGTGAGCCGATATCGCTCGGTGAGTCCGGCTCAGGGTCGGAGAACATATTTCCCCCGCACCCCGCCCTTGGCGACCTCCCGATGTGCGTCGGCGGCCCGGTCCAGCGGGAGCACCGTGTGTACCCGGGCCGGCAACCGGCCGCTCGCGGTATCGGTGAGGAAACCGGCCAGGCGGGTGCCGTCGGCCTGGACAGATACGGCACGAACCGTGATCCCCCGCTCGGTGGGTGGTTCGGCACCCGGCCGGACACCGACGAACAGGCCGCCGTCGCGGACCAGCGCCAGACCTTGTTCCTGCAGGGTCGCGGCATCGGCCACCGCGTCCCAGCCGGGGGTCGCCGTGACCGCGAAATCGGCGCCGAGTCCGCGTACGAACTCCTCGTCGCCGGCCCGGGCCAGCCCGGTGACCTGCCAGCCGCGTTCCTGCGCGAACCGGATCACGTAACTGCCGACGGCGCCCGCGGCACCGGTCACCAGCAGGCGCCGGCCGTCCCCCACGCCGAGCAGATCCACCAGCTGGGCGGCGGTGAGACTGTTCAGCGGGACGGTCGCCGCGACGGCCGGGTCGAGTCCGTCCGGGATACGGGCGATATCGCTCGCCGGGACGATGACCTGTTCGGCGTAGGTGCCGTAATCGCGGTCGAATCCGCCCACGAGGCCCGCGACGGGGGTACCGATCGGGATATCGACGCCGGGGCCGGTCGCGGCGACGGTACCGGCGAAATCGGTGCCGATACCGGTGTAGGCGGACCGGGTGATCAGTCCGAGGCCGTGGAAGACACCGGCCGTCAAGGCCAGGTCGACGGGGTTGACGGTAGCGGCGGTGATTTCGACCCGTACCCGGCCCGGCCCGGGTTCGGTGACGGGGACATCGATGATCTCGATGGAATCGGGGCCGGCCGGGGTCCGGACGACCGCGCTGCGGAAGGTGCTGGACATATCGCCTCCTGTGGAGATTTCTTCGCTGTGACTCCACAATGGATGGGTAACTCTCCATCGGGAAGTAGGCACCTCGAAGTGCGTATACCACCGCGAGGTAGGAAGGAGCGGTCGTGGCGACGATGACGGCGGCCCAGCAGCGAGCCCGGGACAAGGTGGATTACGACGCGTTCTTCGACGGCTGCCCCAGTCGTCAGCTGCTGGAACGGATCTCCGGAAAATGGGTGGCGCTGGTCCTGTCCGCGCTGGGTAGCGGTGGTCCGCACGCCGGGGCCGACTGTGCCGGTGAGCCGCAGGCGATGCGGTATTCCGAGCTGGCCCGGCGGCTGGCCGGGGTCAGCCAGAAAATGCTCACCCAGACTCTGCGCACCCTGGAGCGGGACGGGCTGGTCGTCCGTACGGTGACTCCGACCGTGCCGGTCACGGTCACCTATGAACTGACCGAACTCGGGCTGTCGCTGCACCAGATCATGCGCGGGATCAAGGTGTGGGCCGAGGCGCATATGGACGAGGTGCAGGCCAACCGTGAGCGGTTCGACGGCGTGGCACCCGTGCCGGAAACCGTCGGCGGGGCCCGCTAGTGCCGCGCCGGGCCGACCAGGCCGGTGATCAGGGCTCGGAGACCGAGTAGGTAGGTGTCCTCGGCGGTGAGTTCGACCCAGCGCGGGCCCACCTCGGCAAGCCGGGGGAGGGTCTCGGGGTCCAGATCCGCGAAGACCTGCGCACGGAACGTCGGGCGGCCGTCCGCGGCGCGCCGCGCGGAGCGGGCGCGGACGATGATCTCGCCCGCGGTGTAGTGCCAGATGATCCGGTAGGCGCGGACCGCCTCGTCGGCGGTGAGGCCGCAGCCGACGGCGCCGTCGATGATGGCTTCGGGGGCCCAGAGTGCGGAAACGCCGAGTAGATCGTCGGCGGCGAGGATCTCGACGAACCAGGAGCGGGCCGTGAGCACCTCGTGTACGGCGAGGGCGGCCGTGACCATCCGCTCCCGCGGATCTTCCGGTAGCGCCGGCCATTCCACGTGTTCGGCGTAGTCCTCGAGCAGTAGCCGCAACAGTTCGTCCTTATCGCGAACGTGGTGGTAGAGGGCCATCGGTGTGCATCCGAGCTCGGTGGCGACCCGGCGCATGGTGAGCGCGCCCGGGCCGTCGGCGGCGACCACCGTGTCCGCGGCGGCCACGATCTCCGAACGGGAGATCTTCGGCGGTCTGCCGGTGCGCGGCGCGGACTCGGTCATGAGGTCATCTTCGCGCATCGGCTTCCCGGCTCTGGACACGGCCTCGCCGCACGGTTACTTTTTATACGTGTATAAAAACATTCGTCGACGGCCTTCCCTCACTCTCGCGGCCGTCGTGACCGCTCAGTTCATGGTCGCGCTGGATATGGCGGTGATGAACGTGGCGCTACCGTCGATCCGCGCCGATCTCGGTTTCGCGCCGCTGGATCTCGCCTGGGTCGTACATATCTATGCCCTGACATTCGGGGGGTTCCTGCTGCTCGGTGGCACCGCGAGCGATCTGTTCGGCCGCCGCCGTCTGCTTGTCGCCGGGCTCGCCGTCTTCGGGATCGCCTCGCTGGCCGGCGGGCTCGCGCAGCAGCCGTGGCAACTGGTGGCCGCCCGCGCGGTCCAGGGATGCGCGGCCGCCGCGCTCGCTCCGGCCGCGCTGGCGGTACTCACCACCACCTTCGCAGAAGGCGCCGCCCGGGTGCGGGCGCTCGGGATCTGGAGCGGGGTGAACGCGGCCGGCGGCGCGAGCGGTGTGCTGGTCGGTGGATTGCTCACCGAATTCGCGGACTGGCGTTGGGTGATGCTGATCAATGTGCCGCTCGTGGTCATCGCGGCCGGTGCGACCGCGGCCGGTATCGGTGCCGACGCCGGGCACGGTGGCAGACGGCTCGACCTGTTCGGCGCTGTCCTGGCCACCGGCGGAATCGGCCTGCTGGTGACCGGGGTCGTCCGAACCGACCACTACGGCTGGACCGCGCCGGTTACGGTCGTCACCGCGGCAGCCGGTGTGCTGCTCCTGGTCGCCTTCGTCGTGGTCGAGAACCGTTCCGCCGCACCGCTGGTGCGGCTCGGACTGTTCGGAAACCGCTGGGTCGCCGGGGCGAACATGTTCGTCTTCCTCGCCGCCGCCGGACAATTCGCCGCGTTCTACCTGGTGTCGCTGTACATGCAGCAGGTGCTGGGTATGGGCGCGGGCGCCACCGGGGCGGCGTTCCTGCCTTTCTCGGTGATGACCGTGCTCGGCACCGTGCTCGCCACGAAAGCGGGCGCGCGCCGGTCACCGCGGGTGACTTTGATGACCGGTGCGATGGTGACAGCCGCCGGTCTGCTCTGGTTCGCCACGATCAGCCCGGACGGCGCCTTCCTCACCGATGTCCTCGGCCCGTCGATCATCGGCGGTCTGGGAATCGGGTTGTGCCTGGCTCCGGCGGCGGTCGCCGCGTCGATGGGAGTCCAGGCCAGGGAGGCCGGTATGGCCTCGGGTGTGTTCAACAGCTCCCGGCAGCTCGGCGGGAGTATCGGGGTCGCGGTGCTGGCCACGGTGGCCGCGAACCGAACCGGCACCGCCGCCGACCCGACCGCGCTCAACAGCGGATACGCGCTCGCACTGACCGTCTCGGCGACAGTATTCGTACTCGCCGCGGTGGCGGCCGCGGTGGTGTTGCCCCGCCGCGCTTCCGCCGCACCGGACGCCGGTGTGGCGTCGGCCCCGTCCTCCGATCCGGCCGCGCCGCCGGTCGTCCCCGCCTGACCCGGCGCCGCGCCTGCCGGCAATCGAAAACCCTGTGCCCCAATTTATTTCACGAAAGACGAAAGGAATCATCATGATCTCCTCCATCGATATGTTCGCTCGCGCACTGAGCTTCCATTCCGGCGGCCGGGTGTCCGACGGCGAACGCCGGATGAGCAGCGGCACCGACGGCTGGCAGCTGGCCACCTTCCACGTGGAGACCGATGCCGAAGTCCATGCCGACCACTGGGAGATGCATCCGGCGTCCGAGGAAGCGGTGTGCTGTCTGTCCGGCGCGTTCCGGCTCTATCTGCGCCCGGCCGGTCCGGGCGATACCGGAACAGAGGTGCGGCTCACCGCAGGAACCGCGTTCGTAGTGCCACGTAAACGCTGGCACCGGCTCGAACTGGAGCAGCCGTCCGACATCATGTCGATCGGGCTGCGCGACGGTACTCGGATCGAGCCGGTCGCCGGGCCGTGACGGCCGGCCGCCACCGGCATCGAAAGAATCAGCGGCGTGTGGGGAACGGAATGTGATCCAGATCCGCGGCGATCACGATATCCCCGCCGAACACCCGCTGTGCTTCGGTGAGATGCCGGTCCAGGTCGGGGTAGCGCTGCGAGAAATGGGTCAGGACCAGCGTTCGGGCGCCGGCGTCGGCCGCGATCCGGGCCGCCTGTGCCGCGGTGAGATGGCCGTGTTCGGCGGCCAGCTGCGCGTCGGCGTCCAGGAAGGTGGCTTCGATTACGAGCATGTCCACGCCCGCCGCGAGTTCTGTTGCGCCCGAGCAGACCCGGGTGTCCATGACGAATGCGAAACTCTGCCCGCGCCGCAGCGTGCTCACCTCGTCGAGGGTCACTGTCCGGCCCCGCCAAGCGATCTCGCCCTCCCGTTGCAGGCGGCCCACGACCGGACCGTGCAGGCCCAGTTCGTCGAGCCGCTCCGGCCGGATCGTGCGATAGTCCGGCTCGGTCAGCCGGTAGCCGAACGCCTCCACCGGATGGTCGAGCCGGGCGGTGACGATCTCGAACGGGGCGCCGGGAGCGGGTAGCGCGCCCGGGCCGGTGATCGGCCGCTGCCGCAATTCCACCGCGCGGTGGTAGGCGGTGGCATCGCAGAGATTGTCGAAGTATCGCTGACCCGAGGCTGGAAAGTAGGTGTCGATCGGATGCGGGACCCGATCGAGATTGATCCGCTGGACCACCCCCGCCAGACCCAGGCTGTGATCACCGTGGAAATGGGTTATGGCGATCCGGGTGAGATCGGTGGCGGAGATCCCGGCCCGGATCATCTGTCGCTGGGTGCCCTCACCCGGGTCGAACAGTACGGCCTCGCCACCCCAGCGCAGGATGTATCCGTTGTGGTTGCGCCGGGTGGTCGGCACCTGGCTCGCGGTGCCCAGGACGACCAGTTCCCGCTGGGACATCTATCCGCACCACGGCGGCAGCGCCGCCCCTGCCGCCGTCGCGAATCCACCGGCGCCTTGTTCGTCGCGCATGGGCCAGACGATATCCGTCGCCGCCGCGGCGTGCTGAGCATGGGCGAAAAGTGCGGTTCCAGGAAGACCGGCCGAGGGGCGGACACGGAATTCTCGATACAGCTCCGGTAGGAAGCCGGCCAGATGACGCATATCCTGACCGCAGTGGTAGAGCAGGTCGCGGGCCAGATCCAGACGCAGGATCAGGTCGGCGGGATCGGCGGCGGCCCCACGCTCGACCGCGCTCCCGACCCGGGCCCGGCGAACGCGGTGACCTTGTGACGCTCCACAACAACACCGGTAGCCGCGGTGCCGGGCCGGTCGCGATCAGCCGGCCGATTCGTTGGGCACTATTTCGGTCCCGGTGAGGAGCAGACCGACGACCACGCCGACGACCAGGCATATCGCCGCCGCGATGGCCGCCCATTTGCCCAGCGGTTCGCCCCGGATATGACCGACCACACCGAGCACGATCCCGGCGGCACCGAACACGATGGGACAGAACAGCAGCGAGACCGCGGCACAGACGAAGCCGATGATGGACAGGATCTGTGGTCCCGAACGTTCCGGTTCCCGGGTGGCGCCGTAGGGCTGGTACTGCTGTTCGGGGTAGGCCGGATAGCCACCGGGCCCACCGCCCGACCCCTGCGGCCCGCCCGGCGCACCACCGGTGCCGGGCCACCCCTGCTGCGCGCCGGGAGCACCGCCCCAGCCCGGCTGCTCCTGCGCACCCCAGCTCTGCTGCTGCCCCGGCGCGTCCCAGCCCGGTCGGCCCCCGTATCCGGCTCCGGGCTGTCCGCCGTATCCGCCGCCGGTCTGCTCGTACCCACCTCCGTAACCGCCCGGTGGGTACTGACCACCCGGTGGCTGGTAGGGCGACCCACCCGGCGGCTGTCCGTAACCCGGCTGTCCACCGGGTGGCTGTTGCTGCCAGGCCTGCCCCGGTGCCTGTTCCTCGGGCCGGGCCGACCACGCCTGCGGGGGCACTTCACCGCCGGGCGGCTGCTGTTCCGGTGCGCCCGGCTGCCAGCCCTGCGCGAACGCCGCCGAACCCGTATCCGGCTGTTCGTCTGTTCCCGGCCGCGCCGCGTCGCCGGGCCGGGATTCGCGGCCGAGCAGCTTCGGCAGGTACTCGGTGGGCGGGTCATCGGAGCCGGCCGGCGGTGTCTCGGCGGGCTCGGGCGGCTGCGGGGCAGCGGGAGAGGGGCCGCCCCACGGCGGCTCGGGGGCGTGCGTGGGGGTCCGACCGGCGTCGGGCGGCTGCGGGGCGCCCGGAGTGCGGGACGGTTCGTCCGGAGATTCCCGGGGGCGCTCCGTGGACGGATGCTCGGCTGCGCCGGAATCGGGTTCCGGCCGGCCTGTGCTGTTGTCCTCCGGGGTCTCGCCGGAGTCGCGCGGGTCCTGCGGTGTGCTCATCACGTCTCCTCGTTCGTAGCGTCGAGGGCTCGTAGGCCGGTACCGCGGTGCGGGCGCAGCGTCAGCTGTCGGGTTCGTCCTCTATATGGATGGCGGCGGCCTCGGCGGGACGATCGTCGTCGTTCTCGGCGGCGCGGTCGCGGCGGTCCGGTTCCTGCCGAAGTTCCTCGGCTATGCCGAGCCGGCCGTCGTCATCGCCTTCGCGGTTGCGAATGCGCAGATCGGCGGGCGGGTCCTCGATATAGCGTTCGTAGGCGCGGACCTCGTCCTCCTGCTCGTCGTCACCCATGTCGGGCTCTCGTGGTTCGCGATCCATACCAACCAGTATGCGCTGCCGTGCGGTCCCGCCGGGGGACCGTGACCAGCGGTGTCGGGTTTGTCGCCGGAACGTCGAACGGCCCCGGACCAGCGGGTCCGGGGCCGTTCGACAGGATGTATCAGGCGTTGCCGTTGAACAGTCCGGTCACCGAACCGTTCTCGAACACCTCACGGATGGTGCGGGCCAGCAGCGGCGCGATGGACAATACGGTGAGCTGCGGGAACTTCTTGTCCTCGGTGATCGGCAGGGTGTTGGTCACCACGACCTCCTTGGCGCCGCAGGACGCGAGACGCTCGGCGGCGGGGGCACTCAGCACACCGTGCGTCGCCGCGATCACCACATCACCGGCACCGGCCTCACGCAGCACGTTCACCGCGCCGGCGATGGTGCCACCGGTGTCGATCATATCGTCGATCAGGATGCAGGTACGGCCCTCGACCGAGCCGACCACCCGGTTCGACTTCACCTGGTTGGGGACCAGCGGGTCCCGGGTCTTGTGGATGAACGCCAGCGGCGCCCCGTCCAGCGAATCCGCCCACTTCTCTGCCACCCGCACCCGGCCGGAGTCGGGGGAGACCACGGTGATGTTGTCGAGGCTGTAGTTGGTGCGGACATATTCGGCGAGCTGCAGCTGCGCGTGCATATGGTCGACCGGGCCGTCGAAGAAACCCTGGATCTGGTCGGTGTGCAGATCGACGGTGACGATGCGGTCGGCACCCGCGGTCTTGAGCAGATCGGCGACCAGACGAGCCGAGATGGGCTCACGGCCGCGGTGCTTCTTGTCCTGGCGGGCGTAGGGGTAGAACGGCAGGATGGCGGTGATCCGCTTGGCCGAACCGCGCTTGAGCGCGTCGATCATGATCAGCTGTTCCATCAGCCACTGGTTCAGCGGGGCCGGGAAACTCTGCAGGACGAAGGCGTCCGAGCCACGGACCGACTCCTCGAAGCGGACGAAGATCTCCCCGTTGGCGAACTCACGCGCGGTCTGCGGGGTGACATGAACGTCGAGTTCCTTGGCCACCTGCTCGGCTAGTTCTGGGTGCGACCGTCCGGCGAAGAGCATCAGGTTCTTCTGGTTGTCGATCCATGACGCGGTCACTGCTGGTTGCCATCCTTAAGCTTTGTTGCCCGATCCGGTGTTCTCATCGGCCGCGAGCGCTTTCGCCGCCGCGTCTGCTGCAGCAGTACCTGGACGCTTCCGCTGCACCCAGTTCTCGATATTGCGCTGTGTACCCCCGGACACTGCCAACGCGCCCGGCGGAACGTCTTCCCGCAGTACAGTACCTGCCCCGGTATAGGCACCGTCACCCACGGTCACCGGCGCAATGAACATCGTATCGCTGCCGGTTCGTACGTGGGAGCCGACCACGGTCCGGTGTTTGTTCACCCCGTCGTAGTTCACGAACACACTGGATGCTCCGATGTTGCTGTGCTCGCCGATGGTGGCGTCGCCGATATAGGTCAGATGCGGGACCTTGGTGTGCCGGCCGATATCGACGTTCTTGGTCTCGACGAAGGCGCCGATCTTGCCGGACTCGCCCAGCACCGTGCCCGGCCGCAGATACCCGAACGGCCCGACCGTCGCCTTCGGACCGATCGTGGCGGCATCCCCGTGCGTCCGGATCACCCGGGCGCCGTCGCCGACCACCATGTTCGTGAGCGTGGAATCCGGTCCGATCTCGGCGTCCTCGCCGATCACCGTGGTCCCCAGCAACTGGACCCCCGGGCGCACCACCGTGTCGCGGCCGATCCGGACATCGGTATCGATCCAGGTGGTGGCGGGATCCATGATGGTCACCCCGGCCCGCATATGCCGCTCCAGGATGTAGCGGTTGAGCGTATGGGCCGCGGCAGCCAGCTGCACCCGGTCGTTCACCCCGGTGACCTTGGCCGAATCGACCAGCCGGGCGCCCTGCACCGGGTATCCCGCTTCGCGGGCCAGCTTCAGGACATCGGTGAGATAGAGCTCGTGCTGGGCGTTGGCGGTCGACAACCGGCCGAGCATGGTGCGCAGCACCGCGGCGTCGAAGGCGTACACACCGGAATTGACCTCGCGGATCGCGGCCTGATCGGGAGTCGCGTCGGCATGCTCGACGATCTCGGCGACCTCGCCGTCGGCGTCGCGCACGATCCGGCCGTAACCGTTCGGATCGTCGGGCACGAAGGTGAGCACCGTGACGGCGGGACGCTCCGGATAGCTCCGATGCTCGTCGAGCAGGGCGGACAGGGTGTGCCCGTCCAGCAACGGGACATCACCCGAGGTGACGATCACATCGCCGGTGAACTCGGCGGGCAATCCGGTGAGCCCGATCTGCACGGCGTGCCCGGTCCCGAGCTGCTGCTCCTGGACGACCGGCACGATCTCCCGGTGGAGCTCCGCGGCCACCGCGGCCGCGGCCGCACCAACCTGCTCACGATCGTGGCCCACCACGGTGACCAGATGGTGCGGGTCGATGGAATCGGCCGCGTACAACGCGTGCGCCAGCATGCTGCGCCCGGCCAGCGGGTGCAGCACCTTGGGGGTCTTCGACCGCATTCTCGTACCGGCACCTGCGGCTAGCACGATGACGGCGGTCTGCTCCTGCATGAATCTCCCTCGGGCCGACGATGGTCATCGTGCACGCGAGCTGCTCCGCCGCCAGGACTCGAACCTGAACTATCTGAACCAAAATCAGAGGTGCTGCCATTACACTACGGCGGACTGTCACACCGGTAGGTACCCGAATCCCACCGCTGTGCCCCGGCACGGCAACGATACTCGCATGCCACCCCGGGATACGTCGAACCGTGGTGGTGGCGACACGCCAGCAGGCAGCACGATGCCTCCTTTCCGTGGTCGGCGGGCTACCGGCGCCGCCCGGGTGACTCCGGCCGCCGCGGGTCTGGGACAGTTGACTCGATGGTTCTGGTCGCAGGTCCGGCTCCGGCCCTCCGCGACCCCGATAACCAGGGAGGTGGGAAACGTGTCGTCGGGAGAACCGAGAACAACCGAGGAGTTGCGGGCCGCCGGTGACACCGAAGAGGTCACCGAACAGGTCCCGGCGGCCAGACAGCGGATGACCGGTACCCAGCGGCGCCAGCAGTTGATCGAAATCGGCCGTGCCCTGTTCGCCGAGCGCGGATACGACGCCACCTCCATCGAGGAGATCGCGCAACGCGCCCTGGTTTCCAAGCCCGTCGTCTACGAACACTTCGGCGGCAAGGAAGGGCTCTACGCCGTCGTCGTCGACCGTGAGATGTCGATGCTGCTGGACATGATCACTTCCTCCCTCACCAACAACAGGTCGCGAGTCCGGCTCGAACAAGTGGCTCTCGCGCTGCTCACCTACATCGAGCAGCGCACCGACGGATTCCGCATCCTGGTACGCGACCAGCCGGTGTCCTCCACCGACGGCCGCTATTCGAGTCTGCTCAACGAAGCGGTCAACCAGGTGGCGCATCTGCTCGCCGGCGATTTCGAACGACGCGACCTCGACACCAGCCTCGCCACCCTCTACGCGCAAGCGCTGGTCGGCATGGTGGCCACCGCCGCCACCTGGTGGCTGGATGTGCGCACCCCGTCCAAAGAAGTGGTGGCCGCGCACCTGGTGAACCTGTGCTGGAACGGTTTGAGCCATCTAGAGGCCGATCCTCAGCTCAGCTCGGAATGGCCGGCCGTGAACGGCCCGGGCCCGGCGAACTCCCCGGGCGGGCAGCGCAGTTCGCGCAACCGCGAATGAACTACCCGGCGAACTCGGGCGGCCGGCGAATCGAGAGACGTAGCGAACACGGATGGTACGGTTCACCCATCCTCTGGGTGCTGTTCGGGCGGTAAGTCGGTCTACTTCGACAATGTCGGTCTACTTCAGGATGGCTGGTTATTGGGATGACAGGCGGAAGTGATGGCTAGGCAAGCGCGCGCGGAGATCACTCGCGATTCCGTGCTGGCGGGCGCTGCCGACGTCTTTCTGCGCTTGGGCTACGCCAATGCGAGCCTCAGCGAGATCATCGCGCAGTCCAACGTGACCAAGGGCGCCTTGTACTTTCACTTCGGGTCCAAGGAAGAACTGGCCCGCGCGGTGGTCGACCAGGGCAACGAACGCCTCGTCGCCTCCTGCAAGGGATTCTTCGACTCCCGGGTCCCGGCCCTCGAGGCCGCGATCGGTATCACCTATGTCGTCGCCGATCTCTCGATGAACGATCCGATGGTGGGCGCCATGCTCAAACTCACCCACCAGATCGGCGACTACCGCGGCGCCAACGGCGACAATATCGCCAAAACCTGGGGCGACACCTACCGCCTCCTCGCCGAACGCGCGGTCGCCCAAGGCGACCTGCTACCCGACCTCGACCCCGAGACCATCGGCCTGCTGCTGTACGGGCTCACCACCGGAATCCACATCGTGGCAGTCGGCACGGAATCGGTCGACCAGATGGCCTCGCGGATGGAACGAGCCTGGTACTTCCTCCTCCCCTCGGTAGTCCCCGACGACAAGGTGTCGTACTTCCGCGAATTCGCCGCCCGCCGCCTCCGCCGCTACGTGCCGTAATTTTGGCGGCGCCTCCCGCGCGCCGGCGCGCCGAAAACACAGCACCTTCGCGAGCAGGTCGCATGCACCCTGTGGTGAGTGAGCCCGCGTCTTCGCTGTGGTGAGCACCCCATCTCCTCGCCGTCCCGAGCACCCCCCACCCCCCACCTCGCCCTGCGGGTCTGTGTTCTCGGTGTGCGGGCTCTCCTCCCCGGTTGTACGGCTCTGTGTCCCGGTTCTACGGCTCTGTCTTCTGTTCCGCCGGGAAGCCCCGTGCCCACCTCGTGCACCCGTACCCCTTGCCGCCGATATTCGCGCACCCCGCCTCGAGCCCCCCGCCCGGACCACTTCCTGTCCGGCGCGACCGGCGTTCTCTTCGTCCGCGGCGTGCAGTTCACCCGGCCACCTCTCTTTGCGTTCCTTGCCGCTGGTCGCCTGACCTCGGCAGACCGGCGGAGAGGTCTGTCCGGACCGCTGGTAATTCACTGGACGCCCGTCGATAGACTCGCGGGGCCCGGTGGAATCGCTTTCGTTCGGCGTTCAGGAGTAAACATGTCTGCCCCACGTCCACCACTCGCGGGATTGGCCGCCGCGGCCGGTGCCGACAGCGCGTTGCGGACCGTTGCCGGGATGCTCGGGCGGTCGCCGGTGGAGTTGGTGGCGCCGGCGGCGGCCCGGTCGTTCGTCGCGGCGACCATGGCGGCCGAGCGGCCGGTGGTGGTGGTGACCGCGACCGGCCGGGAGGCCGATGATCTGACGCTGGAATTGGGCGAGATGCTGGGGGCGGCCGTCGCGCAGTTCCCGTCTTGGGAGACGCTGCCGCACGAGCGGTTGTCGCCGGGCGCGGATACCGTCGGACGCCGGCTGGAGGTGTTGCGGCGGCTGGCGCATCCGGAGGATCCGGTGTTCCCGGAGCCGCTACGGGTTGTGGTGACCACGGTGCGGTCGCTCATGCAGCCGATGGCGAGCGGTTTGGGTGATATCGAACCGATTGTGTTGCGGATCGGCGGGGAGGCCGATTTCGACGAGTTGATCTCGCGGCTGGTCGAATTCGCGTATACGCGGGTGGATATGGTCGGTAAGCGCGGCGAGTTCGCGGTGCGCGGCGGCATCCTGGATCTCTTCCCGCCCACGGCAGACCATCCGGTCCGGGTGGAGTTCTGGGGGGACGAGATCACCGAGTTGCGGCCCTTCTCGGTGGCGGATCAGCGTTCGCTGGGGGAGACCTCGAGTGATCCGGTGGTCGCGCCGCCGTGCCGGGAACTGTTGCTCACCGCGGCGGTGCGGGAGCGGGCGGCGGCAGTGGCGGCGGCGAATCCGGCGGATGCCGCGCTGGTGGAGATGCTGGCGAAGCTCGCCGAGGGGATCCCGGTCGAGGGGATGGAGGCGCTGCTGCCGGTGTTGCAGCCCGGCGAGCTGCGGTTGCTGACCGAACAGTTACCCGAACACACCCATCTGCTGGTGTGCGATCCGGAGAAGGTGCGTACCCGGGCGGCCGATCTGATGCGGACCGGTGAGGAATTCCTGGAGGCGTCGTGGACCGCGGCTTCGTTCGGGGGTGACGCGCCGCTGGGTGCGCACGGGCTGGATCTGGCCGCGTCGGCCTATCGGCCGCTCGCCGATATCCAGGCGAGTGCCGGGGGGCGGGAACTGCCTTGGTGGACGTTGAGTCCGCTGGCGTCCGGTGACCCGTCGGAGGTGGAGTTGCCGGTGCAGTCCGGCCCCACCGCGCGCGGTTCCGACGAGCTGGTGGCGACTATTTTCGCCTCGTTGCGTGCGCATGTGACGACCGGCGGACGGGCGGTGGTGGTGCTGGCCGGGCACGGTACGGCCGCGCGCACCTTGGAGCGGCTCGGTGAGGCGGAGGTTCCGGCCGCCGAGTTGACTGCCGGTGCGGAGCCGGTGCCCGGGGTGGTCGGGGTGCTGTGCGGGTCGCTGCACGACGGGGTGATCTTCTCCGATGCCGGCCTCGTGGTGGTCGCGGAATCCGATCTCACCGGTAATCGGGTCACCGCCCCGGGCGACGGGAAGCGGCTGCCCGCCAAACGCCGGAACCAGGTGGATCCGCTGGCGTTGAACGCCGGGGATATGGTCGTGCATGATCAGCACGGTATCGGCCGTTTCGTGGAGATGATCGAGCGCACGGTCGGTGGCGCCCGGCGCGAATACCTGGTCATCGAATACGCGCCCGGTAAACGCGGCCAGCCCGGCGACCGGTTGTTCGTTCCGATGGAATCGCTGGATCAGCTGTCCCGGTATGTGGGCGGGGAACTGCCCAGCTTGTCGAAACTGGGCGGCGCGGACTGGGCGAACACCAAGCGCAGGGCTCGTAAGGCGGTGCGGGAGATCGCCGGGGAACTGGTGCAGCTCTATGCTGCCCGGCAGGCGGCGCCCGGCCACGCGTTCGGCCCGGACACGCCGTGGCAGCGGGAGATGGAGGACGCCTTCGCGTTCACCGAGACCGTCGATCAGCTGACCGCCATCTCCGATGTGAAGGCGGATATGGAGAAGGCTGTACCGATGGACCGCGTGGTGTGCGGCGATGTCGGTTACGGCAAGACCGAGATCGCGGTGCGGGCGGCTTTCAAAGCCGTGCAGGACGGTAAGCAGGTCGTGGTCCTGGTGCCGACCACGCTGCTGGCCCAGCAGCATCTGCAGACGTTCTCCGAACGGCTCGCCGGATTCCCGGTGACGGTGAAGGGTCTGTCCCGGTTCACCGATCCGGCGGAATCGCGGGAGGTGCTCGCGGGGATGGCCGAGGGCGAGGTCGATATCGTCGTGGGTACTCATCGGCTGCTGCAGACCGGGGTGCGCTGGAAGAACCTCGGCCTGGTGATCGTGGACGAGGAGCAGCGTTTCGGGGTGGAACACAAGGAGCACATCAAGGCACTGCGCACGCATGTGGACGTGCTGACCATGTCCGCGACTCCGATTCCGCGCACGCTGGAGATGAGTCTGGCCGGTATCCGGGAGATGTCGACCATCCTGACTCCGCCCGAGGAACGGCATCCGGTGCTCACCTATGTGGGCGGCTACAACGACAAGCAGGTCACCGCGGCCATCCGGCGAGAGTTGTTGCGCGACGGCCAGGTGTTCTATGTGCACAACCGGGTCTCTTCGATCGAGAAGGCGGCCAAGCGGATCCGTGAGCTGGTCCCGGAGGCCCGGGTGGTGGTGGCGCACGGGCAGATGAACGAGGACACCCTCGAACGCACCGTGCAGGGTTTCTGGCAGCGCGAATTCGATGTCCTGGTATGTACCACGATCATCGAGACCGGTTTGGACATCTCCAACGCCAATACGCTCATCGTGGAACGGGCCGATGCGCTCGGGCTCTCTCAGCTGCACCAGTTGCGCGGGCGGGTCGGGCGCAGCCGTGAACGCGGATACGCCTACTTCCTGTACCCCGGGGAGAAGCCGCTCACCGAGACCGCCTACGACCGGCTCGCCACCATCGCGCAGAACTCCGATCTCGGCGCGGGTATGGCGGTGGCGATGAAGGATCTGGAGATCCGTGGCGCCGGTAACGTGCTGGGCGCCGAACAGTCCGGGCATGTGGCGGGTGTGGGTTTCGACCTCTATGTCCGACTCGTCGGTGAGGCGGTGGAGGCTTACCGGGCTGCCGCGGACGGGAAACCGATCACCACCGAGGAGACCAAAGAGGTCCGTATCGACCTTCCGGTGGATGCGCATATCCCGCCCGATTACATTGCCAGCGACCGGCTCCGGCTCGAGGCCTATCGCAAACTCGCCGCCGCGCACGACGATCCGGCGCTGGCCGCGGTGGTCGAGGAACTCGTGGACCGCTACGGCCCGCTGCCGGTCGAGGTCGGCCGGTTGGTCTCGGTCGCGAAACTGCGGCTGCTGGCTCGGGAGTACGGGGTCACCGAGATCGCGGTCACCGGGACGACGGTGAAGGTTTCGCCGCTGTCGCTGCCGGATTCGAAACAGATGCGGCTCAAGCGGATCTACCCGAGCGCAACCTATCGGGCGGCCAGTTCGGTGGTGCAGTTGCCGCTACCTCGGGTGCAGGACAGCGTCGGGGCCGATCGGCTGCGCGATGTGGTGCTGCTCCAGTATCTCGCCGATCTGCTGCTCGCACTCGACGGTAAGGCCGCCGGTGCGGTCGACCTCACGGTCGCGACCGAGGTGAGTCCGGCCCGATGACAACTCCGGGGGAGGCGTCCGGCGACCGGCCGGACCGAGATGTGCTCGAATCGGAGACAGCCACCGTCGCCGCCGGTCTGACCGAAGCGGTGGAGGTGATGGACCGGTTGTGGCGGTTCGGCGGCTGGGAGGTCACCCAGACCCACGATTCGCTGCGGCCGTACCTGCTGGAGGAAACCTACGAGCTGCTCGACGCGATCCAGGAGGAGGACGCCGGCACCATCTGCGAGGAATTGGGTGACCTGCTGCTCCAGGTGCTGTTCCATTCGCGGATCGCCGAAGCGGCGGGGGAATTCACCATCGACGATGTGGCGGCGGCGCTGGTCGCCAAACTGGTGAACCGCAGTCCGCACCTGGTCGCCGGTCCCGACGACTACGGGTTCGACACGGCGGTCACGGTCGACGAGAAGGTCGCTGCACAGGAAAAGGCCTGGGAGGAGAGGAAATCCGCGGAGAAGACCCGGCGTTCCTGCCTGGACGGTATCGCCATGGCGCAGCCGGCATTGGCGCTGGCCGAGAAGGTCCGCCAGCGGAGCGCGCGGGCGGGTCTGCCCGGCGATCTGATCCCGGCGCAATTGCGTACGGTCCGACTGGGTGAGCCCGACAGCGCCGAGGAACGGTTGCGCAAGGCCACGCTGCGGTTCGCCGCCGCGATCCGGGCGGCCGAGGACGCCGCCGAAACGGCCGGCGGCATCCGCCGCCCGCTGTCCGCAGCGGACTGGCGCAGGTACTGGCCGGTCGACAGTCCGTAGAAGCCCACAGCGGAGCCTTTCATATACGGCGCCTCGGGAACAGCACGGTGGGCTCCGCGCCACACTCCGGGCCGTATCGCCCGGAGTGGACGTGTCACAGTCGCCGCGATCGGAGAACACCGGGACTTTTTCCGAGTCGCCGACTGCCGTGCCACACGACGGGTTCGGAAACCGAGCGCAGGAGTGTCGGAGACACCTGAGTCCTATTCCGCTGTAATGAGATCGGTTCGGGATCTCACCGACCGTATCCTGCGGCGAACAGCCCACCGGGTATCGACGTCAGCCACACACCTGTCGTCGACAGAACGATGTACGTGGTCGGCAGGCGGAAATCGCCGACTGGAAAGCTGGTGAAGCGGTGCCCGTCTCGCCGCCCGAGTGGTCCTCGTAACCGCGGAGAAGCCCGTGGACGGCGCAGCGCTGCCGTGGGTCCGGTCCCGCGAGTGGAGCGTCTATCCGCGGATTCTCAGACGTTGACGCCGTAGTCGCGTGCGATACCGGCCAGACCCGATGCGTAGCCCTGGCCGATCGCGCGGAACTTCCATTCGCCCTGCCGGCGATAGAGTTCACCGAAGACCATGGCGGTTTCGCAGGAGGCGTCCTCGGACAGGTCGTAGCGGGCCAGTTCGGCACCGGTGCTCAGATCGACCACGCGGATGTAGGCATTGCGGATCTGACCGAAGGACTGACCGCGCTGATCGGCATCGTGGATGGAGACCGGGAAGAAGATATTGGTGATCGTCTCCGGGGTAACGGCCAGATCGACATTGATCACCTCGTCGTCACCGTCGCCCTCGCCGGTCAGATTGTCACCGGTGTGCTCGATGGAGCCCTCCGGTGACCGGAGGTTGTTGTAGAAGACGAAATGCTGATCCGAGAGGACTTTCAGGCTCGGCCCGGTGGCCAGGGCGCTGGCATCCAGGTCGTAGTCGGTGCCCACTGTGGTGCGTACATCCCAGCCGAGTCCGACAGCGATCTTGGTCAGATTGGGGGCCTGCTTGGACAGCGAGACATTGCCGCCCTTGGCCAGTGTGACGCTCATGTTCTCCTTCCCACCGCGCCGAAGGCGCTCGATTCTCACAGCGTCGAAGGCGCTCGATTCTCACAGCGTCGAAGGCGCTCGATTCTCACAGCGTCGAAGGCGCCCTTGTGACAGCACCGAAGGCGCCCGGCTCACGTAGCGCGAGGGCACCCGATATCCGCGAGCGCCGGGGTGCTCGGCCGAAACCCGATGAGAGCCGCCCTATCGGACGGGACCGGGACGCACGGCCGGATTCAGAACTTCTCTTCGTTCTCCGCCCAGGATTTCAACGTCGCCACCCGGTGCTCCAGAGCGTGTAACTCGCTGTCGTCGAGTACGGTGCGCTGAATACCCTGGGCCACCGCGAAAGCCGACTGCCGGTGATCATCGATCACATCCACATCGAGACGCACGGCCACATAGTCGTCGGCGCCGGGCATCTCCTCGGCGATGACCTTGGCCGCCCCACGCGCGCACAGCGCCACATTGCCGCCACCCAGAATGAGCAACGCGACCTGCGGCCGCTCGCGGAGCCGGGCCAGCGATCCACGATCGAATTTGAGGCTCAACAGGATTCGCCGGTCGCCT
This sequence comes from Nocardia sp. NPDC001965, assembly GCF_053594175.1. NCBI lineage: Bacteria > Bacillati > Actinomycetota > Actinomycetes > Mycobacteriales > Nocardiaceae > Nocardia > Nocardia sp. NPDC001965. The sequence continues at coordinate 49,345 of NZ_JBSFDZ010000022.1, forward strand.
GCGCGCACCGGCCACGAGACCGGGATGGCATGCGGCGCGGGATCGGTGGTGACCAGAACCGCGATCGTCTCCTGCGGCCACTCCGGCAGCGCTTCCAGCTCGGGATGGTCGGTTGCGGGATTTTCCGCAGGACTGATTCCGGCTGCCATATCGTCCCCTCCTGGATCGACGTGGTACAGCGGGGGTAATGCCGTACCACGCACCAGTCTAGAGGTCGGCGCGGACACATGCGGGGGAAGCACCAGGCCCCGACCTGCGCCGGAACGCGCTGGTATCGGCCACAATCGGTGAGATCCGGGAAAGGCAGACCTCAGAACCGGAGGTGAGCGCTGTATCGGTCGCCCGCTCGGCCGGATCGTCCGGGCTCAGGCGCCGGCCAGGGTGGTGGACTCGAGGGGGAGAGTCCGGGCCCATTCGCGGCCCATCGCGGCGGGCGCGATATCGGTGGACGCGTCGTGGCGGGCGTGTTCGCCGATCTGGATACCACCGAATGCGGTGAGCTTCTCGGCGGCGATCTCGCCACCCCGGTTGAAGGTGTTGTCGTAGACCGAATCGCCGAGGCCGAACACGGCGAAGTGCAGACCGCGCAGATCCGGGCGGCGCGCCTCGAGTGTTTCGAAGAACGGTTCGGCACCGGTGGGCAGGTCACCCGCACCGTAGGTGGAGCACACGATGATGTGGAAGCTCTCGGTATCGAGGCCGGCGATATCGAACTCGCTCATATCCGCGACCGTGACCTCGTGTCCGGATATCTCCGCGGCGATGTTCTCGGCCACGTTCTCCGCTGTGCCCATTTCCGAACCGAACAGGACGACGATACGCACCGCCCGACTCCCTCCGCTCAAACTTTGGAGAGGCAATCCTAACTTACGACCTGCCGCGGGCGAGGAGCCAGCACGGCGTCCCGCTGGTCCAGCAGACTGAAGTATTTACGCAGCATGAGGGCGGCGGTGGCGGCCAGGCCCGCGGTCAGCCCCCACCAGACCCCGGCCGCGCCCATACCGACCGGATAGGCCAGTACAAGTGCCGTCGGCAGGCCGACGATCCAGTAGCCGACCACCGACAGCCGGAAACCGGCGTCGGTGGCCTGCAACCCGCGCAGCAGCCCGGTGCCGATGTTCTGCGCCGCGTCGAAGAACTGGAGCACGATACCGATCAGCAGGAGCGACCGCGCCACCGCCGCGGTCGCCTGATCGGTGGGATCCAGGAAGGGACGCAGCACCAGATCGGGGACGAAGGCGTAGGCGAGCCCGGTGACCAGGGCGACCGCCCCGGCGAATTGCAGTGCCAGCCGGGCCAGGCCCCGCGCGTGCGAGGTCTCGTCCCGGGCGACACTGTGGCTGACCAGGATCGAGGCACCGTGTGAAATGCCGATGGCGATCTGGAACACGATGTAGATCACCTGGTAAACCACATTGTGGGCGGCCAGCGCCGCCGGGCCCAGAGCACCCATCACCAGCGCGAGTACCGAGAACATCCCCGCCTCGGAACCGTAGGTGAGGGCGATGGGCGTGCCCAGCCGCAGTTCGCCGCGGACGGTCGCCATCCGCACCGGCCACGGGCGGACCGGCAGCGTAGGACCCAGTTCCGGATCGCGGCGCACCATCGTCGCGAACACGGCGAACATGAGCAGGAAGACCAGGGAGGTCGCCACCCCCACACCGGTCAGCCCGAGCGCGGGCAGCCCGGCCCAGCCGTGGATCAGGGCCATGGCGAGCACCAGGTTGACCGCGATCGAACCCAGGGTGACCGCGAGCAGTGCCTGCGGCCGCTGCATCCCCACGGTGTACTGGCGCAAAACCTGGAACCAGAGGCAGGGCAGTAGACCGGGGGCCAGCGCCACCATCAGCGGCCGGGCATCGGCCAGTACCCCGGCGTCCTGACCGAGCCACTGCAGCGACCAGCCGAGGCCGATCAGTATCGCGCCGCCGAACAGGCCGGCGACGGTGGCGATCAGGAAACTCGACCGGACCACATCGCGGACCTCGGGTTCGGGATCGTCGCCGCGTTTGCCGGCGGCGCCCACCGCGGCGGCGATCTGGTTGCCGCTACCGGTGATCAATCCGACGCACATGGTGCGGATCTGGTTGAACAGCACCAGCGCGAGACCGCCCGCGGCGACCGCGCGTACACCGAGGCCGCCCATCAGCGCGATATTGGTAGTGGATACGGCCACCTGCGCGAGCTGGGTCAGTGCGATGGGGGTGGCCAGGGCGGCCAGCCGCCGCCCGTCGGGACGAATTCGCGAGAGAGGTGTGCCGATCACCGGGCCCGCACCATAGTGTCCGATTCCTCCGTATGTTCGTGGTCGTCCGGCCGGACGGCGCGGACGGCGTGGGTATTCCCGGCAACAGCATCGTTCAAAACGGCCGCCCCCACCGGATGATTGCCCCGGCTCCCGGGGGCATACCGGGTGAGCATGGCGTGGACGTCGCGCTCGGTATCAGGGTCGAGCAGCTCTCGGGCGGCCATCCAGTCGTCGTCGAATACGGTGTCGAGATACTTCTCGCCTCCGTCGCAGACAATGGTGACCACGGTGGATCCGGCCGGGAATTCTTCGAGCCGGGTCAGCGCGGCATGGACCGAACCGCCCGCGGAACCGCCGAGCATCAGGCCCAGCCGGTGCGATATCGCGCGGCAGGTGGCGAACGCGGCCCGGTCGGTCACCTTCATCCCCTCGTCGAGGAGGTCGTAGTCCACCGCGGTACCGATGGTGGCGCCGGGCGGAGTGCCGGTGCCCGACTGCCAATACGGTCCACCCGGCCCGCCGAAGGCGATGGAACCGACCGGTTCCACTCCGATGACCCGCGGTACACAGCCGAGCTGCCGCAACCGGGTCGCGGTGCCGAACAGCGAACCGCCGGTGCCGACCGCGGACAGCAGGATATCGACGCGATCCACCTCGGCCAGTAATTCCTCGGCGACCGCGTAATAGCCGACAGCGTTGGCGTCGTTGTTGTGCTGTTCGGTGAAGAAAGCGTCCGGTTGCGCTGCCGCCATCGCGGCCGCGTGATCTTCCCGCGCCGAAGTCGCCAGATTGTCGTCACCGTCGTCGGCGACGAAAACCAGCTCCGCGCCCATTGCCCGCATCGCCCGCAGTTTGTCCTTACTCGCGTGATGATCGACCACCGCGGTGAAACGATAGCCGCGTTCGGCGGCGACCACCGCGAGACCGAGCCCGGTATTTCCGGAGGTGGATTCGATGATATGTCCGCCGTCGCGCAGCAAACCCCGACGCTCCGCGTCGAGAACCATTTCCCGCGCCATTCGGATCTTGGCGGCGCCGGTCGGGTTGAACTGTTCGAGTTTGAGCAGTAATCGGGTGCCGGACGAGGTCGCGGCCAATTCGAAGAGCGGGGTGCGGCCGATCAGGTCCGTGACACGGGTGACGAGGGACATGGCGGATCTCCTGGGCGTCGAATGCGGGCAGTGCGATGAGACCGGGGCTGCGGTCTCACTGACAGGGTTGATCGAGGGCCCAGCGATACCGGCCGCCCGGTGCGTCGGAGAGCACCACTTTCGGCGGAAGGGGTAATTCGTGAAAGGGCGATTCGTTGGAATCCATCTGATATCCGGCGGTATTCGGGTAGATCAGCAGATCGCCGGTGACGGCGGCGCGGGGCAAGGGAATGCGGCGCCAGCTCAGCATGTCCGATTCGAGGCAGGTGGCCGCCCCGACGACCGTGGCGGTCCGGGTTCCGGGCCCGTCCGGCCAGAGCACCGGATCGGGGAGGTATTCGCTGTCGAACCATTGTTCGGAGAGGCTCAGGCTGGATCCGTCCACAGTCAGGACCCGGTAGGGCTGCCCGTGTTCGTGGCGGGTCTTCCCGCCCTGCACCCGGAAAACCGTGCTGCCCGCCCGGTCCAGCAGTGCGCGGCCCGGTTCGACCGCCAGCGTCGTCTCCGTGCGGCGCAGGCGACCGGCGAGATCGTCGCGTCGAAGAATCGCGGCCAGCATGGCCGGTCCGGGCTCGGGAAAGGAATACGGATAGTACGACTCGAATGCCTTGCCGGAATGGAACCAGCGGCGGGTCGCCTGCTGCCGGAAGGCAGACCAGTCGGCGGCGGGAACGTAGTCGACACCGAAGCCGCCACCGATGGAAATGATTCCGGCCGGATGTCCCAGTGTGCGCGCGGCCCGGCACCGGTCGATCAGTTGTCCGGCCATCGCGGCGCGCGGTTCCGGGTCGTAGCCGGAAAGGTGGAAACTGAATCCCTGTAGCGAGATCGAGGGATAGTCGACGGCTTCGGAGACCGCCTGATCGAGTTCCTCGGCCGACATTCCGAACCGGCTGGCCGAGGCGGCGGGTAGGACCCGCAGCAGCACATCGATCGGAATATCCAGTGCTGCCAGGCGTTTCAGCTCGCCGATACTGTCCACAGTGATCAGGCAGCCGTGCCGGCCGGCCAGCCAGTGCAGATCGTCGGATTTCTCGGGTCCGGTGACCAGCAGATCCGCACCGCGAATTCCCTGGCCCAGCGCCGCGGTCAGTTCGCCGGTGCTCGATACATCGATACCCGCTCCGGCGGTGGCGCAGGCTCGTGCCACGCAGGCCGCCTTATTGGCCTTTTTGCCGTAGTAGACGGTGCCCGACGTCCGGGACTCGGTGAAAACCTGCTGGAAGGCGCGGATATTGTCGACCACCCGGGTCGGATACATCAGGTGGAACGGTCCGCCGATCGCGAAGGCGATATCGCCGAGCAACTGCGGATCGGTCAGCACATGCTGTTCCCAGGGGTCGCGGTGCGCGGGCAACGGCGCCGCCACAGTCCCTTCGGACAGGTCGCCGGGGCCGGGTTCGGCCCCGGCGGGGGCATCGGCTCCGGTCAATCCCATAACGCCACCTCTGTGCCGCGGCCTTCGGCGATGGCGCGTTCGGCCAGGGCGTGGGCTACCGCGACATCGGTGAGCACCAGACCGCTGTTGTAGACGAAGATCTTGTCCGCCGCCCGCTGCCGGCCCACGGCACGCCGGCTCAGGATCTGCGGCAGTTCCGCGTCCACCCGGCGCAATTCGCCGTTGTCGTCGGCCATATCGGTGCCGGTCAGTGCCATCTGCTCGGCACTGGTGGCGACGACCCGGTCGGCGTCGCGCAGGGTCGACGGGGCCAGTCCGTAACCCACCAGCACCACCACCGACCCCGATTTCAGATGCTCGGATTCGATGGCGACCTCGGTGCCCGGGCCGGCGGTCGCCAGCACCACATCCGCTGTTCCCGCTGCGGCGTAGGGGTCGTCGACGTTCTCCAGCAGCGCGTGCGGTGCGTAATCGGCCAGTTGCCGGTGCACCGCCTCGATGCCCTCGGGGTGGGTGCCGTACAACATCAGCTTGCGCAGTTGCGGATTTGCGGCCAGTAGATGTGGCAGGGCATTGCGGCCCTGGGTACCGGTGCCGACGAGCAGCACGGTATCCGCGTCCCGGTGCAGTGTTTCGCGAACCAGCAGCGCCGATACCGCCGGGGTGCGCAGCGCGCCGACCCGGGAGCAGTCCATCATGGCGATGGGTGCGCCGGTGGTGTCGTCGTACAGCGTGATGGTCGTGTAGTAACGCTTGGTGGTGCGATCGTGCCCGGGATCGAACTTGTACGACGTCTTCATCGCGACCACCCGGCGCCGGCCGTCGCGGCCCAGCATCGCGTAGGCGACCGACCAGCCGTCCGGATTGGCGACACTGAGCTTGCGTGGATTATCGGAATCCCCGGCCGCCAGTGCGATATACGCTTCCTCCACCGCGCGGACGACCTCGGCCGGAGCCACCGGCACGTCGGCGAGATCGCCGCGGCTCAGGACACGCAAGGGGGTCGCTCGGTCACGTGTGCTCAACGGATCCTCGATCATCTACTGCACCGTTCCGCTCTGCCCGCGCCCGTTGCGCCGGTAGCGGCGCGAAGGGCGCGATGATTCGCTGACCGTATCCATTCTCCCCGGATTCGGCTGCGCGGCGCGGGCGTTCGGGTAGCCGGATGTTCACCCGTTTGAGCCAGCGGTCGGTGCCGTCGTAGCGGGCAGCGAACGGAACCCGGCCGTGAACTGCGACATCGTTGTCGACGAGGAGCAGCTCGCCGGGTTCGAGACAGGCCAGTACACAGACTCGTCGGAGTTCGTCCGTCAGCCGCCGGTACGCCGCCCGGTAGTCCGGATCGGCGTCGTCGAGCGGTGTGTAGGCGGGGTCGAATCGTACGGTGAGTGCCTCGGATGCGCCTTCGTGCCCGGGCTCGCACCACAGCGTCGGGACGGATACGGCGGTGGCACGATCGAATCCGGACCCGTAGGAGACGTCCGGCAGGATCGGCAGCGTGGGTGTGCGCAGTGTCGTCTGCTCCGCGGCCGTGAGCTCCACCCGGCGGACCGAGGAGACCGTGGTGCCGACGCGGTCGGGATTGCGCAGACAACCGAGCAGCAGCAGATTCGCACGCATCGGATGGAATGCGTCCTCGGTGTGCGGGCTGAGCAGAACGGTGCTGCTGGCACCGGACTGCTCGAGTTCGTGTCCGGCTGCCGGCACGATGTTGTTGACCAGGCGCCCGTCCTGCTGACCGGCCCAGCCGAACGGTTCACCGGCGGCCGCGGCGAGCAGAAGCATGGCGATGTCCAGCTCGGCCGAGCAGCCCGGCCGATCCGGCTCGGCGGTCCAGGCGGTCGCGCTCTGCCAATCCGGTGGGGTGGGGCCGATCTCGTCGTCGTGCAGGGGCAGCCGCCGCAGTACGCATGCCCCGGCCGATCCGGTCGGCGGGCGTACCGCGTGGCGTACTTCCGCGGGGAGTTCGGGCACGCGGGCGGTGATCTGCGCGATCAGCGCGGGGTCGGACAGTGCCCGCGCGGTATCGCCCGGCGCGGGGTCCAGTGTGAACGCGATCTCAGCGGCCAGTTCACGCACCGCCCGTCCGGCGGTTTCGGGTAACTCACGGTGCTCGATATCTTCGATGCTAGGTGGGTGAAGCGTCTTACGTTCGGAGAGAACGCTTTTCACCAAGGTTTCCTTTCTCGGAATTGTGGTTCGGAGTACCGGAGTGTGGAGTCGGTGCGAAATTAGTGCGTTCGCGCAGTCGTGGCAAGGGTTACCTAACTACCGCGCGTGATAGCAAATGGATATGGCAGGCTCAAAGCACAGGTGGGCGTGTGTACGGGCGCCGAGCGTTCGCGCCCCGATGAGACGCAGAACACGGTAAGGCTAGCCTGCCCTTGGAGCAAAATCGGCGCGACGCGCCGCACGGCGAGAGTGTCCGCGCCACAACGAATTCCGGACCGGCCACCGACCGGCCGGGGCGGGGATCAGAGACTGTTCGCGAGCAACGCGTACTGGGCCGCGGTCTTCTGCTCGACCTCGGTCTCGCTATCGCTGGACACGACACCCACGTACCGCTTGTACGGGACGAAGCAGCGGAAACGGTACTGGTGCTGCGGATCGCCCTTCGAATTGAGCTGCAGGCATTCGGCACCGGGGACACCGGCCACCGCGGGATGCGGATCGTAGGCTTCGCCCGTCGACGCGGCGAACCCGTCCACCAGGATCGGCGCCCCGGCCGGATCGCGCACCCGAGCCACCGAACTGCCGTCGGCATACGCGGCGCTCTCGAAACCGGATTCGTCCAGCAGGCGGGCGCGTTCGGGCTGGTCGTCGGCCGAAGCGATCAGATAGTTCCGGCCGTAGACGGCGAACTTGTCGGGATCGGGGACCTGCCCCGAACGATCGGCGACGACAACGCGCGACAGCATGTTCTCGGGATCGACCTGCAGATCCGCGATATCCGCGGTGGGAGTGGGCCGGAATCGGCGGAGTTGCGCGAGCTGGGCGGTGAGCGTCTTGTCGACCCAGTACACCAGATCCTTGCTGTCGGCGTTCGGCCGCTGGACGAACAGGGATATCACGAATTCGTCCTGCGCCAGGAAGGCGCCGATATTGGCGATACCGGGCCGCCAGTGCACCAGCGCGTCGGGATGTTCCACCGACTTCAGCCGCCGGTTGTCGGGGGAGACACCGATATCGGCGTCCTCCAACTCCTTCGCGGCCCTGGTGGCCGCCGCGGTGTCGGGGAAACGCAATGCCACCACGGTGACGGCGGTGGCGCCCGAGTCCGGACGGGTCTGCCCCTCCGGATCGTCGCGGTCGGCCCCGCTGGCCGCGTAACCGACCACCATCTTGCGGTTCTTCAGCACCGGCTCGGACACATTGGCCAGGAAGTCGATCGCGGTGGCCGGATCGGGCAGCACCTTGGAACCGCGTCCGTATCGCAACGAGGGGTCGATCCGGTCACTGGTGACGACCGCCTCCGCCATGCGGATGCCCTCCAGCACCGGCCCCTTGTCGCCGGCGTCGCCCGGGTAGTCGAACTTGTCGACCGGGAAATCACCGACCGCCAAGGTGCGTACGTCGATTTCCCCCGGGACCGCCGTCCCTGCCGGCGCGCCGCATCCGGACAAACCGGCCGCCACGAGAGCGACGACCGCGGCGACGGTGCTGACACGCGATATCCGAACCATGGGCCGGCCCCTCGTTCCGATCGAAACTGCGGTGTCGAAGTTACCCGACCGAGGGCGATCTCGGGGAGGGCGGCCGAGGCCCGGTGCCATACCCTGGAGCAGTGGCAGGCGAACCGCAGCGCGACTCCGACGGCGGCTGATCCCGATGCGGGATCAGCAGGTCGAGGTCGTCACCGGACCGCATGCGGCGGCCCGGGTCGCGGATGCGGTGGTGCTGGTCGCCCATCGCGGTGCGGGCCGGCCCACCGCAGACGCTCCCGCGATGCGCGCACTGGTCGCCCTGGCCGAACTCGTGCACGAAGCGGCCGCGCGGCGGCCCGACGGGCCGGGTGCGCTGATCGCCCGGGAAGCCACCAGATGGCTCATGACGCAGGGGGACCGGACCGGACCGGCGAACTCGACGGACTTCGGCATTCTCTCCACCGCGGGCCCCGGCCGTATCGCGATCTTCCTGCACGGCGCCGTCACCGCGGTGCTCGACGACGCGGCCCGCGAATACTTCCACGGCCGGGACGCGGCGTTCACCGTCGATCGCACCGCGGCCACCCCGGCTCGCGCGGTCGCGCTGTTCGTCGACGATATCGGCGTCGACACGGACCGGGATCCGCGGCCGGCGCTCCCGGCGGTCCGCGGAATCGGCCGGCTGGTGGAGGGGATCGCCGAGGCCGCCGGGGTGATCGTCTGGACATCGCCCGCGGGCGGGAACACGGCATCGCCGGCGGCCGGGATCTCGCGCCGCACGCGCCCGGAGGGCCCGGAATCGGGGGAGACCGCGGACGCCGTCCGGCCGCCCCGGGAATCGCCGGACCGGCAGCCGGACCCGCCCGCGGACCCGGATGCCGTGGTCACCGCGATATCGACACCGCTGATGGACACCGTCGAACTCTCCGAGCGGGGCAGCGGATCCGGTACCGGGCCGGGCGAACCCGAACCCGAACCCGTCGGCGGGTCGCGCGGGAGCGGCGAAACCGACCCGCACCGGGCGAAGACCGAGATCAGCGACCGGCAGCCGCACCGGAGTACCGCGGCCGATGCCACCCTCGGTGCCCGGACGGCGGATTCCGATCCACTGCCCCGCCCGCCCGCGCATCCCACCCCGCGCCGGGACCTGCCCTACGCCGCGCACGGACCGGCCGAACGCGGTACTCCGCCCCTGGACCCGGAACTGCGCCGCCGGACCGAGGCCACCGCCAAGGGCAACGCGCTCACCGTCAAGGTGATGGGATTCAAATGCGCGCGTGCTCATCCCACCGATCCGCGCGCGGCCTTCTGCAGCGTCTGCGGTATGCCGGTGGACCAGACCCAGCCATTGATCGAAGTGGTCCGGCCTCCGCTGGGCATCCTCGTCCTCGACGACGGCGCAACCTATCTGCTGGAGGGGGATTCCGTACTGGGCCGCGACCCGGAGAACTCCGAGCCGGCCCGGCGCGGGCTCACTCCACTCCAGGTTGTGGACAATTCCGGCGGAATGTCACGCGCACACGCGGAACTACGGCTGGTGAACTGGGATGTGACACTGGTCGACCGCGGGTCCACCAACGGCACCCGTACCCGGGCCGCCGGCTACCGCGACTGGGTGCGTATCCCACCACATCAGCCCGTGGTGCTGATCCCGGGAACCGAGATCCTGATCGGCCACCGCATGATGCGGTACGAATCTGCCGCACCGCCACCGTTCGGGTTGTGAGACGCCTCGGCTATTCGTACCGGGCACTACAGGTTTCCTCCCCGCCGAGAACCCCGGCACGGAACGCGTCCACCCGGGAGAAGCCGCTCGGGACCGTCTTCCCCTCGACGTCACTGGCGGCAAGGCCGTCGGCCAGCAGGCCCGATACCGCCTCGTCCAGGTCACCGGCCGCCAGCGTGATATCGCCCTGCGCCCGACCGGATTCCGCCAGCTTCCCGGTGGCCACTCCGGACAGACAGGCCGCCCGCAGCCCGGTCTTCGCACCCACCAGATCCTGGTCCCGGCTCCGCTGCACGGCCAATGTGTAGCGCGAGATGAACACCACGTACCCGTTGAAATCGCCGGTGACCTTCACCGGTAACGGGACCTCGGCATCATCGGTGGCCGTGCCGCGCTCGGCGAGCCCGTCGATATTGGTGGCGATCGTATTGCTCGCCGGGCAATACGTGACGGGTTCGGTGGCGACCCCGTCGCTGCACTCGATTTCCGCCCCGTCGTAACGATAGGTCGGTTCCTTCGGGGTCGGCAGGATCACCGACAGCGCCTTGCTCAGTTCGACGAGGCTCTTCTCGGTGATCTCGAACTCCCCGGACGCACCGTCGAAACTTTGCGGCAGATCGCCGCGGCGCTGCTCGATCTCGTCCATATCGATCCCCTTGCAGCCCTTGGCGCCGTCGGTGAAACCGATCTGCACGGCCGAAACCCGTTCGAAGGCCGAACCGTGCACACTCTCGGGGTCGTCGGGATCGGAATCGCGGATCGCCACCGTGGCGGCCAGCACCGAGTTCAGGCCGTCGGAGGTGTTGATGGTGAAGTAGTCCGATTTCCCCTCGGCCACCCAGCGCATATAGGCACCGGCGAAGCAGTCGGCCTGCTGTTCTTTCACGATGACCGGATCGTCGCGGTCGACGATCTTCGCATTGTTCTGGATGGCGTGCCCGTACTCGTGGGCGATCACCATCACCACCGACATCTGCCCGAAGGTTTCGGTCATGGTGGGCAGCAGCAGCGCCCGGTCCCAGCCTATGGAGTTGTCCAGGCGGCAGTAGGCCGCGTTCACCATGCGATAGGTCGATTCGGTGCAGAACTCCACCGAGTCGCGGCGCGAGTCGCGGGCGCTCCAGGAGATCAGTTTGTCCACCGGTGCGAAATCGCCGTCGAACTCGGCGTCGTAGTGCTCGTCCCAGTACGCCTGCACATCGGTGACGGCATTGAGCGCCAGCGTATCGATATCGCCGCCGTCGCTGTGCTCGGCGACCAGGTCGGAGGTGGGGGCGTTCTCCCGCGGACCGCTGGGACCACTCGTGGTCGGCAGGCCGGCCACCTGGAAGGGATTGTCGTAGATCGATACCGCGTGGCCGTCCACGGATCGGGTACACCCGGTGACCAGCAGTAGTGCGCACAGCGCCGAGACGACGACAGCAGAGGTCGAGAGTTTCGGCATGGATCCTCCCCCATTTCGGCCGGTTCGAGTGCTGATCGTTGCCTCCGGAGCGCGGACATAGCCCCCGCTCGGGGGCACCTCCGATGCCCGGGTAATGGAATAGTATCCGCTGCATGTCTGCACCGGGGGTGCGCACCATAACGGTGCGCCATGATGGAACCGAACGAGTCTTCGATTCGAATCAGCAGATCACGCTGGGCCGCGCGCCCGAGGTGACGCTGTTCGTCGACAGTCCGCTGGTATCGCGGGTACACGCGATACTGGCCTGGCAGTCGGGGGCCTGGGTACTCACCGACAACGGCAGCACCAACGGAGTGTTCGTCGACGCGCGCCGGCTCGGTGGGCCCGTCCCCATCGACCGGCCCACCCAGGTACGACTCGGTGACGCGATCAGCGGTCCGCTGATCTGGCTCGTGCCCGCCGGTGCTCCCCAGCAGCCACCGCGCCCCCAGGCGCAGGTGCCGCCACCGCAATCGCAGCCGTTACCGCGCCCCGCTCCGCCGCGCCCGCAGTCCGGCGCGCAACCACAGATCCCGCCTCCCGGGCAGCGCGGACCCGCGCCCGGCCGGCCGCTCCCGTCGTCACGTCCGGCGCCGGCGCAGCAGCGGCCACCGCACGGTGGGCAGCCGCCTCACCCGCCGCAGGTCGCCACCGCAGCCCAGCCGCCGGCCGTACCGCCGCAGGCCGCCAATGTGAACATGACCGCCAAGGCGAGCGTGGCCGCCGTACCGCCGGTCCGGCATCGCGCCACCGAGGGACCGGTCGCCCGGGCCGACCGGATCCCGCCGGGGGGTCTGGCGATCGGGCGCACCTCGGACAACCAGATCGTCGTCAACGATCCGCTGGCCTCACGTAAGCACGCGCGCCTGGTCGCCGGTGCCGACGGCCTCGCTCTCGAGGACCTCGGTTCGGCCAACGGAACATTCGTCAACGGTGTCCGCCGGCAGCGCACCGTTCTGCGCGAACGCGACATCATCACCATCGGCAACATCGACTTCGAGGTGCAGCAGGGCACCCTGGTACATCGGCAGCGCCCGGTCGCCGAACAGGGACTGGCCGTGCACGGGGTGGGATTCACCGTCGAGGGCAACAAACAGCTGCTCGTCGATGTGAACATGCAGGCCGCGCGTGGCACACTGACCGCGTTGATCGGCCCCTCCGGTGCCGGTAAGTCGACGCTGTCGCGCCTGATCGCGGGCAGCACTCACCCCTCCGGCGGCGCGGTGACCTTCGAAGGCCGTGATCTGCACGGGGAATACGAAGCGCTGCGTTCTCGAATCGGCATGGTGCCGCAGGACGATGTGCTGCACCGCCAGCTCACCGTCCGGCAGGCGCTGGGCTTCGCAGCGGAACTGCGGCTGCCACCCGACTCCTCCAAAGCGGACCGGCAGCAGGTCATCGACGGTGTCCTGCGGGAACTCTCGCTCACCGAACACGCCGACACCCGGGTCGACCGGCTCTCCGGTGGCCAGCGCAAACGCGCGTCGGTGGCGCTGGAACTGCTCACCGGTCCCTCGCTGCTGATCCTCGACGAACCGACATCCGGCCTGGACCCGGCGCTGGACCGGCAGGTCATGATGATGCTGCGGGAACTGGCCGACGCCGGCCGGGTGGTGATCGTCGTCACCCACTCTGTGGCCTGCTTGGACATGTGCGATCAGGTGGTGCTGCTGGCCCCCGGCGGGAAGACCGCCTACGCCGGCAACCCCGCGGGGGTGGAAGCCGCACTGGGCACCAGCGATTGGGCGCGGATCTTTGCCGATGTGGCGGCCAACCCGGATGCCGCGTTCGCGCACTACCGGTCCCGGCAGGCGGCGCTGCCACCGCCGCCGCCCCCCGCCGCGCGGCAGAGCGGCGGTGGTTCGCCCCCGCAGTCGGGCGCCTGGAAACAGTTCTCCACCCTGGCCCGGCGGCAGTTGCGTTTGATCCTGGCCGACCGCGGCTACCTCACCTTCCTGGTGTTGCTGCCGTTCGTGCTGGGTGGATTGTCGCTGGTGGTGCCGGGACAGTACGGGTTCTCCCCGCCACCGTTGACGCAGACCGACGACGGATCCTTCATCCGTGTCGGTAGTTCCGAACCGCAGCAGTTGCTGGTGGTGCTCATTCTCGGTGCCTGTTTCATGGGTTCCACCCTCACCGTCCGGGATCTGGTCGGAGAGCGGACGATCTTCGTGCGGGAACGCGCGGTCGGATTGCGCTCGGGGGCCTATCTGACGGCGAAGATCGTGGTGTTCAGCCTGGCCGCGCTGCTGCAGTCGGGAGTGATGATCGGTTTCGTGCTGCTGGGCAAGAAGCGGCCGGAGGAGGGATCGGTGCTGGCCGTCGGCGGCGTCGAACTCTATATAGATATCGCCGCCACCGCCGTCGCCTGTGTGGTGTTCGGGCTGTTGTTGTCCAGTCTGGCCAAATCCAGCGAGCAGGTGATGCCGCTGCTGGTGGTGGCGATCATGGGGCTGCTGGTGATGGCGGGAGGCCTGATCCCGGTGACCGATCGCGTGGTGCTGGAACAGGTCTCGTGGTTGTTCCCCTCGCGCTGGGGTTACGCCGCCGCGGCATCGACGGTGGATATTCGCTCACTGTTCGTCCAATCGCAACAGGACGGGTTCTGGGAACATGCGCGAAACGTATGGTTTCTGGATATCGGCCTGGTGGTGGCCATCACAGTGGTGCTCGCCCTCATCACCTGGACCCGCCTGCGGCTGAAGAAGTCCGCGAGATGAGAGCACTGACCGGGCCGATCGATCACTCGCCCCGCTGGTGGGTGGGGGCGGCGAGCGCGACATCTGTACACCAGGCACACTGATGCCTGTGATGGTGCGAGTAGGGGCAGTACATCTCGGGTGGGATGTGGTGTCCGTCGCCGCGGGCGGATCCGGCGTGCCCATCCGCCCCGTGCAGGTCGAGGGAAGCTACAACCCACCCGCCTATCTGCTGGCCGATGCCTCCGGCCGGCTCTATACCGCCGGCGCGGATCGGCAGCGGCCCGATCTCGGGATGGCGATCCCGGATGTGCGGGAGATTCTCGGGCATTCCCAGATCGTTATCGCCGGGGCCACCTGGCCGGCCGAACTGGTGTTCCGGGCGCGGCTCTACAACCCGCTGGCCGCCGTGGGGACCTATCTCCGAGGTAAACCGGATGTGGTCGCGCTGCCCTATCCCGACGATTGGCCGGACCCGAAGATCGACGCGTACGCCCAGCTGGTCGAACAACTCGATGTCGAGGTCGAGCCGATCCCGGAATCCATCGCACTGTCCGGATATGTCCGTGCGCTCGGCCTGGTCCGGCCGCCCGACCCCGCGTTGCCCGAGGGGGTCGGGGCCACCGCCGTCCATTTCGACGGACATGTGGTGGACGGCCGCGCCAATGTGCTCGTCGTCGCGGTGCACGGCGACGACGAACGCCCGACCGAATCGGTGTACGTGCCGATCGATCCCGAATCGACCCGCAACCCCCGGGTCGCCGACGACACCGTGATCGAAGTGATGGCCGCCGCGCGCTCGATCGGCGCGGACAATTCCACGGTGCTGCTGGCCGGGCAAGTGGTGTTCAACGAAACCCTGCGATTCGCCTTCCGTAACCATCTGGGGCAGCGGTTGAAGAAGGCCGAGCATCCGATGCATGCGCTGGTTCTCGGCGCTACCCATCTGCTGATCAGCGAAAACGAGGACACGGACGACGGTCCGGCGCCGTATCCGCCGCCCGGCCCGAGTGCGCCGGTGCCGCAGCCGGACCCCGGCGTTCCCGCGCCGAACCACGCGGTCTCCGCACCGCCTGCGCCCAACTCTGCCCCGAACGGGCCCGGCCCGGGGCAGAGCCCGCCGGGGTCGTATCGCCCCGCGCCGGGACCGCACCCGCCGGCCCCGAATATCGCGCCGCCGGGTCCGGTACCCGGACCGAACCAGGGCGGTCACGGCGCTGCTGCCCAGCCGCCGGGCCCGCCGGCGGCTCCTTTCTCTTATGGTCCGTCCGATCAGGAAGCCACGGTGAAGGTCGAGCGCGGCGAGTTGCCGCCACCCATATCGGGGCCGCCGAGCCGGTTCACCCGGCCGCCGGATCCGGCGACGGGTAACCAAGCGGCGGTGCCGCCGGGCCACGGCGGGCCGGAACCCGGCCGCACCGGACCCGGTGCCGGTGAATCGCGGACCGGTTCCGAGCCGGACGGCGATCGCGGTAAGGGCAAGCTCTGGAACAAGATGAAGGACAACCTGTTCGGGGCGCACGCCGTCGTCGGAGTGGCCGCACTCGCCGTGACGGCCTGGGGCGCGCACGGAGCGGGTACCGCGCAGGCCTATCCCGCCGCCGAGACCGCGGTCGCCGGCACGGCTGCGCCCGGGCTCCGACTGTCGACCGCAACGGCCGGGTGTGTACCCATGCCGCGGGTGACCGTCGAACCGCACGGCCGGTCGGCCACCGGCGACGGCGGTCCGGACAGTCCGCGCTACGCCCGTGTACCCGCCGCTCCCGGGCCGGGCGATTCGGTCCGGGGCGCCGTGCCGGAACCCGGGCAGGCCGAGGAGCCGGACCGGACCGAATGCGCGGAACCCGGTATCGACACCCTCCGTTACCTGGTACCCGGTCTGCCGGGTATCGCCGACCCGGGCCCGCCGATCGATATCTGACCGGCATCCGGCGATATCGGAGCAGCTTCCGGGCGGTTTCCGGATGCCTGTACCCGGCTGGTATCGTGATCGGCTGGTGTGTGGAACGCCGAGGCCCGGGTCTCAACCGGCCGCCGGGATTCCCTCGACCACGCACCGGGCCGGCAGCATCGACGACAGACAGGGAAGCACTGTGCCTACGTACAGCCCGAAGGCGGGTGACGTCACCCGGCAGTGGTACGTCATCGACGCCACTGACGTAGTGCTCGGCCGTCTTGCCGTTCAGGCAGCGAATCTGCTGCGCGGTAAGCACAAGCCGACCTACGCACCGCATATGGACGGTGGCGATTTCGTCATCATCATCAACGCCGACAAGGTTGCCATCAGCGGCAACAAGCGTCGGGACAAGCTCATCCATCACCACTCCGGGCACCCCGGTGGCCTGAAGTCCCGCACTGTCGGTCAGGTGCTGGAAACGCGCCCCGACCGGCTGGTGGAGAAGGCCGTCAAGGGCATGATCCCCAAGAACAAACTCGGCAACGCGATCGCCGGCAAGCTGAAGGTGTACGCGGGCCCGACCCATCCGCACACCGCGCAGCAGCCCGTTCCGTTCGAGATCAAGCAGGTGGCCCAGTGACCGCTCCCGAGGAATTCACCGAATACGACGAAGCGGTCGTCGAGGACGCCGCGGCCGAGGTGCTGGACGAGGGCGTTGTGTACGACGACGACGCCGAGTTCGTCGAGTACGCGGCTCCGCTGGACCGTCCGGTGCAGACCGTCGGCCGCCGCAAGGAAGCCGTGGTCCGGGTGCGCCTGGTGCCGGGTACCGGCAACTTCGTGCTCAACGGTCGTTCGATCGAGGACTACTTCCCGAACAAGGTGCACCAGCAGCTGGTGAAGTCGCCGCTGGTCACTGTCGAGCGCGTCGAAGGCTTCGATGTGCACGCCCGCCTGCACGGCGGCGGCCCCTCGGGTCAGGCCGGCGCGCTGCGTCTGGCCATCGCCCGCGCGCTGATCGTGGTCAACGCGGACGATCGTCCCGCGCTCAAGCGCGCCGGGTTCCTCACTCGTGACCCGCGTGCCACCGAGCGCAAGAAGTACGGCCTGAAGAAGGCCCGTAAAGCGCCGCAGTACTCGAAGCGCTGATATCACCGATGTCGGCTGTCCGCCCGCCGCGTGCGGGTGGACAGACCGGTGTCGGTTCCGAGAGCAGGCGACCGGCCGGTCCGGTCGCCTGCTCTCGTGCTATATCTACCGCGGCGTTCGCCGGCCGACCGTTCCGAGGGCAGTTCGGCAGGGATCGGCGTGTGCTGTGGACTCACTGACGAGGGGCAAGGTATGGGACATCTGTTCGGCACCGACGGCGTACGCGGGCTCGCCAACGATTCGTTGAGCCCGGAGCTGGCGTTACGGGTTGCCGGGGCGGCGGCGCAGGTACTGGGCGGGGACGTCCGGGCCGGTCACCGTAAGGTCGCGGTCCTCGGGCGGGATCCGCGCGCCAGCGGGGAGATGCTGGAGGCCGCGGTGACCGCGGGGCTGACCGCCGCGGGAATGGATGTGTTGCCGGTCGGCGTGCTGCCGACCCCCGCTGTCGCCTACCTGACCGGTCTGTACGACGCGAGCCTGGGCGTGATGATCTCCGCCTCGCACAATCCCATGCCGGACAACGGAATCAAGATCTTCGCGGCCGGTGGGCACAAACTCGAAGACGCTGTCGAGGAACGTATCGAGGAGCGGGTCGCGGCCGGTGGCTTCGATCGCCCGACCGGGGCGGGGATCGGCCGGGTGCTCGGTGCCGCCGCGACGGGCCGGCCCGGTTCGGATCCGCTCGGGCAGTTCGGTCTCGGCAATACCCATGAGCGCTATGTCGAGCATCTGGTGGAGGTCACCGGTCAGGATCTGAGCGGACTGACCGTCGTGGTGGACTGCGCGCACGGTGCCGCGTCCGAGGTCGGGCCCGCCGCCTACCGTGCAGCCGGTGCCCGGGTCGTCGCGATCAATGCCGACCCCGACGGGCTCAATATCAATGCCGGATGCGGTTCGACTCATATAGAGCAGGTTCAGCAGGCGGTCCGGGAGCACGGGGCCGACCTCGGCCTGGCCCACGACGGTGACGCCGATCGGTGTCTGGCGGTGGACGCGGCGGGCGAGATCGTCGACGGCGACGCGATCATGGCGATCCTGGCCATCGGAATGCGCGAATCCGGGACCCTCGTCGACGAAACACTCGTGGCCACCGTGATGAGCAACCTGGGACTGCATCTGGCGATGCGGGCCGCCGGCATCACCGTTCGCACCACCGGTGTCGGTGATCGGTATGTGCTGGAGGAATTGCGCACCGGTGGTTACACGCTGGGTGGCGAGCAGTCCGGGCACGTCGTCTTCCCGCGCCACGGCACCACCGGTGACGGTATTCTGACCGGCCTGCAGTTGATGGCCCGGATGGCCCGGACCGGGTCGCCGTTGGCCGAGCTGGCGGCGGTGATCCAGAAGGTGCCCCAGGTCCTGGTGAATGTCCCGGTCTCGGACAAAGCCGCGGTGACCGCCGATCCGGGTGTCCTCGACGCCGTCCGCGCAGCCGAGGACCTGCTCGGCGATACCGGTCGAATCCTGTTGCGTCCCAGCGGAACCGAACAGCTGATCCGGGTCATGGTGGAGGCCACCGATCAGGACCGGGCCCAGCAGCTCGCCGACGATCTCGCGAAACTGGTCGCGGCGGTCTGAACCGATACGCGGCTCAGGGATCCACCCTGAGCCGCGGGCCCCGGAAATCAGGGTGCGGGTCGGTAGCGCTGCCGATGCGAGCGGCCGGTGGCGGTCCGGATAGTGGAGGGTGTAGCAACCGCGATCGAAAGGACCGCCATGACCGCCCCCGCACGCCGTTTCACCCGCTCCACCTCCGATAAGTGGATCGGCGGAGTCTGCGGCGGAATCGCCGAATACTTCGGCTTCAGCTCCGGACTCGTCCGGCTGTTGTTCGTGGTGTCCTGTGTGCTGCCCGGCCCGCAGTTCCTCATCTACCTCGCGCTGTGGCTGTTCATGCCGAAACGCTGATCATCCGCCGTCACCGGATCGGTTCGGTGGCGGCGTAACCCCCTGCGCCCCATGGCCGCCACCAGCCCCGTTCCCGGCCGGGAACGGGGCTGCGCTGTACCGTCGGGGATGGAAAGATGAACGGGAAATCGTTCGCGGTCGGCGTACCGGGCCTTCCGGGCGCGGAACCTGTCGGGCCCGGGATACGTCGGATTCAGTGACAGCGCAGCTCGGCCGAACGGGGCGGTCCCGCGCGGGGCGGAGCAGGACGGAGGGGAGCGGCTCGTGAGTACAGGTGATCAGTCGGTCGGAATGCAGGGTGATGCTCTGGTGGCCCTGGCGAACGATATGCGCACCAGCGCCGGGGTGATCGGGGATCAGGCGAAGAGTGTCGCCGGTAGCCCGATCGCCCCCGCCGATACCGGTGCTGCGTACAAGGCGCAGGGGGACGCGATTCACGCCGGGATCGCGGCGGTGGAGAAATGGCTCGGCGATTGGTCCGAGGCCACCCAGCTCACCGGTGACGCCATGGGGCAGACGGTGATCGAGATGTCCGATGTGGACCAGGAGAACGCCGATAGAACTCGGCAGGCGGCGAGCTGAATCGATGGCCGACGATCAGGGAACCCCGGCGGCGGAGAATCGTAGCTGTACCGAACTGCTCGGAATCGGTTCGAAGGCACTGCGTTACTTCGAGATACTGGAAGCCCGTTATCTCCGGTGGGTGGGCGCCGCCACCGCGCCCGATTTCCGGAACTACCAGGTTCTGCACGGATTGTTCTATCAGCAGAACGGGCTGAACGAGAATGCGTTCCGGACAGCCGCGGATACGCTGGAGACCGTACTCGACAGGGTTGCCACCGAGCGCAATCAGCAGGCCACTCTCGCACACGACCTGTCCACGGCGTGGTGGGGAGAGGCGGCTACCCTGGCCGCGAATATGATGGCCACGCAGCTCCAGCTTTCCGAGGCCGATATCAATATCGTGCGCAAGGTCCACGAAGAAATCGATGCGGCGCCGCAGGCCCTGCGTCAGGCGGTGGGGATCAAGGCCAAAGCCGCCGAAGGGATTCTGCTCGACGGCGACCCCGATGTGCACGGTAAGACCCCCGAGGACATCGACAGCATCATCACTTTCGCCCAGGGGTTCGGCTGGAGTTCGGCAATGGGCAGCGACACCCTGGTCGACAGGGTCAACAGGATATTCCCGGATCTTGCCGAGTCCGGGGGTCTCTACATTCCATTGCTGAGCGATGGAGATTCGACCTACGTCGGCAAGATGAAGGCGCGTTGTACGAGTTGGTTGAACGAAACGTTCAAGCCCGAATACGAGTCGAATCTCAGGGAATTCGTCAGTGCCTGCGATCAGACGAACCAGTTGGTCGCGAGTATTCACGACGAAATAGTCGGTGCGTTCGCGGGTCTGAACGCGACCCGATATCCGTGCCCGAAGGCTTCGCCGACCTCGCAGCCCACCACACCGTCCGGAACCACGAATCAGCCCAGCTCCACCGGTACACCCGCCACGACCGGTACCCCCGCGACGACGGGTACTCCCGCGACGACGGGTACCCCGGCGACCACCGGCACACCCGCGACCACCGGTACCCCGGCGACCACTCAGACCCCGAGCACGGACAATCCACTGTCCACCATCGCGCAACTGGGCACCCAGCTCGCTTCGTCGGATATCGGTACCCAGGTGTCCGAGGGGCTGAGCAGTCTGGTCGGCTCGGCGACCGAGCAGATCGGCAGTACGCTCGAGCAGCTGCGCGAAGAGGCCGAGAAGGTGATCGATCCCGAAGGCGATACCGAGCAGGGTCTCGACGGTGACGGCAAACCGGACCAGGACGCCGACGGTGACGGCGAACCCGACAAGGATCTCGACGGTGACGGCGAACCCGACAAGGATCTCGACGGTGACGGCGAACCCGACAAGGATCTCGACGGTGACGGCGAACCCGATGCCGACGTCGACGGTGACGGGAAACCGGACCCCGAGGGTGACGGTGAGCCGGCCGTCGGCGGCGTCGAGTTCAACGGCCGGAACTACAAGCTCGAAGTCGGTCCCGACGGTGCATTGGCGCTCGTGGTGGACAGTCCGACCGGTGATCCCGCGACCTACCGGGTCGAAGTCGGCCCCGACGGGACGCCGGTGATCGTCGGCGCGAGCTCACCGGGCGAAACGGCGACGCCGGAGGCCGGGGATCAGCCGCCCGCCGGACAGCCCGCGGGGGTGCCCGGGGCGCCGGCCGGAACGAAACAGGAAGACGGCGAACACCGGCCGCAGGATTACCCGGTCCAGCAACCCGAAGAAGCGGAGCCTCCCGAACCCGATTCGCCGGCCCCGCCACCCGCGCCCCCGGTGGATACCGGCGCGCAGCTGGCCGAGGCGGGCCCGCTGTGATCACGGGCCGAACCGCGGTGACGCTGTCCGGGGCCGACCGGCGAGGTGAGTATGGCCAGTGAAGTCGAACGGATCGGCGAGGAATGCCGCCGGTACTCCGAGCGCATGGTGGAGCGGATGGCGGAGGCGAAAGCCCGGCGAGAAGCCCGGAGTGCCGAGCTCGCCGAGCAGTCGGCGGCCGATATGCGGCGGTTCTGGGCGGATATGGTGGCCGAACAGGAAGGCCGAGAGCATGATCCGCACACCGGTGTGGACGAACCGGGGCACCAGGACACCGATCGGGCGGCCCGGATCGAGCGACCGCCCGAACCGGATTCCGCCGGGCCGCGGGAGCTCGAATTTCCGCGGCCGCGCGAGGAGAAACACCGGCAGAACACGGGGTCGCCGCCGTCCGGGGGCGGCGGCACGGGTGTCCCGGGAGCGGGCGCAGGAAATACGACGCGGGCGGGACAATCCGGTGAGCTCGACCCGAACGAGGTGATCGCACGGTCCATCGCCGCCCGCCGGCGAAACAGTGTCGTCGCACCGATAGACGACGACGGTGACGACGAGGCGGATTACTACCGGCGAAACAGCTGGCTGGTCTGAGCCGTCGCAGGCCCGGCCGGTTCTCCTTGCCGGAACATCCGTGCGGCGAGCGCGATGGCACCGCCGCACACGTGCTGCCGAGAACAGTGCGGCGATGCCGGGCTCCGGTGTCCTATGCGGCCGGCTCCGCCGCCCTGTCGCGCTGGGCCCGGAGCAGCTGGGGCCGGTGTTTGCCGTCCTTGAACCAGTGGTGCGAACCCGGTTTGCGCGCCTCGTTCGCCAGATGTTCGATACCTGCGTTGCACGCGAATTCCTTGAGCTTCTTGCCCAGGAATCCGCTGAAGTACAGCCGCATCGCGGTCTCGTCCTTGTGACCGAGCTGGTAGATCCCGGCGTCGCGGCCGAAGCTGAGGCACATGGCCGGGAAGGACATGTCGATCGGTGTGGGCTGTTCACCCGCGATGCGGTGCAGCAGTGTGTCCGCGGCGTGCGCGCCCAGGCAGTACGCGGTGTAGGCGCTCATCCGGAACGGCAGATCCGACGGCGCCGACGAATCACCCGCCGCGACGATGCGCTCGTCGTCGATGCTGGTCAGTGTCTCGTCGGTGAGCAGACGTCCAGCGGCGTCGGTGCTCAGGCCGCTGTGACCGGCCAGGTCGGGGACGCCGAAGCCCGCCGTCCAGATGGTGACCTCGCTCGCGAGCGTCCGGCCGTCGTCCAGTTCGACGGTGTCCCGGGTGACCGCCGTGACATCGGCTCCTTCTATCACGGTCACCCCCAGCCCGGCGAAGTACTTGCGGGCGGTCCGCCGAGCCTTCGGATGCAGGTAGGGGCCGAGGACGCTGCCGCAGACCAGCGTGACCGCGCGGCCCTGCTCGGCCAGCTCCGCGGCGGTTTCGATCCCGGTCGGGCCGCCTCCGACCACTGTTACGGCGGCCGTCATGGGGGTGTCGAAGAGGGTCGACCGCAGCCGTTGCGCCGCCTCCAGAGTGGCGACCGGGTGGGTGAACTCGGCCGCACCCGGCACCGGCGGACGGGCGACGGTGCTGCCCACCGCGTAGACCAGGTAGTCGTAGCCGATCGTGCCGCTTTCGGCCGTTGTCACGCTGCGCCCGGCGGCGTCGATCCGTGTCACGTTGTCGACGACCAGCCGGACACTCTCGGCCAGGACATCCTGATAGTCGACGACCGCATCGTGGGTTCCGCCCACCAGCTGGTGCAACCGCAGGCGCGGCACGAAGGCCCGGCGCGGATTGATCACGGTCACCGTCACGTCGTCGCGCTGCGTCAGACGATTGGCCGCCATCACTCCGGCGTATCCGCCGCCGATCACCACCACGTCGATGTTCTCGTTCACGGCTGTCTCCTTCATCTCGAGGGGGTTCGAGTACCAGACAACGTGGCTCCGAGAATCCTGACACTGTGTGATGGGGATCACATCAGGGCTCGGCGGTGGCCCGTCACGAGACCCTCGCCGGTCACCCCTGGGAAGCTCGGGCAGAGCGGATACGCTGCGCGCCGTGAGCGATACAACGGTGTCCTTTCGCGAGCAGCTGCTGCACCCCGATCCGGAGGTCAGGCATTGCGTTCTGCGCCCGCTGTACCACCGCGCCGATGAAGACCACCAGCAGTGTCGCGAGCGGCTCACGGCGGTGCTGGACCTCCTGAACGAAAAGGTCGGCGAATACCTCCACGAGTACCAGCGCGTGATCTCCAGGGTTTCCCCCGACGATTTCTCGCTTGTCGTCGATGCGCTCGCGCGCACCGGCACCGAGCACCTCGCCGAGTCCCTCGGCATCACCGTCCACAATGGGCACGGCCTGCGGCCGCGCACGGCGGTGCTCGTCGGCATGTTGGCCGGCGGTTGGGCGAGTCAGGCCGCCGACCAGCTGCTTTCGGGTGGACCGGTGGCCCGCGACGCGACACTCGATCGGCCCCTCCTGCATCGTCGCGCGCAGGATCTCGACGCTGTCGAGCCGCTCGAATCCACCTTCGTCGACGAGTGCGCCTGGTACGCGGTCCCGACCAGCGACCAGGCCGCGGTGCTCGACGCTTTCCAGCTCACCGGCGCGGTGCCGGTCGGCTTCCGCGAGGCCGCCCGGCTCTTCGATGCACAAGGTGATCTGCCGCCCGACAAGGCGGTTGTCGTCACTCCGGCGTTCGACGGCTGGACCCTGCTGGTGCACAAGGGAGTCCTGGACGCCGACCTCGAAGCGCTCAGCGCCCGCTTCGGTGCGGCACACTGCTATGGCCACGGGTACCAGAGCGGCTGCGGCGACTGGTCGGACTGGACCATCGCGGAGCAGGGCAGCGTACTGCAATCGTGCTCCTACGATCTGTACGGCAACGACTTCATGGAGGCGGCGAGCCGCGACGAGATGCTTGCGTGGATCAACGAGCGGTGGCGACCGACGACGCCAAGGCTCGTGGCCGCCGACGATCCCGCCTTCGACGGCTACAACGGCTGGGAATTCGATGCGGAATCCATCGCACACGGCCTGTCGGTCTCGCTGCACCGGGTCGGACCCCACACCACAGTGCAGGGAACCTCGCTGCTCGCGACGCCGATCGCGGTATGAGCGGAATTGCCGGGCCCGGCGTCTCGGATGCGGTGCCGCTCCATCCGATATCGGTCGCGGGCCGCCGGTAGGCGGTTCCCCACGGCTCGTCCCGGGTGCGCTACTTACGGAGTGTCCGGACCAGCTTGCCCACAGTCCCCGGGTCGGGGGTCGCGGCGGCTCTGCGGCTCTCCTCTCGGTCCAGGAGCGCTGCGGCCGGGTCGATGACATGGGTGTGGCGGATCGTGGTGTCCGGATCGGCGAAGGCGGCGTAGGTCTTGTCACCGAGGAGGGTGTGCAGGAGGTAACCCGTGAGCAGGGCGCGGGTGGTACGTGCCGTTTTCTGTTCGTGTTTACCGCCCCCGAGTGCGGCCAGGAGGCGGCGGCCCTCGGCGAGACCGTTGTGGCCCGCGCCGTCGAGGGTGCGCAGGAGCACCGGACCACCCCAGGCGGCGGCCAGGGGCACCGCGTCCGAACTCAGCGAATCGATATCGCCCACGCCGGCCAGGATCAGCGCCGGGACGGTGAGGTCACCGGCCACCGTGCCGGCGGCGGGCGCGGTGGGCGCCGGGAACAGCGGGGCCACCGCGGCCACCCGGCGCCGGGCGGCGGCGAGTACGGCCGCACCCGCTCCCATCCCGTGTCCGGCCAGGGCCAGGCGTTCGGGGTGCACGGTGATGGTGCCGTCGCCCAGCCGGACACCGGTGCAGATATCGAGGGTGGTGAGCAGGTCGGTGGCGAGGTTCAGATGGGAGGGCACCGGGCCGCGCTCGGTGTTCGGCGCCGCCGCCACGAACCCCCAGGACGCGAGGTGCTCGAGCAGCGTGCCGTAGTTACCGGCACCGTTCAGCCAGCCGTGCCCGAAGGCGACCGCGGGTAGGTCCCGGCCCGTTTCCGGCGTGTACACCACCCCGGGCTGACCCGCGATGGCAAGATTGCCGCGGAGCACCCGATGCGGGCCGCGGCTGGTCAGAGTGCTCAGAAGTGATTTCACAGACGCCGACACGACGAGAACGTTAGCCGATAAGTAGGCTGGGGAGCCATGTGCGGAATCGTGGGGTACGTCGGGTACCGGGACGCGTTGGGCGTCGTCGTCGCTGCCTTGCGCCGCATGGAGTACCGCGGTTACGACTCGGCGGGTGTGGCGATTCTCGACGGCACCGGCGGCGTGGCGGTCGAGCGGCGCGCCGGGCGGTTGAGCAATCTGGAAGAGGCCCTGGCGGCCGCGCGGGCGGACGACTTCGCGGGCAGTACCGGTATGGGGCATACGCGGTGGGCCACCCACGGCGCGCCGACCGACCGCAATGCCCATCCGCACCAGGATGTGAGCGGCAAGGTCGCGGTCGTGCACAACGGCATCATCGAGAACTTCGCCCAGCTGCGGCGTGAACTCGAGGATGCCGGGGTCGAACTCCGCAGCGAGACCGATACCGAGGTCGCCGTGCACCTGGTCGCCCGAGCATATGCCGAAGGACCGACCGCGGGTGATTTCGAGGCCAGCACCCTGTCGGTACTACGCCGGCTCGAGGGCGCGTTCACGCTGGTGTTCACGCATGCCGACCACCCCGGAAAGATCATCGCGGCGCGTCATTCGACCCCACTGGTGGTGGGGGTGGGTGAGAACGAGATGTTCATCGCCTCCGATGTCACCGCGTTCATCGAGCACACCCGCGAAGCGGTCGAGCTGGGTGAGGGCCAGGCTGTGGTCATCACCGCCGACGGCTACCGCGTCACCGATTTCGACGGCTCCGCCGACGGCGTGAGCACCCGGCCGTTCACCATCGACTGGGATCTGGCCGCCGCCGAGAAGGGCGGCCACGACTACTTCATGCTCAAGGAGATCGACGAGCAGCCGGTGGCGGTCGCCGATACCCTGATCGGCCATTTCGATCAGACGCCCAGCCGGGCCGGCCGGATCGTGCTGGACGAACAGCGCCTCTCCGATCAGGAGCTGCGCGATGTGGAGAAGGTCTTCGTGGTGGCCTGCGGTAGCGCCTACCACTCCGGCCTGGTCGCCAAATACGCCATCGAGCACTGGACCCGGCTCCCGGTCGAGGTGGAGCTGGCCAGCGAGTTCCGCTACCGGGATCCGGTGCTCGACCGTTCGACCCTGGTGGTGGCGGTCTCCCAGTCCGGTGAGACGGCCGATACCCTCGAGGCCGTCCGGCACGCCAAGAGCCAGAAGGCCCGGGTGCTGGCGGTCTGCAATACCAACGGCGCGCAGATCCCGCGCGAATCCGACGCGGTGCTCTACACCCGGGCCGGGCCGGAGATCGGGGTCGCCTCCACCAAGGCGTTCCTCGCGCAGGTGACGGCGAACCTGCTGGTCGGGCTGGCGCTGGCGCAGGCGCGCGGGACCAAGTACCCCGACGAGGTGGCACGCGAATTCGCCGAGCTGGAGGCCATGCCGAAGCTCGTGGAACAGGTGCTGGAAACTGCGCCGCAGGTGCGGGCCATCGCCCGGGAACTCGCCCGGGAACGGACCATCCTGTTCCTCGGTCGCCACGTCGGATACCCGGTGGCGCTCGAGGGTGCGCTCAAGCTCAAGGAGCTGGCGTACATGCACGCGGAAGGTTTCGCCGCGGGTGAGCTCAAACACGGTCCGATCGCGCTGATCGAGGGCGGGCTGCCGGTGATCGTGGTGATGCCGTCGCCGAAGGGGCGCGGGGTACTGCACTCCAAGCTGCTGAGCAATATTCGCGAGATCCAGGCCCGTGGTGCGCGCACGATCGTGATCGCCGAAGAGGGCGATGATCTGGTGCGGCCGTTCGCCGACGATCTGATCGAGATCCCGTCCGCGCCGACCCTGTACCAACCGCTGCTGTCCACGGTCCCGTTGCAGATCTTCGCCGCGGAGGTGGCGCAGGCGCGCGGTTACGACGTGGACAAACCACGGAACCTGGCGAAATCGGTCACCGTGGAATAGGCGTACCTCCGCATTCGCTGCGGCCGTGCGCGTCGGTATGTCGGTGTTTCGTGCAGGCTTTCGTTCTGTGTGGGCCTCGGCGTACCTCTGCGTTCGCTGCGGCCGTGCGCGTCGGTATGTCGGTGTTTCGTGCAGGCTTTCGTTCTGTGTGGGCCTCGGCGTACCTCTGCGTTCGCTGCGGCCGTGCGC